>JAKPQL010000119.1 GCA_029547045.1 Deltaproteobacteria bacterium | reverse complement strand
ACCCGAAGTTCTTGCCCGCCACGATGATGTCGCCCTGTTTCACCTGTTTGGGGAACTCCGGGTCGGCGTCTTCCATGCAGTGCTTCTTGAGCACCTCCGGGTCCGAGGTGCTCAGGTACCGCGCCGGGATGATGGCGTCCGTGTCGATATCGTTGCCGAACTTGTGCGCAAGACCCTTGAAGATCATTTCACCACCTCCTGGGGAGGGGTTATCTTCCCCGTAACGGCCGAGGCGGCGGCTACGGCCGGCCCGCAGAGGTAGACCTCGCTGCCCGGGTCGCCCATGCGTCCCACGAAGTTGCGGTTCGTGGTGGCAAGCGCCTTCTCTCCCCTGGCCAGGATGCCCATGTGGCCGCCCAGGCACGGGCCGCACGTGGGGGGGCCCACGATGGCGCCCGCCTCCAGGAACACGTCGATGAGGCCTTCGGCCACTGCCTGGCGGAACACCGCGGGCGTTGCTGGCAGGACCAGGCAGCGCAGACCTTTTGCGACCCTGTGGCCCTTCATGATCTTTGCCGCCACCTGCAGGTCCTCGATGCGTCCGTTCGTGCACGAGCCGATGACCACCTGGTCGATGCGCACGTCTCCTGCCTCGCCCACGGCACGGGCGTTCTCCGGCAGGTGCGGGAAGGCCACCTGGAGATCTATGTCCGCGCAGTCGAAGACGAAGACCTTCTCGTAGACCGCATCAGGATCGCTCGCGTACACCGTGTACGGCCTCTTCGCCCTGGGTTTCACATAGTCTTGTGTCTTCCGGTCCGCCGCTATGATGCCCGCCTTGCCTCCCGCCTCGATGGCCATGTTGGACATGCTCATGCGGTCAGCAACGCCCAGGGCATCTATGGCAGGCCCGGTGATCTCCATGACCTTGTAGAGGGCGCCGTCCACCCCGATCTTCCCGATGAGGTACAGGATGAGGTCCTTTCCGCCCACCCAGGGCTTCAGCTCGCCCGTGAACACGAACTTCAGGACGGAGGGGACCTTCATCCAGGCCTGGCCCGTGAGCATGGCCCCTGCCAGGTCGGTGCTGCCCACGCCCGTGGCAAAGGCGCCCAAAGCACCGTACGTGCAGGTGTGGCTGTCCGCGCCGATGACGAGGTCGCCGGGCAGGACCAGACCCTTCTCGGGCAGGAGCGCGTGCTCCACCCCGGCCTCGCCGCCGTCGTAGAAGTTCTCCATGCCGTGCTCCAGGGCGAAGTCGCGCACGTACTTGCACTGGTTGGCCGAGGCGATGTCCTTGGTGGGCGTGAAGTGGTCGAGCACGAACACCACCCTGTCCGGTCGGGCCATGGAGGAGGCGCCGCTCTTCCTGAACTCCTGGATGGCAATGGGTGCCGTGATGTCGTTGGCCAGGGCCACGTCCACGTTCACCTTGATGATGTCTCCTGTCCTGAACTCCTTCGTCTCGGAATGGGCGGCCAGGATCTTTTCGGCAATGGTCATTCCCACTGGTGCAGTCTCCTAGAGGTGCGGCGCATCGGAGCGCTGCCTGGTCTTGAGAAACTCCATGCGGTTCATGGCGTTCACCAGGGCCCTGGCGCAGGCCACGAGGATGTCCGGGTCGGAGCCCTGGCCCACCGCTGTCCTGCCCTTGTCCGTGAGCTCGATGGTCACCTCGCCCTGGGCGTCGGTGCCGCCCGTGATGGCCTTCACGGTGAAGCTCTTGAGCTCGACGTCGAAGCCGGCCATCCTGATGATGGTCTTGTACAGGGCGTCCACCGGACCGTTGCCGAAGCCCGCCTCCTGGATGAGCTTGTTGTCCACGGCAAGCTGCACCGTGGCCGTGGGCACAACCACGGTGCCGGAGTTCACCACGATGTTCTTGAGCACGTACTTGTCGGGTACGCGGTAGATCTCCTCCAGCACGATGGCCTCGATGTCCTCGTCGAAGATCTCCTTCTTCTTGTCCGCGATCTCCTTGAAGCGCTTGAACACCTTCTTGACGTCCTTGTCGTCCAGGCGGTACCCGAGCTGCTCGAGACGCTTGGACAGCGCATGCTTGCCCGAGTGCTTGCCCAGCACCAGGCTGCTCGTGCCCAGGCCCACGGCCTCGGGCGTCATGATCTCGTAGGTGGAGCGCTCCTTGAGGTAGCCGTCCTGGTGGATGCCCGACTCGTGCGCAAAGGCATTCGCGCCCACGATGGCCTTGTTCGGCTGCACCGGGATGCCCGTGATGTGTGTGATGAGCCTGCTCGTGGGGTAGATCTGGGTGGTGTCGATGTTCGAGGTCACACCGTAGAGGTCCTTGCGCACGTTGAAGATCATGACCACCTCTTCCAGCGAGGTGTTGCCCGCGCGCTCGCCGATGCCGTTGATGGTGCACTCGATCTGGCGGGCGCCCGCCATGACCGCGGACACCGAGTTGGCCACGGCCATGCCGAGGTCGTTGTGGCAGTGCACGCTGATCACGGCCTTCTCGATGTCCTTCACCTTCTTCTTGAGGTGCGTGATGAGGTTGAAAAACTCCTGGGGGTTCGTGTAGCCCACCGTGTCAGGGACGTTGATGGTGCCTGCCCCCGATGCAATGGCCACGGTGTACACGTCAGCCAGGAAATCCCAGTCCGAGCGCGTGGCATCCATGGCCGAGAACTCCACGTCGGCACACAGTGACTTGCTCAGGCTCACCGAGTGCTCCACGGACTTGAGGACCTCGTCCTGGCTCATGCGGAGCTGATACTTCAGGTGAATGTCCGAGGTGGCGATGAAGGTGTGGATGCAGGGCTTCCGGGCGTCCTTGATGGCGCCCCAGGCGGCCTGGATGTCCTCGTCCTTTGCCCTGCACAGACCCACGACGGAAGACTTCTCGATCTCTCCGGCAATGGCCTGCACCGCGTCGAAGTCACCCGGCGAGGTGATAGGGAAGCCCGCCTCGATCTTGTCCACGCCCAGGATTTCGAGCTGCTTGGCCACCAGCACCTTCTCGTGCACGTCCATGCTGGCCCCCGGGGACTGCTCCCCGTCCCTGAGCGTCGTGTCAAATATGATGATCCTGTCCTGAGATCCCTTCATGCGTTCCACCCTTCATCCCTTTCCTTTCTGTTCTGGCCTGAATGAGATACGACACACCGCTCCAGAGCGCCCCGCCGACGATGAAGGTCATGGCCAGAGCGAAGAGCATGAGCTCCGGCGCCAGGGCCACCACCACGAGCAGGAGGACCCCTGCCACCAGCAGCTGGAACGGGTGCGCCTTGATATAATGCACGTGCTTGAAGCTCGGGTACGGAATGCTGCTCACCATGAGGAAGGACAGCACGTACACGCCCAGGAGCACGGCAACCGGCATCAGCTCGGGCAGCGGTCCCATCATCCTGGTGAGCTCCTCGGTGAGGAGGTAGGTGCTCACCACGCCCGCTGCCGCCACCGGGATGGGCAGCCCGGTGAAATGGGTGAGCGAACCCGATGTGTCGATGTTGAACCGGGCAAGCCTCAGGGCCCCGCAGGCCACGAACAGGAAGGTGGCGATGAAGCCCAGCTTGCCGAAGGCGTTGAGCTGCCAGAGGTAGACCATCATGGCAGGGGCCACCCCGAAGGCGATGACGTCGGAGAGCGAGTCGTACTGCTTGCCGAACTCCGAGGTGGTGCCCGTCATGCGGGCCACCCTGCCGTCGAGCCCGTCGATGAACCCTGCCACCAGGATGAGGACTGCTGCCCAGTGGAAGTCGCCTTTCAGCGAGAACATGATGGAGTAGAACCCGCAGAACAGGCTCATGGTGGTGATGAAGTTCGGGAGAAAGGGCACCGGCTTTCTCTGCTTGTCTTCCGGGTGTGTCTCATGCCGTTTTCTGAGTGGTCTCATGATGTCCTCCGCGCGAGAATGCTCTGGCCGGCCTGCACCGTCTCACCGCGCTCGCACGCGGCCTTGTACCCCGTGGGGACCCACACCTCCAGGAGCGACCCGAACCGGATGAGGCCGAAGCGCTCCCCCTGCACAACCTGCTGGCCGGGCTTGAGCCAGCAGACGATCCTGCGGGCGACGAGGCCAGCCACCTGGTCGACCCTTATGACGCCTGACTCGGTCTGTATGTATATGACCATCCGCTCGTTGGCTTCGGTCTTCTTCCCCAGGCTCGCCACCTTGAAGGCGCCTGGCTTGTAGATCACGTCCAGGACCGTCCCTGAGACCGGTATCCTGTTCACGTGCACGCTGAAGACCGACATGAAGACCGCCACCTTGGTGCCCGGGCCCACCCTGTCCTCGGTGGTCTCGAAGACCTCGATGACCTCGCCGTCCGCTGGCGAGACCACGAGGCCTTCTCCCGCGGGCACCGTGCGCTCCGGATCCCGGAAGAACCAGGTCACGAACAGGACCGGGACAAGCCCGATGACCCTGAGGACCGCTCCCCCGACCAGGAAGAACAGGCCGAACACGGCCGATGCGATGGCGATGAAGGGGTACCCCTCTCTGCGGATGTTCACCTCTGCCTCCCGTTGATCAGTTGAGCTTCTTGTCCACCTTTCTGTCCTTGCCGATCCAGGACATCATGCCCCTGAGCTTGGCGCCGACCTTCTCGATCATGTGCTCCTCGCCCATCTTCGTGAGCGCGTTGAAACACGGCCTGCCCGCCATGTTCTCAAGGATCCACTCCCGGGCAAAGCTGCCGTCCTGGATGTCGGACAGGATCTCCCGCATCCTGTCCTTCACCTCCTCGTCGATGAGGAACGGGCCTCTCGTGATGTCGCCGTACTGAGCCGTGTTGCTGATGGAGTAGCGCATGTTCGAGATACCTCCCTCGTAGATGAGGTCCACGATGAGCTTGAGCTCGTGCAGGCACTCGAAATAGGCCATCTCCGGGGAGTATCCGGCCTCCACCAGGGTCTCGAACCCTGCCTGGATGAGGGCCGTGGTGCCCCCGCAGAGCACGGCCTGCTCGCCGAACAGGTCGGTCTCGGTCTCCTCCCTGAAGGTGGTTTCCAGGATGCCCGCCTTGCCGCCGCCCATGGCGCTGGCGTATGACAGGGCCAGGGCCTTGGTGTCACCCGAGGGGTCCGCGTGGACCGCTATAAGCATGGGCACGCCTCTCCCCTGCGTATACTCGTAGCGCACCATGTGTCCAGGCGACTTGGGCGCCACCATGAAGCAGTTCACGCCTGCGGGCGGGGTGATCTGGCCGAAGTGGATGTTGAAGCCGTGGGCGAACACGAGGTACTTGCCTTTTTTCATGTGCTGGGCGATCTCGCTCCTGTACACGGCGGACTGGAGTTCGTCAGGGATGAGCATCATGACCACGTCGGCCCACTTGGCCGCTTCCGTCGGCGTCATGACCGTGAGCCCTGCCTTCTTGGCCTTGGCCGCCGACGGGCTGCCTTCGCGCAGGCCCACCACCACGTTTACCCCGGAATCCTTGAGGTTGTTGGAATGGGCGAATCCCTGGGAGCCGTAGCCCACGATCGCCACCTTCCTGGCCCTGATGAGCTTGAGGTCCGCGTCCTTGTCGTAATATACCTTCATGATTCAGTCCTCCTCTTTGACTGCATCTCTCGTTCCATGACGATGGTGCCCGTTCTCACGAAGTCGATGATCCCCGCCGGGCCGAGCAGCTCGATGAAGGCCTTGAGCTTGTCCTGGTCGCCGGTGAGTGCAATGGTGAACGAGGCGGGGGAGACGTCCAGGACCTTGGCCCGGAAGATTTCGGAGATGCGGAACACCTCCTCCCTGCTCTGCTCCTTCGCCTTCACCTTGACGAGGATCATCTCCCGCTCCACGTAGTCCTTGCCCATGTAGTCCACGACCTTGATGACGTTGATGAGCTTGTTGAGCTGTTTCTTGATCTGCTCGAGCACCTGCTCGTTGCCCGTTGTGGTGATGACCATCTTGGACTTGGTGGGGTCCAGCGTGGGGGCCACGGAGAGCGACTCGATGTTGAACCCCCGGCCCGAGAACAGGCCCACGACCCGGGACAGGACACCTGCCTGGTTGTCGACGAGGATGGATATGGCGTGTCTCATGCTCATGGCTGACCTCACACGAGAAGCATGTTGTTGATGGGTGCACCGGCCGGCACCATGGGATAGACGTCCTCCTCGGGCACCACCCGGAAGTCCACGAACACCGGACCCTGGATTGCCAGCGCCTGCCGAATGGTGCCGTCCACGTCGGACGCGTTCTCCACGCGCAGACCATGTGCACCGTAGGCCTCGGCGAGCTTCACGAAGTCCGGGGACACGCACATGGAGGTGTGGGAGTACCTGCCCTTGTAGAAGAGCGACTGCCACTGCCTCACCATGCCGAGGAAGCAGTTGTTGATGATCATGACCTTGACCGGCAACTTGTACTGCACCGCGGTGGCCAGCTCCTGGATGTTCATCTGGATGGACCCGTCGCCCGCGATGTCTATGACCGTCCTTCCCGGAAAGGCCACCTGGGCCCCGATGGCCGCAGGGAACCCGTAGCCCATGGTGCCCAGCCCGCCCGAGGTGAGGAAGAGGCGGGGGTGGTTGAACTTGTAGTACTGGGCAGTCCACATCTGGTTCTGGCCTACCTCGGTGGTGATGATGGCGTCGTCCGGGGTCAGTGCGCAGATCCGCTCGATGACGTACTGGGGCTTCAGGCCCGGCCCTGGTTCGTAACGCAACGGCTGCTCGCGCTTCCACTGGTCAATGCGTTCGAGCCAGGGCTGGATGCCGTGGTGGAGTTCGGCGATCTCGTGCTGTTTGTCTCTCATCTCGTTGAGCATGTCGGACAGCACGCCCTTGCAGTCCCCCACCACGGGGAGGTCCACCCGCACGTTCTTGCTGATGGAGGTGGGGTCGATGTCGATGTGGATGATCTTGGCCCTGGGTGCGAACTCGTCCACCTTGCCCGTGACCCGGTCGTCAAAGCGAGCGCCGATGGCGATGAGGCAGTCCGTCTCGGTGACGGCCATGTTGGCCGCATAGGTGCCGTGCATGCCCAGCATGCCAAGCCAGAGGGGGTCGTCCGCCGGGAATGCGCCCAGCCCCATGAGGGTGGTGGTCACGGGAAGGTGGAGATCCCTGGCAAGGGCGGTAAGCTCTTCGGACGCGTTGGAGAGCACCACGCCGCCGCCGGCGTAGATCACCGGGTTCCTGCTCTTGAGGATGGTGCCCAGGATGCGCCGGATCTGCCCCTGGTGCCCCTTGTAGGTGGGGCAGTAGCCCTCCAGGCAGACCTTTTCCGGGTACTTGAAGCCGATGAGGCCCCGCATGACGTCCTTGGGGATGTCCACGAGCACCGGGCCCGGCCTGCCGGTACCAGCGATGTAGAAGGCCTCCTTGATGACCCTGGGGAGCTCGGCGCAGTCCTTGACCAGGTAGTTGTGCTTGGTGCAGGGCCTGGTGATGCCCACGGTATCGGCCTCCTGGAAGGCGTCGTTGCCGATGAGGTTCGTGGAGACCTGGCCCGAGAAGACCACGATGGGGATGGAGTCCATGCACGCCGTGGCGAGGCCGGTCACCGTGTTCGTGGCGCCGGGCCCCGAGGTGACCAGGGCCACACCGACCTTGCCGCTGGCGCGGGCATATCCGTCCGCCGCATGGACCGCGCCCTGCTCGTGGCGTGCGAGGATGAACTGGATGTCCGGCGCGTCGAGGATGGCGTCGAATATGTCCAGAACAGCGCCGCCCGGGTACCCGAAGACGTGCTTGACGCCCTCGCACCGCAGCGCCTCGATAAATGCGTATGCTCCCGTAATCTTCTTCATGCTCACCTGACCCTCGAACCCAACTGATTCCAGTACAACGGGAACCTGCCCGGTCGGCTACAGATCGGCACGGTACCTGCGCAGGATCTCCTCAATTTTATCCTTGCCCTGAAGCTTGAGCTTCTGGATCTCCTTGCGCCGCATCTCCTCCTCGGTGCTCAGATATCTCCGCTTGTTCAGCTGATCAAGCTTCTCCTCATACTCGAGATGCTCATCCCACAGGGTCTTCAGCTCCTTGTCCTTGGGAATGAGCTTCCGGATGAGCTGCAGATCGGTCTCTTCCATCTATTCCCCCCTGTTAAAACGGTAAGGTACATGTAGACCATAGATAGCCCACCCTGTCAACAGGTGGATGCGGCGCTGAACTCAAGGATTTTCACTGACTTGCAGATCGGTATGTCAGAGAAAGACATACGCCTTGTAAAAGATATGGACCGCGGCGGCGACAAGCAGGAGGAAGGCCCCGGTCCGGTGGGCATGGATCCACCTCCCCCGGGGGATCTTCACGACATGGAAGCCGTAGAGCCCCAAGCCGGCCGTGACGAGGAGCAGAGCGCCCGTCGCCATCCCGGTGAGCGATGTGATCCCGCTCAGAAGGACCACGGCGAGGTGCAGCACCAGGATGAAGGATGCGGCCATGCCGAAAAAGCGGTGCCTGCGCACCATGAACTGCATGAACCTGCGGTATGCGCCTGCAAATCCGGGGTTCTTGACGGAGAGCCGCTTGACGCAGTCCCTGCCCACCTGCTTGAGCACGATGTTCATGAGCGCGGCCGCAGCCGCAGCTGCAACGCACCATCCGAGGACGGAACCCGGTCTCATGGCCAGGACTCCATGAAGCGATACATCATGGGGGAAGATTAACTGCAGTCTCCCTCGGTGTCAAGGATGCCGCTGTCACAGGCAACGTGACCCGGTAAAGATCAGAATCTCGATATTCCGATAGGGAAAGAAAGACGCCATGGACATCTATATCGCCAGGCAGCCCATCTTCACCAGGTCCAAGGAGATCCATGCCTACGAGCTCCTGTTCAGGGGCGGGATGGACAACTGCTTCCCGGACATCGACGGCGACACGGCCACGTCGCGGGTCATCTCGAACGCGTTCCTCACCTCGGGGGTGGAACAGGTCACCGGCGGCAAGGCGGCCTACATCAATTTTCCCAAACACCTCCTCGTCAAGAAGATCCCCCTCTTCCTCCCCCCCCAGATCACCACGGTGGAGATCCTCGAGGACGTGGTCCCGGACGAGGAGCTTCTCGCCTGCTGCAGGGAATTCCTTGCACGCGGGTATACCATCGCCCTGGACGACTTCGAGGACAGCCCTTCGGTGAAGCCCCTCATCGATCTCGCCCACATCCTCAAGATCGACTTCATGAAGACCAGCCGCGACCAGATCACGGAATATGCACAGCGGTTCCTGTCCCGGGGCAAGAAACTCCTGGCCGAGAAGGTGGAAACCGACCGGGACTTCCAGACGGCCCTCCACCTGGGCTTCTCGTATTTCCAGGGATACTTCTTCAGCAAGCCCCAGGTGATCAGGGACACCGAGATACCTTCCCTGAAGATGAACCTGCTCCGGATCATGGGAGAGGCCCGCCGCGAGGACTACGACGTCGACAAGCTGGAGAAGTTCATCGAAAAGGATGTTGGCATCTCGTACAAACTGCTCCGCTACCTCAACTCACCGTTCTTCCGGCGGAGGAACGAGATCACGTCCATCCGGCAGGCCATCGTCATGCTTGGCGAAAAGGGCATCCGGAGCTTCCTGTCTGTCATCATCCTGTCTGAGCTGAGCCAGGACAAGCCCGACGAGCTCATCAAGAGCTCGGTCATCCGCGCCCGCATGTGCGAACAGCTCTCCCGTGCGCGACGCGGGGCCCCGGACCCGTCGGAGCTCTTCACCCTGGGCCTGTTCTCTCACATCGACGCCATCCTGGACAACACCATGGAAAACATCATGAAGAGGCTCCCGCTTGCGGACGAGATCAAGAAGACCCTCACCGGGATCGGAACGCCCCTGAGAGAATACCTCGACCTGGTGACGAATTACCAGTCCGGCTCATGGGAAACGGCAGAGACCATGGCCGGGAGACTGCAGATCCCCCCTGACATGCTGCCTTCCCTGTACCTGGATGCGCTGGGGTTCGCCGATGCCCTGTACTCGGCCACTGAATGAAGGGGAAAAGCGGTGAATCATGCACATGCAGGGAGTCGACACTGCGAATGCGCTCTGTTTTCCTTTGGAGGAATCATGGACAGGAACAGATGGATACCGTGCGCAATCATCCTCGTGCTTCTGGCAGGCTGTGATCTGTTCGGGCCTTCACCCAAGGACGTGAAGGCCGCCCTGGAGGCTGTGGACAGGGCCCTGGAGTCGTCCGCCAGGAAGGGCATGAAGCCCGAGGTGCACAGCGAATACATCAACGCCGCTGACGTGACATACACCGCCGGAGACCGGTCCACGGTCCACTCCATGAGCTTCTTCCTGGACACGGACACGGGGGCGGGCTCCATCAATGGCGAGTGCGTGTTCTCCGATTATCGGGACGCGCCCTCGGGGTACACGATCAACAGCAGTTTCAAGTACGACTTCAAGGAGATAAAGAAGAGCAGCATCGACGACATGTACGGGAGCATCGACTGCTCGGTGAGGCTCGCCGGGGGAAAGATCTCCTCGCTGGACGCATCCTTCTCCGAAGACAAGGATGGGGTCCTGATCCACAGCATCAAGGCCGACGGCAGGGAGGTGGACATGCAGAAGTGGGAGAAGGCCTTCCAGGTCATCCGGTCCCTGCATCCCGGCACCCTGCCACGCTGAACCAGGGAAAAATAAGGAGCCCGCTGCCCGGCGCTCAATCCCGGACAACGGGCTTCATTCCGATCCGTCTTCCCTGCGACTCTTCTATGAGGCCGCGTACTCGGCCACCTTGTCTCCCACCTGGGTGGTGCTCAGGCCCATCCTGCCGGCGGCCAGCGACTTGAGGTCGCGCTGCAGGACCTTCACGATGCCCTGTTCCATGCGAGAGGCGGCCTTGTCCTCTCCCAGGGTCTCCATCATCATCTGGGCGGACGCTATGGCAGCCAGGGGGTTGATGATGTTCATGCCCGTGTACTTGGGGGCCGAACCGCCGATGGGTTCGAACATGGAGACGCCGCCAGGGTTGATGTTTCCGCCGGCCGCAATGCCCATGCCTCCCTGGGTGATGGCGCCCAGGTCGGTGATGATGTCCCCGAACATGTTCTCCGTGACCAGCACGTCGAACCACTCCGGATTCTTCACCATCCACATGCACGTGGCATCCACGTGGTAGTATTCCCGCTTGATGTCGGGGTACTCCCTGTCACCGATCTCGTGGAAGACGCGCTCCCACAGGTCGAAGACATAGGTGAGCACGTTGGTCTTGCCCACAAGGGCGAGGGTCTTGCGCCTGTTCCTCTTCCTCGTATATTCGAAGGCATAGCGCAGGCAGCGCTCCACCTGGAAGCGCGAATAGATCATCTCCTGCACCGCCACCTCGTGGGGCGTCCCCTTCATGGTGATGCCGCCGGAGCCGGTGTACACGCCGCCGGAGTTCTCCCGCACCACCACGTAGTCGATGTGCTCGGGCCCCTTGTCCTTGAGCGGGGTCTCCACGTTGGGATAGAGCTTCACAGGCCGCAGGTTGATGTACTGGTCCAGTTCGAAGCGGAGCCGGAGCAGGATACCCTTCTCCAGGATTCCCGGCTTCACGTCCGGATGGCCGATGGCGCCCAGGTAGATGGCATGGTATTTCTTCAGCTCGTCTGCAGCCGAGTCCGGCAGGACTTCGCCGGTGCGCAGGTAGCGGTCCCCTCCGAAATCATAGGTCGTGAAATCCAGAGAAATGCCTTCCACCGCTGCGACGGCCTTGAGGACCTTGATTCCCTCCGCCACCACCTCGGGTCCTGTCCCGTCGCCGGGAATGACCGCGATGCTGTATGAACGCGCCATTCGTGCCACCCCTTTACTGGTATGGATTCATGCATGCAAGCGGCCAGAACCAGCCGCAATGCATGGCGGATATACTAAAAGGGAAGATGAAGTCAAGGGGAATGGGGCGGAGAGTTCTTCGGAGGAAAGACCTTCGTCCACGTTGTGTCCTTGCCATATGAATGAACCTTCCGCCGCGGCGGGAGGTTCATTCATATGGCAAGGCTGTTGAAAGACCCTATTGGCCCGCGTACTGGTCCAGGTAGCCCCGGATGTACCGCTCCACGCGCTGGGCCGGTTTGAAGATGCCAAAGTGGCCCTCGCAGAGGATGTCCGCGCCGAGGTCCAGGAGTTTGTGCATGGATGTGCGCCACTGGCCGATGTCGGAGCGGAACTCGCGGCTGAACGGGCCATGGATGTCCTGGCCGAAGAGGACGCGGCTGCCCTGGCGGTCCAGGTACACGGCAATGGAGCCCGGGGTGTGCCCGGGGGTGTGGATGCAGTGGACCAGATCGCCGGAGCAGGCGACGGTCTCGTGCTCACCGGTGAGCCGCCTGTCCACCGTGGTCCTGGGCAGCTTCGTGTTGTACCACCTCGCCGCCGTGAGCGACGGGTCGCCCGTTTCGATGGCGTCCGCGTCCAGGTCGTGGGAGATCACCGTGCAGTGGCAGGTGTTCCGGAAGTACTCCACCGACCCGATATGGTCCACGTGGCAGTGGGTGAGGATCAGGGTGGTGATCCGCGCCGGATCGAGGCCCGCCTCTTCCATGTTCTCTACCAAGACCGCCGTGGACCTTCCGGCACCGCAGTCGACCATGACCAGTTCCTCGCCGCACGCGACGACGTACACCGCCGCATCCGCAGGGTCGGAGTAGTCCGATCCGCCCACCTGGAACACGCCGGGGACCACCTGCTCGTACTCACCCATGGCACACCTCGCACTGATTCGGACACAAGGATCATAGCCGATGTGAAACATTCCCGGCAAGGGTCAGTTCCGGGCCTTGAGTCTTCGGTCAAGGAGGATCTTGAGGGTGAACACGGCTCCCGGGTCCGCCTGGCGGACCACCTCGAGCTCGCCGTGGATCTTCACCATGGCCATGCGCGCCTCGGTGAGTCCCAGGCCCGTCTTCATGGGGTCGGTGGAATAGAACGGGGACAGTATTGTCTGCACCTTGTCTTTGACACCGGGACCGTAATCCCGCACCGCCACATAGGCATAGTTTTCGTCCCTGGAGATACTCACCGCCACCTCGGGTGTGCCGGTTTCCAGGGCGTTCTCCAGGATCCTGCAGAATGCCACCCGCACATGGTTCTGGTCACAGAAGGCAAGAAGGCCCTCGGGCGCGGTGAGGCGCACCGGCACCCCATGATCCATCTCGCCGATGGCCTGGCGGACCAGACCACACAGCTCCACCTGGCGGCAGGCGGGCTCCATCCGCGCGAGATGCTCGTATCGCTCCACATGCTCTATCATGTCCTCGATGCGCCTGATGGAGGAGTAGATCCCGGACAGGGCCTCTTCCCATTTCCCGCTGGTCCCTGCCTTCTCCTTCTCCAGCCTCCTGCTGTAGGCGCCGATGACGGTGAGGGGGTTTCTCAGCTCATGGGCAAGGCCGTTCATCATCTGGCTCAGGTCGTTCGCCTGGATGGTGAGCCTGCGCTGCATGGCCCTGATGTCGGTGATATCACGGCCGATGGCCGAGAGGGCATAGATCCGGCCACGCTCTTCCAGAGGCGTGCACAGCAGTGAGAAGATGCCGGGACGTCCCGACAGGAGGACAAGCCGCGCCTCTCCCCGCACCGGGACTCCCTTGCTGAATCCCTTCCTGATCATGGTCTCGAGCTGGGCACGGTCTTCTTCAAGAACAAATTCCATGAGGGGTCTGCCGAGCACGGATGTCCCTTTTGCCTCCAGGTAATTCCTGAACGTGTCGTTGCAGAAGGTGATCTTCCCCGTGGGCCCGAGGATGAAGATGAGATCGTTGGCGTTCTGGATGATGGCGTTGTACCGCTTCGAGTTCATGAGCATGATACGCTGCTTTTCCTGGATGGTGCGGTCCTTCTCGTCCAGGGACCGGATGAGCAGGTCCCCCACCTCGAAGGACTGCTTCATCTCCAGGTACAGCATGACCATGGCGTTGATCACCGAGGCGTCCCGGGGGATGGCCCCCATGACCGAGGCAGGGAGCCGCTTCGGCATCTTTCCGTCGCATACCAGGTAGATGCGGCGGGATCCGGACTTCCGCAAACGCACGAATCCCGAGTGGTCGATGAAGAGCAGGCAGTCCTCAGGGGTCTGATCCACCGAGTCCACCTGCGCCATGGCCACCCCCGGGGGGGGCGCAGCCTTGCCGAGCCAGTACACGTCCATACCTCCCCCTTCGGGAAGCGGGTTTTTTTTCTTTACCCCGGGTGCCTGATCGGGTTGCCCCGGGTGTGCCTTTCCGTTACTATGCATCCATGGCACGGAAACGGAAACCCACCATCGGCATTGCCCTGGACAGCGGCGGAGCCATGGGGGGTGCCCACATAGGCGTCCTTCTGGTGCTCGCCGAGCAGGGCGTGGCGCCTGACATAGTCGTGGGCTCGAGCGCCGGCGCCGTCATCGGCGCCTTCTTTGCAGCGGGCAGGCTCGAAGATTTCCGGAAGCTCGTCACGGACATGTCCTTTATCCAGTCTCTGGGCTACTATGCAGACCCTGTGTTCCCCTATTCTGGACTGCTGGCCGGCAAGCGGGCGCTGAGATTCATCAGGTCCGTGGTGGGAGACATGCGCATCGAGGATCTCCCGATACAGTTCGTCGCCGTTGCCACCGACCTTCTCAGTGGAGAAACCGTCGCACTTGACAGGGGCCCCCTGGCCGAGGCGGTGTTGGCCAGCATGGCCATCCCGGGCATTTTCAAGCCCGTAGTGCACATGGACCGGCTCCTCACCGACGGAGGAGTATCCGACCCCCTGCCCCTGGACATCCTCAAGGCCTGCTCCCCGGACATCACCGTTGCCTGCAACCTCCACTCGCGCATGCCCTCGCGGTACTCGGCCGCGAAACGGCACACCCTTGTTCAGGCCGAGCAGGAGGCCTGCGCATGCGAGGAGGACCTTGCCCAGGGCATGATCGAGCGCGTGATGGGGCTGATCAATCCCGGTGCAATCCGTACGGGGATAAAGCCCTTGGCCGAGACCATCCTCAGGAAGCTTGCCTCCCCCCGCGCCGGGAAGATCCTCGATGCCGAGTACGGGAAGGCGCTGAAGGACTATCTCCTCCAGGGGACGCAGGTGCTCGGCGAGCTGAAGCCCCCGGCACTCTTTGCCGCAAAGCCCCAGAACCGCATGAACATCGTGGAGATCCTTCTGAGCGCCACCAACATCCAGCAGTACCAGAAGAACCGCCTCATGCTGAAGTACGATCCGCCGGACGTGCTCATCGAGCCGGATGTGGTGGATATCCTTGCCCTGGAGTTCACGAAGAGCGCCGGCGCCATTGAGGAGGGACGGGTAAAGGCACTTGAGGCTGTGCCGGAGATCCTTGCACGTGTTGCGAAGAGAGGGCGGACTACTTCACGATGAGCAGGTTCGCCTGCTTGAGTCTCTGGGCCAGGGTGGTGATGATCTTGTTGGCAACCTCGGGGTTCTCGTTGATGATGCGGTCAAGGCCGCCCTCCTGGACCGGGAGAACCTCCACCATGCTCTTGCCGATGGAACGGATGGTGGCGCTCCTTGGTTCGTTCAGGATGAAGCTCATTTCGCCGAAATACTCGCCGGGCTTGGTGATGACACCGATGCGGACATCCTTCTTCAACACCTCGAGCCCGCCCTCGGTGGAGTACAGCTTGTAGATCTCTGTGCCGGTGTCGCCCTCGGCGATGACGACCTCACCGTCGTTGTACTCGCGGATATCGAGGTTGATCACCTCGCCATAGGGGATGTTCGCCTCTGCGATGGAGGTGGTCTGCTCCAGCTGCAGGAAAGCGGACTTCATGATCATCGCCGCAAGGGCCGGCTTCGCATAGGCTATCTCATCGATGGCCTCCGCCTCGTAGGTGGCGATGCGCGAGGTCTTGGTGGCCTTGGCCGTGGTGGTGTACGGGATGCCCCGGTAGTGGTTCTCCAGGCCGAACACGTCCTGGGCCGAAAGGATGCGGATGGGTTTTTCCAGCTGGTAGATCTGCACCTCTCCCTGGAGGATTGCATAGAAGTACCGCCCGGGGTCGCCCTCCCGGACGATAATCTCCCCCTGCTTGTACTCACGGACCTCTACGGATTCGATGGAACTGGCTTCCAGCATACCAGGCCTTTCGGCAGTACACAGTGCAAACTTGAACACATGGCGGCGTCACAGGGTCCAGAAACGCGCATGAGCCGCAATGATCCCATCGAGCTCTGCAAAAGGCTTTTCCTGGATCCCGGGGGCCTCCCCCCCCTTCAATACATCTGTCACCGCCCTGACGGAATCCCTCAGGGCATCGAGATTATATCCACCTTCGAGGGCATAGACAACGGGAGACTGCACGTCGCGCGCCTCGTCCCGGATAAGAGCGGCCAGGGCGGCGAAACCCGCAGAGGTGAGCTGCATGCCGCCGATGGGGTCCATGGCATGGGCGTCGAACCCTGCGGACACCAGGATGAGGCCGGGCCTGAACGCATGGATGATGGGCACGAGGACGGACCGGTACAGGGCCAGCATCTCGCCGTCGGTCTTCCCCGAGCGCAGCGGGCAGTTCACCGTATACCCCTGGGCCTTCCTGCCCCCGGCCTCCTGGAGCCTCCCGGTGCCGGGATAGAAGGGGTACTGGTGGGAGGAGAAGTACAGGACCCTGCGGCTGTCGTAGAAGCTGTCCTGGGTCCCGTTCCCGTGGTGCACGTCGAAATCGATGATCATGACCTTCTCTACGCCGAGGCACGCAATGGCCTTCTTCGCTGCGATAGCCACGTTGTTGAACAGGCAGAATCCCATGGCCTCGCTGGCTGTGGCATGGTGACCGGGCGGCCTGAGACTGGCGAAGCCACTCTCGATTTCTCCTGCAACGGCCATCTGAACGAGCCTGATGAGGGAACCCACGGCGTACAGGGCGGTCTCGAAGGAGTCCTCCGAGGATACCGTGTCCGGATCCAGGCCCACCAGCCTTCCGGGCACGCTCGCGCGCCTCACGCGCTCGATGTGGGAACGGTCGTGGTTCAGGGCGATCTCGTCGGAGTCCGCACGGACCGGCTCCACCATGCGGATTCCCGGGTCTTTCCCGGCAAACACGGTGTGTATGGAATGGACGCGCATGGGGGCCTCTGGATGATATCCCCCGGTATCGTGGTTCATGAACAGCGGGTCGGATACGATTCCTACCATGGGGCACCTAGATGAGGATATCGAGCGAGTGCCCCTGGTCCAGCGCGGGTGCCGGGTAGCCGGCGGCCTGCCGGGAGTATGCCCGGGGCATGTCGATCCTTCCGTAGGTCAGTTCGTGGATGACCGATGCCGAGGATATCATGGGGTCAATGCCGAAGGTGGTTACCTCGGCCTCCCTCGGCACGATCATCCGGGAAGCGGTCTGTGGGGTCTTGCTTTCGGAGGTGATCTTGGCTTCTATCTGTTTGGTATATCTGGGTCTTTCCTGCTCCGACCGGTCGACCCTGACATACTTGAACTTGACAAAGGGCAACTCTACCGCGATGCCTCTCATGGAGGGATATCTCGTGGAAAGATCCTCGTACGGCATTGTCCTTACTCTATAAGGGCGAAGGGACCGTTTGGCAAGGGTAAAGTTCACAATCCCATCACCTGCTGCTCAGCGTCTCGTGAATGCTCCATACTGCGCTGATTTCCTGGCATATCCACCCTGCCAGCTTTCTCACCCCGGAGGGTCGCTGCCTGTTCAGGACGGTCTCGCATGGATCATCTTGATCATCTCGCGTTCTGGTGCTACGCTGGTTTACATCCCATCTCGAAGGAGGAATTGAAATGAGGAGAGTTCTGCGCTTCGCCCTTTGCCTGTGCCTGGTGTCCATGATTCCGCTGGCCCTGTGCGCCGAAGATTTCATTGCCCAGGGCAATGCCCTGTTCGACAATGGCAAGACGAACATCGAAAGCTACAAGCAGGCCGGAGACATGTTCGCCAAGGCCCTGGAGGCCGCGCCCACCAGCTACGAGGCGGCCTGGAAGGCGTCCCGCGCGTACCGGTGGTATGCCGACGAGTCCAAGAAGAAGAACGCCGCCAACTGGAAGGCCATCTGCAAGGAGTACGGCAAGATCGGCATGAAGTTCGGGGAAAAGGCCATGGCCATCAACCCCAACGGCATCGAGGGCAACTTCTGGTACGGCTGCTCTGTGGGCAGCTACTCCGACGGCGTGAGCGTCCTCACCGCCCTGAAGGAGGGCCTGAAGGACAAGACCCAGAGCAGTTTCGAGAAGTCGTACAAGATCGACAAGAACTACCAGGACGGCGGCCCCATCAAGGCACTGGGCCGGTTCTGGTTCGTCCTGCCGTGGCCCCTGCAGGACAAGAAGCTGTCCATGCAGTACCTGAGGGAATACCAGAAGGCCTTCCCCAATGACATAGAGGGCCAGGTGTACCTGGGCGAACTGCTCACCAAGACAGGCGACAAGGCCGAGGCCAAGGTCATCCTCCAGAAGGCTGCTGCCGGGAGCGACAAGTACTACGCGAACATGGCGAAGTCCCTGCTGGAAGACCTCTAGCACCCCCCCCCGCCGGGGCAGTATCGGGAAGGCGCCCCGTCGGACGGGGCGCCTTCCCTCGTCTGCAGCAAAGACCACGCGTCATGGTTAAAGATTCACCCGCGGAAAGACGAAAGGGAGAGTGTACATATATTCTCCTTCGTATGGGGACATGACCGTGAAAGAACAGAGACGCTACACGCGCAAGCCGCTGAAGATCGAGGCCAGGTTTCTGGACGCCGACGGCAAGGTGCTCAAGGGGATCGTGCGGAACATCAGCATCGGGGGCATCTACATCGAGACGCCACGCCCCCGGGAGCGGGGCAGCAGCCTCCACATGACGCTCGACGCGGTGGATGTGGGCAAGGTCATCGACGTGGAGGGCAAAGTAGTCAGGCACGAGGCCGAAAAGGGCATGGGCATCGAGTTCGCGGATCAGAACAACAAGGACATCAAGAAGCTCATCAGTACCATGCGCAAGCTCGACCAGGCCTCGCTCCTGGCCCTGAGCCGCTCGGCCTTCGAAGAATAGCCGTTAAGGGGCGGGAGTTCCTTTCCTGCCCGGATGCAACCCTTTCCTGCTGCTCCCTCTGTTCACAGGCTGGGAGCGTTCGCGGGGTCCGATTTCACATCCACGCCTTGACAATTCCCGCATGGAGCATACCTTTTTGCATATCCAATCTCTTCAATCCGGAGGGCGTGCCATGAAGGTCGGAGACATTATGACGAAAGCAGTGATCACCTTGACTCCGGACATGGGGATCGTGGATGCCGCCAGGGTGCTCATGGACCACCACATCAACGGCGCCCCGGTGCTGGACAGCAGCGGGAAGCTGGTGGGGATCCTCTGCCGCGACGACCTGATCTCCCAGCAGAAGAAGCTCCCCCTACCCTCGTACTTCGTGGTGCTGGACGGGGTCATACCGCTCATGTCGCCCCGGCACGTGGAGAAGGAGATGGACAAGATCTCAGCCACCACGGTGGAGCACGCCATGACGCCCCGGCCCGTCACCGTGACCGAGGACACGGACATCGAGGAGGTGGCCTCACTCATGGTGGACAGGAAGATCCACACCATCCCGGTGCTGGACGCCCAGGGGAGGCTGAGTGGCGTCATCGGCAAGGAAGACGTGCTCAGGACCATCATCCCGCAGGACAGGAGCCGGTCACCTCACTGAACCCGGAAACCAGCCTCTCCCCTACGCCTCGGCCGCGTAATCCGAGCACCCCTCCGCCGGGCGCCGCATGTGCTCCTGGACGCTCGTCTTCCGTGCTGCTTCCTCCTTCATGAGGCTGTATCCGTACTGCCTGAAGGACACTGACAGGGCTCGCACCGCCTCCTCCGGGGACTCGAAGAGCGGCACGTCGTACTTCTCCCGGTAGGAGATGGTCTTGTGGGTCGCGTTCGGGGTGTAGACGGCCGCGGGCTTTCCGTAGGCGTGGCACTTCTTGACGAGCTCCATGATGGCCTCGATGACCATGGGGTGCCACAGGCTGGGCACGGGCAGGAGGCCGTCCACCTCGTCGGAGGCAAGCAGGATGTCGAAGATCTCCAGGAAGGTCTGCATGGACAGCGCGGGTCCCAGGTCGATGGGGTTCCTCACGTTGAAGATCTGGCCCGTGCGGGAAAGGCGCTCCTGGGTCTCGGGAGAGAGCCTGGCCATCTCCAGGCCGTTTTCCACCAGGAGGTCGGCCGTAATGCCGCCGAAGGCCCCGGAGTTGGTGAACACCGCGATGCGCCTGCCCTTGAGCGGGGGCATGCGGGTGAAAATCTTGGGCAGCGCGTGGAGCTCCGAGATGGAGTTCACCCTGATGATGCCCGCCTGCTTGCATGCGGCATCGAAGATGAGGTCGTTGTTGGCCATGCCGGCGGTGTGGGACTGGGCCGCCTTCACCCCCTCGCCGGTCCTGCCCACCTTGAAGGCCAGGATGGGTTTGTTCACCCTGCGGGCTTTCTCCAGGAACTTCCTGCCGCTGGAGATGTTCTCCAGGTACATGCCGATGACCTTGGTCTTCGTGTCGGCGCCGTAGTACTCGATCATGTCTGCCTCGTCGATGTCGCTCTTGTTGCCGATGCTCACGATCTTCGCGGCCTTGACCACATCCTTCTTGAAGGATTCAAGCACGATGACCACGATGCCGCCGCTCTGGATGATGTAGGAGATGTCGCCCGACTCGGTGGCAAAGGTTTCCATGTCGTCCTTCTGGAGACCGTAGAAGCAGCAGAACCTGTTCTCGGTGTTGAGCACGCCCAGGCAGTTGGGTCCCATGATGCGTATGCCGTAGGCCTTCCTGATCTCGTCGAGCTCCCGCTGCAGGGCCCTGCCCTGCTCGCCGCCCTCGGAGAAGCCTGAGCTCTCTATGACGATGTGCCGGATGCCCTTCTCGCCGCACTGTCTCACGAACCCGGGCACCACCTTCGAAGGCGCGATGATCACCGCCAGGTCCACCGGCCCCTCGATGTCCGTGACCCTGGTGTACCCCCTGCAGCCGAAGACGTCCTCCCCCTTGCGGTTCACGGCGTACTTGGCGCCCTGGAACGAGGTGAACTCGCTCAACGACCTGCAGATGGTGGCACCGAGGTTGAAGGGGGAATTGGATGCTCCGATCACCACGACGGACGAGGGATTGAAGAACGTGTTCATGGATGCACCTCTCATAGTTGTGTCGTCTCAATGTCCCAAGTTGTATTGTCACTGCGGAGGGGGTGGGGAACTCAGCCCTGCCTTCTCCGCTCAAGCTCCTTCGCGTACCGGTCCTTGAGCATCTGGATCATCTCCACGATGGTGGAGAAGATGAAGAGACCGTTCTCGTCACTGCGTTCCTGGACCTCGGAGCGGATCTGGGCCAGGTCCTGGAGCTGCTCGTCCAGGGAGCAGATCTCCTGCTCGAACAGGCGGTTGACCTCTTCCGCACCCAGGAAGCGGAAAAAGAAGGCCCTGGTCAGGAAATCCAGCTGGTAGTCCAGGGGCACGGGCGGCGCTTTCATGGCCTGGAAGAAGCTCTCCCTGCCGCGTTCGCTCAGCGAGTACTCATGGAGGTTGGGCTTGCCGGTCTGGATCACCACGTCCTTCTTCACGAGCCCCGATGCCTCGAGTTTGCGCAGCGCCGGGTAGATCTGGTTCAAGCTCAGGTTGTACGCCATCATGAGCTTCCCCGTGATGTTCTTGATCCGGTACCCGCTCTTGGGCCCGGACATGAGAAGCCCAAGGATCACCTGGTCCGTGTCCATGAGCTGCCCCTCGACCCGATAGTTTCTGCAACCATATTGTAAATTAAAATATATTCATCCCATGGAGTTGTCAACAGCTGTCTGGCAGTATACCGTATGATTGTCTTACCTTTTGAATATGACCGGGATATTCCCCGCATGGCCCCGGGGGAGTTCCGGAACGGAACAAAGGGTGCCCGTTCCACACGGCATGTATGCTGTAACCCAATAGAATATAATTTTATTTTCTGAAAAAAACCCTCATGATTTCTTGAGGCGTGACGATAAGAATGGTACCAACGAAGACTCCGCATCTGTGAGACTTCTCCATAGGAGAACCGGGCAGCATCGGGCTGCCCGGTTTTGTTCTTCACAACCCAGGAAGGCAGGACGGTCATGCCCCCCCGGGTGTCATCCCTCCATGGCCGATGCAACGTCACGGACGAGGTCGTTGATGTCCTGCTCCGTGGTGTCCCAGGAGCACATGAGCCTCACCCCGCCCTCGCCGATGAAGGTGTAGAAGCGCCAACCCATGCCGTGGAGCCTCTCGATGACATGCCGGGGCATCTCCACGAAGACCGCGTTGGCCTGGACCGGGAACATGACCCTGATGCCCGGGATCCTTGCCAGTCCATCGTGGAGGGAGAGTGCGCACCGGTTCGCGTGGACCGCGTTCCTGAGCCATGTGTCTGCGGTGAGGAGCCCGATCCACGGCGCGGACAGGAAACGCATCTTGCTGGAGAGCTGGCCTGCCTGCTTGCAGCGGTAGTCAAACTCGTCCGCGAGTCGTTTGTCGAAGAAGACCACCGCCTCTCCGGCGGCGATGCCGTTCTTCACCCCGCCGAAGCACAGCACGTCCACTCCGGCCTTCCAGGTGATCTCAGCGGGACGGACCTGCAGGGTGGCCAGGGCGTTGGCCAGGCGGGCGCCGTCCATGTGGAGGCGCAGCCCGAGGCGCCGGGCGCAGGCGCCGAGACCGCGCACCTCCTCCGGCGAGTACACGGTGCCCACCTCCGTGGCCTGGGTGATGCTGATGACCCTGGGTTTCGGGTAGTGGATGTCGGCCCTCCTGAGCGCCACATCCTCCACCTCGCCGGGGTTGAGCTTTCCCTCATCCCCGCCTGCCAGGAGGATCTTGGTGCCCGAGGAGAAGAACTCGGGCGCCCCGCACTCGTCCGTCTCGATGTGCGCGTGGTGGTGGCACACGACGCTGTGGTACGACCGGCACAGGGAGGCCAGGGCGAGCGAGTTCGCCGCGGTGCCGTTGAACACGAAGAAGACCTCGCAGTCGGTTTCGAAGAAGGCACGGAGCATGTCGCAGGCCCGGGCGGTATACTCGTCCTCGCCGTAGGGAACGGCATGTCCCATGTTGGCGCGGACAAGGGCGTCCAAGGCCTCGGGGCAGATGCCGGCATAGTTGTCGCTGGCGAACTGGCGGCGGATCGCTGGCATGGGTATGCCCTCCCCTCAGGCCTCCCGTGAGGCATGTTGATGCGCAGCATAGGCGCTGACATGGCTCAGGGCCTGCATGGCGTCCCCCAGGTCCGAGAACACCGGGATGCCCTTCCCCAGGAAGGCCTGCCTGGCGTCCCGGATGAGCTCCTCGATGTCCAGGGACTCCTTCCCCTGCTTGAAATCGGGCATCACCAGGATGGCCGGCTTTCCCGTGGCCTGCCTGGCATCGGCCAGGGCCTGGGCCTGCTGTTCGTAGGGCGTGATGCTGTGCACAGAATCCACCCCGAGGGAAAGGGCAGCTGACTTGTAGTGGTGCAGGAGCTGGATGAGCACCTGTGCATCGACGCGCGCATCAGATCCCGCATGGGTGAACACGTGCCGGTACGCATCGGGACCCACGAAGGGGTTCGCCGCGTCCACCGGGTTGCGGGCGCTGGACCCGGGTCTGGGGAGTACCTCCAGGATCCTGTCGCTCATCTGATCGTCGAACACAGGCAGGCTCAGCCCATAGCGTTCGGCCAGGTCACCGGCGCTCACCCCCAGGGCTCCACCCCCGCCCGCCACGCTGATGCCCCGGTACACCTGCCAGGGGAGCAGGGAAAAGGCGAGGCAGGTCTGGGCCAGCTCCCACAGGTCGCCCACCTGGATGGCCCCTGCCTGCCTGAGGGCCGACTCCCAGATGACCCGGCTGCCCCCCATGGACGCGGTGTGGCTGGCAACGGCCCGGGACCCTGCCTCGGACAACCCCCCCTTGTTGATGATCACGGGCTTCCTGGCGGCAACGTCCCTGAGCACCCGGAAGAACCCGCGGCCGTCCTCCACCCCTTCCACGTACATGGCGATGACCCTGGTCTCGGGGTCCCTTCCCAGGTACTCCAGGAGCTCCGTCTCCCGCAGGTCCACGCCGTTGCCGAAACTGACGACCTTTGAGAACCTCACCCCCATCCACTTGCCGATGTGGCCGAAGTCGATGGACATGCCGCCGCTCTGGGACAGGAACCCCACGTGCCCGCTCTCCCGGGACAGGTCGGGCCCGGGCAGCAGGGTGAGCCCGCTTTGGGGACAGTAAATGCCGAAGCAGTTGGGCCCCACCACCCGGATGCCGCGCGCGCTGATCCGCCTGACCTCTTCCTCCAGGGCGGAGCCCTCAGGCGTTCCGGTCTCGGAAAAGCCCGCGGAAAGGATCTCCGCCCCGGCGATCCCTCGCCGCCTGCACTCTTCCAGGGTCTCGGGGACGAACCCAGCCGGGACCGCGATGACGGCAAAGTCGATGGGATCGGGGATATCGGCCAGACTCGTGAAGAGTTTCATGTCCCGGTACGTGCCGCCCTTGGGGTTGACACCGTAGAGCGCACCTTGGAACCCGATGGCCCTCAGCGCGTCCACGATGCCGCTGCCGAACCCTGCGGCCTGGCTGGAGACCCCGATGACCGCAACTGACCTGGGGTGAAAGATCCTTTCAAAGACATGGTCCTGATCGTGGTGAGCGACCTTGCATTCCATGGAGACCCCCGCTTCCTGAAGAGATGATGGATGGTACGGCAGGTGTATTCTTTCCGTTTCGGCTTGATTTGTCAATCCTCACAAGGATATGCACGGGCCGCTTTACACCGCACGCCCCAGTGCCCTATACTTTGTTGAGCATTGAACGAAGGGGAACACGCATGCCCAAGGAAAACACCCACCTTCTCTTTGCCCACGGACTGCTCGAAGACCTCACGGGCAGGCCCATGCTCAAGGAGATCTCCGGGAACCTGAACGCCTACCTCCTCGGCTCCATCATCCCGGACACGTTCTACTACGGGTCCAGGAAAGGGCTGACCCGGATCTCCGAGACCTTCCACGGCAGGGACGGCAACCCGACCAACACCACCATCATCCAGGTGCTCCAGGCCGCCAGGGGACCGCGGGACGTTGCGTTCATCCTGGGCTACATCACCCACTGCGCCCTGGACATCACCTTCCACCCCGTGGTCTACTACCTCTCGGGCAACTACTACGACCAGGACCCGGTGAAGAAACAGCAGGCGGTCCACAGGCACCGGCGGCTGGAAACCTGCATGGACGCCTCCCTGGAGAACCCCCTTCGCCTCCACCGGCTCATCAGGACCCGTTTCCTCGAGGGGCTGGCCTTCGAGGAGATCGTGACCTCGCAGCATCAGACCCCCATCGGGGACATCCGCGCCAGCCTCCGCAGACAGATCGTCCTCAACCTGCTCTTCACCAGCACAGTGGCCTATTGCCTGGCACGCATGGCCGTACGCCAGGGTATGGTGGATGACCCGTCGTATCTCGGCCTCTTCTACGCGGATGCGCCCCGCACTGTGTGCCTGCCCTCGCCCCTGAGGGTGGCGGACCTGGTGGAGGGCAGGGAACGGACCACCACGGTGGCGGAGCTCTTCACCCAGGCCAGGGGCCTGGCATGCACCATGATGGAGGCCGCCTACGCCTTCTGGAAAGGGGATGCGGGAATGGACGATCTGCTCCGGTCCATCCCCGGCCTGAGCCTGGACACGGGCATGCTCGGCGTCAGCACGGCCGGCATCAGGCATACAGCCGAGAGCGACAGGGGCTGACGGGGATGGTCTGCCGGCGTCAGAACTCGTTCCAGTTCTTCTGGACGCTGGGGTCGTACTTGAAGGACAGCTTGAGCTTGGTGCGGAAGGCCACCACCTTGTTGTTCTCCACCTTGAGGTCGAACTCCGTGACCTCGGCGATCCTCAGGTCCCTGAGGCTCTTGCAGGCGGTCTCCACCGCGCTCTTCGCCGCATCTTCCCAGGATTTCTCGCTGGTTCCGATGATATCGACGACCTTATAGATACTCTCGGGCATGCAGTGCCTCCTTCAGGTCAGCCACGGGACTGAACCGACAGCCCCGTGGTCAGCCGGGTCAGGATGATCCGTGTGGTACGGCCTTGTGTTCCGTGCCTCCGAGCACACTACCCCCCATAGTAAGGGGCAGGGCGGGAGAGTCAAGGAAAGGGTCGTGCGGGTGAAGGTTCGAGCCTCAGTCCTCTCCGGAGAGGTTCCGTTCCCGGTCCAGGACCTTGCGCACAGTTTTCACGAGCCCCAGCATCTCGAAGGGCTTTCTCATGTGCACCCGGTTCTGGAAGCGGCGGGCATCTTCGGGGGACATGCCCCTCTCATGGGTGTCGAACAGGATCACCGGTATGTCCCGGCGGATCTCCGAGAGCCTCCCGGACAGACTGTCCCCTTCCATGTCGGGCATGCTCGTGTCCGTGATCACCAGATCATACTGCCCCGCATTCCTGCGGAAGTCCTCCAGCGCTTCAAAGCCGCTGGTCCTGGACTCCACCGTGTACCCCAGTTCCTGCAGGGCCCTCCGGGCGCGTTCCACCAGTGCGGGCTCGTCGTCGATGATGAGAATCCTCTCGTTGCCACGCACACCGGCCAGCTCGTCCTGCGCGCCTGCTCTCTCACGGATGGGGACCACTTCCGGGAGATAGACCTCGAAGGTCGTTCCTTCCCCCACGACGCTCGAGCAGGCGATGGCGCCGCCATGGTCCTGCACGATCCCGTGCACCACGGACAGGCCGAGGCCCTTTGATCCGCTCCTCCGCGCGGTGGTGAAGTACGGTTCGTAGATCCGTTCCCTGACCCCCGGGTCCACGCCGTGGCCGGTATCGCTCACCGAAAGCCGGATATACGCCCCCGGGGCCAGACCGAGATCCATGGCCGGGCCTTCCTGCGGGAGCATGGAGCGTTCAAGGTTCACCTCGAGGGTTCCGCCCCGCTCCCGCATGGCCGCAATCGCATTGGTGCACAGGTTCATGATCACCTGGTGGATCTGGACGGGGTCTCCGAGGATCTGCCCGCCGTCGTCCAGGTTGTCCCGCAGCACCACGTTGGGAGGGACCAGGGGCCTGAGCATGTGCAGGGAGTCCCTTACGGCATCGCCGAGCACCAGGGTGGTGTCTTTCCTGCGGCCGTGCCTTGCGTATGCCAGGAGCTGGTTCACCAGGTCACGGGCACGCTGTGCCGACCTGCGGACTTCATCCAGATCGCTTCTCACCGTGCCGAGGTCGGTATCCCGGTCCACGAGACTCGACACGTCGCGCAATGCCATCCGGGCATACCCCAGTATGGAGGTGAGCATGTTGTTGAAGTCATGGGCGATGCCCCCTGCCAGGATGCGCAGGGCATCCATCTTTTCCTGCTCGGCCATCTCCCTGCAGGCACTGTCCTGTTCCTCTTCCATTTCCCTGAACGGGGTCATATCCATCATGACCATGAGCGTGCAGTCCTGGCCGTCGAACCGCAGGGGCTTGCAGTGGGCCATGGTCTCGATCATCGTGCCGCCCTTGCTCGTGAACCTGAAGACCCTTCTGGCGGGATCCCGGGGGTCCCTGCACTGCTCGGAAAAGAGCCCGCCATCTTCCGGTGGAAGGTTGATGTCCGCAGGGGTCCTGCCCACGACCTTCTCCGGGGGGTACCCGGTGAGGGCGGAGAACCCCTCGTTGATGTAGACATACCGCGAGTCGTCCTCCCGCATGATGCAGACAGCATGGGGCAGGGTCTGGAGCACTGTCCGCCAGTTCTCCTCGTCCCGGCGGAGCGACCGCTCCCTCTCGATGTGCTCGGTGATGTCGCTGGCCCGGGAGATCATGGCCACGACCTTGCCGTCCCTGAGAACCGGCACGCCGTTCACCTCGGCGAACTTCTTCTTCCCGTCCTTGGTGAAGAACCGGTAGATGTTCGGGTAGACGGTCTTGCCCGAAAGGACATGCTGGGCGTTCTCAAAGGCGTCGTCGACGTCCTCGGGGTGGACCATCAGCTGCAGGTCGTGGAAATACCTCCCCACGAGTTCTTCTTTCCGATATCCCGTGATCCTCTCCACGTTCTCGGAGACATCGAGCACCTTGAGGGTGTTGTCATAGCAGAAGAAGATATCGCTGCTGAGCAGGGAATGGGTGCGGAGGCTCTCCTCCCTCTCTCTCAGGGTGTCGTTCGCCCTTTGAAGGGAGTCCTCGAGCTCCATGATGCGCTTCAGGGCATGGGTCAACTCGTCGAAGAGCCTCTCCCTGGAGTCGTTATCATTTCCCATCCCCGTGCCCCGCGCCCTGAAAAGGAGTGTATGCCACTGCAAACGAGCGTGTGATCCTTCACAGTGTACCACGGGTATCAGGTTTGAGAAACACCTTTTTCCTGTGCTATCATGGGTGCGGATGCATGCCCGGGTCGTGAGGAGCCCGGCCCTGCCCGAAAGGTCTGGTATGGGATTCATCCGCATGAAAGGCGTTGAAGGGCTGGTGTATGTCCCCGAGGACACGGGGCGGCCGAAGAAGCACCCCTGCCGGGACTGCTTTTCCTGCCAGTGGTGCAGCGACAACCGGTGCGAGCTCTGCCTGGAGGGCCGGGGACGGCAAAAAGGTGCCGACGGGCCCGCACCCATCGCTCCGGGATCCATCCGGCGGAAATGATGCCGCACCGGGCAGGCAAGGGGCATCGTCCCGTGTTCCTGAGCCGAACACTCGGGGAAGCTTCCCTGATGCCATGCATCACGACATCTCCATGAAAGGAAGCCCCATGACAAAAGGCATCCCTGAGATCCTCGGGGGCGTCGTGGACAGCCTCTTCCTCCTCGCGCCGAGGATCATCGCCGCATGCAGACCACCCGTGGCGACTGCGCTGTCCGCGTTTGAGTCCACCCTCGATCACCTCTTCCGGGAAGGGTATGTGTCCGACCCGAAGACCTTCTTCTCCTTTCCGGCCGGTGCCCCGGCTCACCGGGTGCTGGAAGAGTCGCCATACGGAGACGGTTCCTACGAGCTGATCTGTTTCGAGAGCGGGTATATGCCGCGCATCCCCATGCTCCGTGAGCGCTACCTCTCCCATGCGGCCAATGCAACCGGGTATATCGCGCGCTGGACACACAGGAGGCCTGCCCCCAGGACCGTGCTCTGCCTCCACGGGTACCTGCTGGGGGATCCCTCCCAGGCCCACCGGATGTTCAAGGTCAGGAGACTCTTCGACATGGGCCTCGACGTTGCCCTGTTCATCACCCCCTTCCACTGGAGACGTTCTCCCGCCGCCGTTTCCCAGAGGGGCCTCTTCCTGAGCCCCCACGACCCTGCCATGACCTGCGAATGCGTGGGCCACGCCATGCACGATCTTGCCGGCGCACTGGCGGTCCTGAAGGAACTGGGTTCCACAGGCACCGGCCTCATCGGCGCGAGCCTGGGCGGGTACCTGGCGGCTCTGTATGCCTGCCTCAGGGACGATGCGGACTTCTCCGCCATGATGGTTCCTGCGGTGAACCTCTCCAGCCCCCTGGGCACGGACACGGCCAGGTTTACCTTCCCGGTGTCCGGCCGGCTGCGGGAAAAGATGCGGCAGGTCTACGAGATGCACTCGCCCTTGCGCTTCTCACCACGACTGTCCCGGGACAGGATCCTCGTCATCGCCTCCCGGGGCGATTTACTCTGCCCCTTCGAATACACGCGCCTCCTGTGCGAGCGCTGGGGCTGGCCGGAGCACGTCTTCCTCCGGGGCGGTCACTGGCTCGTGTTCAACCCGGATCTCAGGGGACGGGCATGGTACTCTTTCCTTGCAAAGACGGGCTACATCTGATCCGGACAGGATTTCTTCAGCACCGGCATTGACTCCGCCACCGCCCTTATTACTTTATCAGGTGAAACGCACTTGATTGCACTGAGTCTCTTGCAATTTCATGACACTACCCCATGCGCAGAGGCACCTTGAAATTACCCTTTTTCCGGGCGCCGGGACCCTCATCCCGGTGGAAGAGGACTGTTTGCAAAAGGATCCAAAGCACAAACCAATGCAGGAGGTGACACCATGCTGTTCATGATGATCTGTTCCTGGGAACCCTGCGACGAGCGGGAAGTGAGGACCCGCAGTGTTACCTGGAAGTGGCCCGAGGACGTGAAGGTGATCTCGGAGTACTATGACCTGCAGGGACGGCGCACGTTCTACGTGGTGAACACGGATGCCAAGGGACTGATCGCGGCGCGCGCCCCCTGGCGGGATGTCATGAAGTTCGAGATCTTCCCGGTCTATCCCACCGGGCTCACCAAGGAATCCCTGAAGCTCTGAACAGGCATGCCTTCATCCTTTGGATCGATCCAAGAGATGCGATCGGGTCATATAAAGGGAGAGTGACCATGTCAAAACTCAGTCTGACACCCGAGGAAGAAAGAAAACTCCTGGAGGTCCTGGAGCGATACTACCCCATGCTGCGCATCGAGATCGTCAATACCGATGACCGCGAGTTCCGCCGGTCCCTCAAGGAACGCGAGGCATTCATGAAGGATCTCATCGACCGGCTCAAGGCCTGAACTTCTTTGCCTTGACTCCGTGCAACGCCATCGTTCCATGATGCGCTGATCAGGATGAGTCATCAGGGCGGCACCGGCCTCCGCCCGGGGGGGCTCCCCCATGCCGTTCGTGCATCGCCGTGTCCTCCCCCTCGGCCAGATCCCTTCCCTGTTCTTGCTGATGATCTTCCCGCACATGGTGTTTTCTGAGTTCAAGACCCTTGCGCCTGACGTTTTTCTTCTTATTATTCATGTCATTACATCCACTGCTGGCTGCATTGAACAATGGGAAGAAGGAGGAGACATGTTCTATTTCCAGATGCTGGACCTGATAAAGGACAACGCGAATGAACTGACCAGGAGGCTTTGCAAGGAACTCCTCGAACGGGAAGAGACCAAGGGGTATCGGAAAATCTCTTCTGATCTGCTGTATGACCGTGTCTATGACGTGTACAGCAAGCTCAGCTCCTGGCTGGGATCGGACGACCACACCACGGGCGAGATCAGAAAGGTATACACCGAGCTCGGCAAGAAACGCTTCCGTGAAGGCATCGACCTCAACGAGGTGGTCCTTGCCTTCATGCTGGTGAAGCGGAACCTCTGGCAGTTCATCCAGGAGAAGCAGTTCTTCGAGAACACCTACGAGTTCAGCCAGGCCCTGGAGCTCAACAACAAGGTGGTCCTCTTCTTCGACCGGGTCATCTACTTCGTCACCATGGGATACGAGGAGGAACTCCGCAAGCCCAGGGTCTAGGTCCTGCAGCCTCATCGCGGCAGGATCGACTCCGGGACCTCCACCACCCGCGCCCGCAGGTATTCACCCAGGGTCTTCGCCTGGGGGTCCATGCGCAGCGACGCCGCGGCACCCTCACCCAGGATGCCGTGGATGTAGAAGTTCACTGCCAGCAGGTTGGGCAGCTCGTAACGGTCTATCTGAAAGGGCCGCAGGTCCCTGAGCAGTTCCTTCAGCCGTGGCGTGTCCAGAAACTCCCGCAGGAAGGCATAGGCCTCGGGCGTCCTTGCCCACACGCCCAGGTTCGCGTTTCCGCCTTTGTCCCCGGATCGTGTCGCGAACAGCCTGCCGAAGGGGACCCTGACCGTGGGGCCTGCCGGTACTGCCGGGATCTCCACCTGTGCAGGCTCTACCACCGGCATGTCTCCGGTGGGCTGTACCGATGCCACCGTGAACTCGGAGCCTTCCACCACCACCTTCTGGGTGATGTGCCTGGCTGAAATCAGGGCCGGCCAGTAGACGATGGCAGGCGAGCCCTTGGCCGGCGGCGCTGTGCCCGTGAAGCCCGGGATGTTGGCCAGGGCAAGCTCAACCACCCGGGACGACAGCCTGTCCACCTTCTTCTGGTCGCTGTCCAGCACCGTGATGCGGAGATAGGCGAAGGCCTCCTCGTTGGTGGCGGGGTCCTCCTTGTCCGACCGGATGAGCTGGACCTCGCAGACCTGGAACTGATCGCGGCCTCCTATTGCGTCGAACAGGGCCTCCTCCAGGATCCGGGCCTTGTCCTCGATGTCCAGGCCCGTGAGGATCACGGTCATGGAGTTGCGGTACCCTGCCATGGTGTTGATGCAGACCTTTGCCGTGGGCGTGGGTGGCTCACCTCTCACGCCGCTCACCCCCACCCTGTCCGGGCCCTCCTGGAAGATCCCGATGGTGTCGAACCGCGCCACCGCATCCGGGGTGAGGTACCTGGGTTCGCTGATCTCGTAGAGGAGCTGGGCCTTCACCGTGTCCACGGACACGAGGCCGCCGGTGCCCGGGTGCTTGGTGATGACGAAGGACCCGTCGTCATGGATCTCGGCCAGGGGAAACCCCACCCTGCGAAAGTCCGGCACCTCGCGGATGAAGGAGAAGTTGCCGCCCGTGGCCTGGGCACCGCACTCGATGATGTGGCCTGCAGTGGACGCGCCCGCGATCCTGTCCCAGTCGTCCTGTTTCCAGCCGAACCAGAAGGCAGCCGGCCCCACCACCACCGAGGCATCAGCGATGCGCCCCCCCACCACGATGTCCGCACCCTCGGCCAAAGCCTTCACGATGCCCCAGCACCCGAGGTAGGCGTTCGCCGAGATGGTGACGGCCTTGGACGCGGTCAGGGGTATCCCCTTGTCCAGGTGAGTGAACGGCTCTCCCGCTGCCTGCAGCTCGGCAAGGCGGGGCATGAGGTCGTCGCCCTCGATGTACGCAATCCTGGGCTTCAGCCCCAGCGTGTCGGCGATCTTCTGCAGCTCGGCTGCAAGGCCTTTCGGGTTCAGACCGCCGGCATTGGACACGATGCGGATCTTCCGGTCCATGCACTCGCCCATGACCTGCTCCATCTGCCGAAGGAAGGTGGGCACATAGCCGCCGTTCGGGTCCTTCATCTTCGAGCGGAACAGGATGGCCATGGTAAGCTCGGCCAGGTAGTCGCCCGTGAGGAAGTCGATGGGACCGCCCGTCACCATCTCTTTCGCCGCACTCAGGCGGTCGCCGAAGAAACCGCTGCAGTTGGCGATGATGACCTTGTCCGTGCGTCTCTGTGTGGTCATGGGTTCACCCCTCACTTTCCCGAAAAGACCGGCGGCCGCTTTTCCAGGAACGCGGTGATGCCCTCCCGGGCGTCATCGGTGGATGCCACCTCGGCGATCCTGCCGGACAGAAACTCCAGGGCCTCCCTGAGCGGCATGCTCTCAGAGGCGTGGAACGCCTCCTTGCCGATCCTCATCCCGATGGGGCTCTTGGCTCCCAGGTCCTGCAGCACCTTCTCCACCGCAGCGTCCAGGTCGGCCGCAGGGACCACCCGGGTGATGAGCCCCATGGCCAGTGCGTCGTGAGCCCTGATCCGCTCGCCCAGGAGGATCATCTCCATGGCCTTCTTCCTGGGCACATTGCGGAAGATGAGCGCGCCGATCATCATGGGCCACAGGCCAACGTTCACCTCCGGGGTGCCGAACTGCGAGTCGTCGCTCGCGATCACCAGGTCGCAGGCGAGCATGAATCCCATGCCCCCTGCCAGGCAGAACCCCTTCACCCGGGCCACGGTGGGTTTCGGGAAGGTGGAGAGCCGGTGCAGAAGCCGGGCATAGCGGGCGAACACAGCCAACCCTTCGGCGGTCAGGCCGTCGCCGAGCTGGGCCCCCGTGCAGAAGGCCCTGTCCCCGGCTCCGGTGATGAGCACGGCCCTGACCCCGGGGTCCTGCTCCGCCCTGTCCAGAAAATCGAGGAAGAGCGACACCGCCTCAGGGGTGATGGCGTTGCGCTGCTGCTCGCGGTTGATGGTGATGCGTGCCGCCTGGTTCTCCAGGTGATAGAGCAGGTGTTCCTCTGGCATATGCATCCTCCCTGCAGGGGATTCCTTTACCCGGCGCTGTCCGGCTAGGCCTGTTCAGGCTGGTCCTGCGGCCCCTCATCGCGCTCGATATCCACCAGGATCTGGCCCGGCATGACCTTGTCGCCCTCGGCGCAGTTGATCCTCGTAACAATGCCGGGAAAGGGGGCACTCAGGGTGGTCTCCATCTTCATGGCAGATACCACCACCACCGGTCTGCCCTTTTCCACTCGCTCTCCCTGTGCCGCAAGGATGCGCACCACCACCGAGGGCATGGGCGGCGTCACCTCCTGGGGGAGATCCTTGGGTCCCTTCCTGCGTGGACCTGCCTGGGCCAGGGCATCGGCATCCTGCACGAGCCACGTGGTCCCGCCCACGTTGACGAGCTTTCCGGCAGGGTCGTCCGCCAGGAACACGTTCATGCCTTTCCCGTCAACCTCCAGGTGGATCTGGTGGGCCGAGATCACGCGGAAGTCCGCCTCCAGGTCCGTCTGGCCCACCCGGGCCCGTATGCGGGTGCCTTCCGTGACCTCGCAGGTCACCGGGATGTCCTTTCCTGCTATCCTGAGGGTATAGTTCATGGGGTGTCTCCGTCACAGCCCGTTTCAGGGCCTGAAATTGCCCAGGGTCTTCCAGGGCGAACCGGCCTCCATGTCCGAGTGCATGGCACCGCCTGCCGGCCTCCTGCCGGCCAGGGCGTCGATGACGTAGGCCAGGCCCACGAGCTCCGCATCCGTTGTCCGAGGCTGCCAGCCGGCAAAGCGGGTGTCGATGAAGTCCGTGAAGGTATCACCGCTGCCGAAGGCCTCGCTCATGACCACGTCAATGAGGAAGGGTATGGGGGTCAGCACCCCGAGGATCACGTAATCGTGGAGCGCCCTGACCATCCGCTCGATGCAGGCTGTGCGGCTCCCGGCGTGGGCGATGAGCTTTGCCAGGATGGGGTCGTACTCCACGGGCACGGTGAATCCCGAGTAGATGCCCGAATCCACGCGTATGCCGGGCCCCCGGGGCTCCCTGGCGAAGCTGATCCTGCCTGGAGATGGCAGAAAACCGCTCAGGGGGTCTTCCGCGTAGATACGGCACTCGATGGCGTGCCCCCGCGCAGCCACATCCGCCTGGGTTATGGACAGGGGCATGCCCGATGCGATCTCGATCTGCTGTCGCACCAGATCGATGCCCGTGACCATCTCGGTGACGGGGTGCTCCACCTGGAGGCGGGTGTTCACCTCCAGGAAATAGAACGCGCCCTGTTCGTCGAGGAGGAACTCCACCGTGCCCGCGTTCGTGTAGCGGGATGCACGCGCCGCGGCGATGGCGGCATTCCCCATGGCCTCTCTGGTCCCGGGCGACAGGGCCGGTGACGGCGTTTCCTCGATGATCTTCTGGTGCCTGCGCTGGATGGAGCACTCGCGCTCCAGGAGGTGGACGACGTTCCCGTGGGCATCGGCCAGGACCTGGAACTCCACGTGCCTGGGCTTCTCGATGTACTTCTCCAGGTATATGGCCCCGTTGCCGAAGGCCGCCTGGGCCTCCCGGGACGCAGCGGCACATGCGTCATGGAGATCGGCAGGGGAGCGGACGACCCTCATGCCCTTTCCACCGCCTCCGGAGGAGGCTTTGATGAGGACCGGGAACCCGATGCGGTCCGCCTCGCGGGCGAGCTTCGAGGCATCGCCCTCGGTCTCCATCATGCCCGGGATCACGGGCACACCGCTGCCCTGCATGGTGCGCCGGGCCACGGTCTTGTCTCCCAGGTCCCTGATGGCATGCGGAGAGGGGCCGATGAAAACCAGACCCTCCTGCGCGCAGCGCTCGGCGAACAGGGCATTCTCCGCCAGGAACCCGTACCCGGGGTGGACGGCCTGGGCTCCGGTCTGCTTCGCCGCGGCAACGATCCTGTCCATGTCCAGGTAGCTCTGCGAAGGCTCGGAGGGCCCCAGGTGCACGGCCTGGTCAGCCTCCAGCACGTGGAGGGCGTCACGGTCGGCGTCGGAATACACGGCCACGGTGCGGATGCCCATCTCGCGGCAGGTTGCCATGATGCGTACCGCTATCTCCCCGCGGTTGGCGATGAGGATCTTGTCGAACATGTCTCTTTCCTTTATCTTTTCTTCTGCCTTGCGGGTTTCATCGAATCCCCGCTTTTTAGGGGATTCGATGAAACCCGCAAGGAACCAACTGCTTCCCTCGCAAGTACGGTGACGGTTCGTCCTGTCAGGCCCCCCACCTACGCTGGAGGGAGCACTGCTTCCTGGCTGTTTCCATCAACGTCGCGAAATAACGACGTTGATGGAAACAGCCAGGGGTAGTAAAAAAACACCCCCCCTACATCCTGAATATCCCGAACCCCGGCACATCGTCCCTGATGGGCGCGTTCAGGGCGGCCGAGATGGCGAGCCCCAGGACGTCCCGGGTGTCTGCCGGGTCGAGGATGCCGTCGTCCCAGAGGTTCGAGGTGCTGTAGTACGCGTCGCCCTGGGCCTTGGCCGCATCCACAATGGGCTTGCGGATGGCATCCTCTTCCTCCGGTGTCATGGGAGGCAGACCAGCCTTGAGGTTCTGGTCGTTCTTCAGGGTGATGAGCACGCCCGCGGCCTGCTCGCCGCCCATGACGCCGATCTGGGCGTTCGGCCACATCCACAGGAACCGCGGGGAGTACGCCCTGCCGCACATGCCGTAGTTGCCGGCGCCGAAGGACGCGCCCACGATCACCGTGAACTTCGGTACCGTGCAGGTGGACACGGCGTTCACCATCTTGTGCCCGTCCTTGGTTATGCCGAGGCGCTCGTACTGGCGGCCGATGATGTACCCGTTGATGTTCTGCAGGAACACCAGCGGGATGCCCCGCCGGTCGCAGAGCTGGATGAACTGGGTGGCCTTCAGCGAGCTGTCCGAGAACAGGATGCCGTTGTTGCCCAGGATACCCACCGGGTATCCGTGGATGTACGCGAACCCGCAGACGAGCGTGGGTCCGTAGAGTTCCTTGAACTCGAGGAACTCGCTGCCGTCAACCATGCGCGCGATGATCTCGCGGCAGTCGTAGGGCACCTTCAGGTCGCGGCTCACGATGCCGTAGATCTCTTTGGGGTCGTAGAGGGGCGGCCTCGGCTCCCTGGTGGAGAGCCTGGCCTTCTGCCCGGCTGGAAGGGCCTTCACGATCTTGCGCATGATGGCGATGGCGTGGGCGTCGTCCTCGGCGAAGTAGTCAGACACGCCGGACTCGATGCAGTGAACCTCGGCCCCGCCCAGTTCGTCAGCGGTAACCTCCTCGCCCGTGGCCGCCTTGACGAGGGGAGGTCCGCCCAGGAAGATGGCGCCGGTGCCCTTCACGTGGATCACCTCGTCGGACATGGCGGGCACGTAGGCGCCCCCCGCCGTGCAGAGCCCCATGACCGCGGTGATCTGGGGTATGCCCATCTTGGAGATGATGGCCTGGTTGTAGAAGATCCTGCCCCCGTCGTCTATGTCCGGGAAGATCTCGGACTGCAGGGGGAGGTACGCGCCCGCCGAGTCAAGGAGGCTCACCATGGGCAGCCTGTTCTCCATGCAGATGGTCTGGCAGCGCAGGTTCTTCTTCACGCCCATGGGGTAGACCGCACCGCCCTTGATCATGGCATCGCTGGCCACCACGAGCACCTCGTGGCCCTCCACGACGCCGATGCCCGCCACGAGCCCGGCGGCGTGCACCTTGCCGTCGTACATGCCCCGGGCGGCCAGCGGTGCGATCTCCAGAAAGGGGGTGTTCCTGTCCAGGAGCAGGTCGAGCTTGGTGCGCACGGGCAGCTTCCCCTGTTTCTTCAGCCGGTCGATATCCTTCTGGGGCCTCTCCTCCCGGGCCTTCTTCAGCTCGGCCTTGAGATCGGCCACCAGGGCCTCCATGGCCTCACGGTTCCTCCTGTACTCGTCGGAAGCGGTATCTATCCTGGTCTCGATGACATCCATTGCAATATCCTCTTTTTCTTGAACCCTTCGTGAGAATCATCTCCATCCTTGCGCAGATGACTCTCACGAAGGGTGTCCTTCCTCTTTCAGGACTGCCCCCTACACCCCTTCGAACCTGTCCAGCTCCCGCCTTGCAATCTCCTGTCTCAGCATCTCCGAGGTGCCCTCGCAGATCTCTCCGAACTTCGCGTCGCGATAGAGCCGCTCCATGGTGCTTCCCGCGAGGTATCCGTGGCCGGCAAGGATCTGCATGCCCCAGTTCACGATCTTCGTCGCCGCCTCGCTGGCAAAGAGCTTGGCGCAGGCTGCAAGGGTATCCGCCTCGCGGTCGTTCGTGTTGAACCCCCAGGCCGCACGCAGGGCCAGCATCCGGCCAAGGTCGTTGTATGCGAACATGTCCGCCAGCTTGAATCCCACATCCTGGTACATGCCGATCTTCCGTCCGAAGGCCGACCGTGCCTTGGCATGGGCAGTGGAGACCTCCATGCAGGCGGTTCCGATGCCCACACCCAGCGCAGCCATTCCCACCGAGCCCAGGGACATGAGTCTCCTGATCTGGGAAAGCCCCTGCCCGGGGTTGTCGCCGAGGATGCCCGCCGAAGGGCACCTGTCCATGGACAGGGAGGCAATGGGAACCCCCTTGAGCCCCATGGTCTCGACCCTCCCGACGATGCCGGGGCCCTGTGCGGACCGTTCGACCAGGAAGAGGCTCATGCCCGTGTCCGGACCGGTTGCACGGTCATGCCAGGCGAGGACGAGGAAGACGTCTGCCAGAGGCGCATTGACCACGATGTCCTTGGTCCCGCCAAGCAGCCACGTATTGCCGTCCGCCTGCGCCGCGGCCGTGATCCCCCCCAGGTCGGAACCCGCCTGAACCTCGGAATAGGCGAGCGCGCCCACACTGTCTCCGCCCAGGAGGCCCTTGAGATACCGGTCCTTCTGGGACGGGGTCCCGAACAGCCTGATCGCCCCGGCACACAGGTGCACGCTCGAACGCATGCTGACAAAGGTCGCCGGGCATGCCCGGGCGAGGGCTTCACCGACAAGGTAGAGCGCGACGTGGTCGAGTCCGCCCTCCCCGTAACCCGCAGCGAGCCACCCGGCCTTCCCGAGTCTTTTCAGGCTGTCCCTCATGAGGGCGTCCCGTTCTGCGGGCACGCCTTCTTCGAGCTTTTTCGCGCGTGATGCGATCACATCGGCGCAGAATGCAGTGACGTCCTGCTGCAGCCTGGCCTGGTCCGCGGACAGCTGGTAGTTCATGTCGCCTCCCTCAGAAACAAGGTGTCGTCACATCATCATGATGCGGGACACGATCATGCGCATGATGTCCGACGTGCCCCCGCCGATGGCCGCGAGCTTCGAGTCGCGGAAGTTCCGCTCCACCGGGTATTCGTGCATGAATCCGTACCCCCCGAAGACCTGCACCGCTTCCGATGCCATCTCGAAGCCTCGGTCGCCCGCGTACACCTTGCTCACCGCGGCCTGGAGGGGATTGAGCATCTGGCCCCTGTCCTTGGCCGAGGCCACCCGGTAGATGGCCAGCCGCGCCGCCTCGATGAAGACCTTCATGTCCGCGATGCGGTGCTGGATGGCCTGGAAGCTCCTGATGGGCCTGCCGAACTGGTGGCGCTCGTTGGCATAGCGGGCGCAGGCGTCCAGGTTGAACAGTGCCGCGCCCAGCATGGGGGAGAGCAGGGTGCAGCGGTCCCACTCCACGCCGGAAAGCGCGATGATCCAGCCCTTGCCTTCGCCCCCCAGGACGTTGTCGGCCGGCACCTCGCAGTCCTCCATGATGACCTCGGACGTGGCAGAGCACTTGCACCCCATCTTATGGAAGGGCGTGCTCGTGGACAGACCAGGCGTGCCCTTCTCCACGATGAAGGCGGTGATCCCCTCGTGCTTGCGTGAACGGTCCACATTGGCGAACACCACGAACACGTCGGATACCGGGGCGTTTGTGATGAAGGTCTTGGTACCGTTGAGGACGTAGGCATCGGCCTTCTTCACGGCAGTGGCGCGCATGGATGCGGCATCGGAGCCCGAGCCAGGCTCGGTGAGGCCCATGCAGCCGATCCACTCGCCGGACGCCAGCTTCGGCACGTACTTCCTCTTCTGCTCCTCGGTCCCGAAGGCATAGATGTTGTGCGCGCACAGGTACGTGTGCGCACCCCAGGCGAGCAGGCTTCCTCCGTCCACGCCCGCATGGCCGAGGGCCTCGCCGGCCAGGCAGCAGGTGACGATGTCCGCGCCGGAGCCCCCGAGGTCTTCGGGAAAGGGCAGCCCCAGGATGCCGAAGGATGCGAGCCTGTTCCAGATCTCGAAGCTGAACTCCCCCCTGAGGTCGGCCTCTTCGCACAGGGGCGCCACCTCGTCCCGTCCGTAGCGGTACACGGTATCCCTGAAGAGCTCCTGTTCCCGGGTGAGGCTGAAGTCCATGGGTTCCTCCTCTCCATCGAAGGAAAGGGAATCGCCCGTATGGGATTGCGGGGCTCCCCTCCCTTTTACCTTTGCTACTCCGAGTAGTTTTTTAACTCAGAGTTAAGTTCGTGTCAAGTTATGAGTGTTGCCTCCTGTTCATGGTAATCGCGCCTGGCGCCTTTTCGTGATTTATCTTATTGACTTTCTTTGTTCCGCAGGATCATTATCTGTCTACTGCCAGTATTTTTCATACTGTCGGTATGTTCTTATCTCCGTACGACCGCAGAGGGAACGGCATGCAGAGACATCGGGAGATCATCCGGGAGAGGAAGCAGCGGGAAAAGGACCAGCGCATCCAGGGCATCCTGAAGGCCGCCAAGGAGGTGTTCTTCTCCAAGGGATACATGAAGAGCACCATGGACGAGATCGCCTATGCGGCCCAGATCAGCAAGCCCACCATCTACCAGTACTTCAGGACCAAGGACGAGCTCTACTCGGCCCTCATGCTTCCCTTCCTGGAGGAGTTCGGGTCCCAGTTCGAGCGGATAGCGAAGAAGCTCGACACGGGGAAGTATGCAGACGGCACCGCCTTCGTGAGGGACATCTTCAAAGGCTTCAAGAGGAGCTACGATGCAGCGCCGGACTCGCTCAGGGTCGCCAACTCGTTCTTCCAGCAGTCGGACCTCATCAGTGCGCTCGGTGACGACACCCGGCTGGCCATCAGCAGCCGCGGCAGGTACGACTTCGAACTGGCCCGGGGGCTCCTCGAAAAGGCCATGGAACAGGGCCTCCTGAGAAGGATGGACCCGTATGCCCTCTCTGACATTGTCTGGGCCATGCTCCTGGGGATAACCCAGGTCATGGACATGAAGGCCACCCGGCACACCAGGACCGACAGGTACCTCAGATCAACGCTCCGGGAGGCGGAGAAACTGCTCTGCGCCGCCATCGCCCTCTAGGGCATGGACCCCGCGGCCTCCTCGAGGTGCCGGCCGAAGCTGTCCCGGAAGGTGCCTGCCTGCCGCATGTGCTCGAGCGCATAGTCCCGGTGGGTGGGGTCGAAGGTCTTCAGGTAACGCAGCCTGTCCTGCAGGGCCATGGTCCATGCCAGGAACTGCAGCGACTTCACCCGGGATGGCTGCACGAGGCGGCGCTCGGTGATGCGGATATCGCCCCAGGCCTGCCTGAGCCGCTGCACCCCGAGACTGAGTTCCTCGAGGGCCCCGGGGAGCTCTCCAGAGAGCTCTGTCCGCTCGGACCGCGATATGGTATTCCGCGGCATGCCCTCCAGGCGCTCCGTGATCTTGGAGTCCTTCTCAAGGAGCTCGTGCTCCCTGTCCAGAAGCCACGAGACATGGGCGAAGTACCTCCTCAGTCCTTCCCTGTGCAGCCCTGCAGCCAGCGGATCCAGACCTTCCCGCTCAATGGCGGCAACCGTGGAAAGGTCGAAGCTCTGGTCGCTCTCGCAGACATGGAGTGTGGAGCCATGGATCCAGTAGCACGGGGCAGACACCTCGGCGTCTGCGGTGATGATCCGGTACTGGGCCCGGAGCTCGCCCGCCCATGCGAGAACACAAAGGCTCAGCACGGCTGCCAGGAGCATCCTGATCATGCAGGCCAGGCGCCTTTGTACCCGCAGCGCTACTGCCGCAGCTCGATGTCGAGCTCGGCCCTGAGGACGTTCAGGATCCTTTCCTGCCACCGGTTGATCATGGAATCCTCCAGGGTACGCTCCGGAGACTGGTAGGTGATGCGGATGGTCACGCCCTTCCTGTTGGCGGGCAGCCTGTCGCCCTGGTACACGTCCACCACGCTGATCTGGGAGAGGTCCCGAATGCCCAGGGAGGAGATGGTCCGCACGATGTCCGCATACGGGACGTCCTCGCGGGCCACGAGCGACAGGTCTCGCCAGGTGGACGGGAACCGCGGGATATCGCTCAGGCCCTTCCACTGTCTCCTCAGGAGAGGCTCCAGCACGATCTCCATGGCATAGACGTCATCTTCGATGTCCGCCATGGCGAGGATGTCCGGATGGACACACCCCATGGAGCCTACAACGGCTCCGTCCAGGACCACGTCGGCCTGGCAGAGCGCCTTGTAGTGTGCATGGGTCGAGGGCTTCAGCTCCATGCCCTTCAGGAGGGACTCCGCCACGCCCTTGATGTCGTAGAAGTCCACCGTCCTGCCCTTTTCCGACCAGTGCATGTCGAAGCGGTTGCCCGAGACGATCGCTCCGAGCCGCCTGACCTCCTCGGGGAGCTCCCCTTGACCTTTCGGGTGGAACGTCTTCCCGATCTCGAAGAGCGAGATGTCCCGGGTCTGGAGCTTTCTGTTGCGCTCGAGTGCAGCGAGGAGCCCGGGCAGCAGCGATGGACGCATGATCCTCATCTCGTCCGAGATGGGGTTCAGCAGCTCCAGCGCAGCCTTGCCGAAATACTCCCTCCAGCGTGGCGCGATGAAGGAGTAGGTGATGACCTCGGTGAGGCCCATGGCGGCGAGCGTGACCCGCAGCTCCTTGAGGCCCTTCTCCGGGGACACCCCGTCCATGGGCCTGAACATGGGCAGCTCCGGCTTCACCTTGTCCATGCCGTACACCCGGATGAACTCCTCCACCAGGTCGATCTCCCGGAGAAGGTCGTGCCGGAACGCCGGTACCGAGATGGTCCATCCGGCGTCGCCGGCCGTGATACCGCAGCCGAGGCCCCTGAAGATGAGCTCCACATCATTTGCCGGAAAGTCTGAGATGCCCAGTACCTTCTCCAGGAAGCTCCTCCTGAGCGTGATATTCCTGCCGGAGGGGGCGAGGTGGTTCTCGTCGATGACCCCCTTGAGCACAGTGGCCCCCGCATGCACGGCCATGAGGTACGCGGCGCGGTTCGCGGCGTCCACCTGCATCCCCGGGTCGATGCCGCGCTCGAAGCGGTACGAGGCCTCGGTGGAAAGTCCCAGGCCCTTGCTGGTCTTCTGGATGCCAGCCGGGTCGAAGAAAGCGCTCTCCAGGACCACGCTGGTGGTGGTGGGCAGCACCTCGGAGTTCTCCCCGCCCATGACGCCTGCCAGGGCCACGGCCTTTTCATGATCGCAGATGAGCAGGTCCGTGTCGCGCAGGGTCCTCTTGACCGAGTCCAGGGTGACGAAGGTCTCCCCCTGGGCGGCCCTTCGCACCACGATGCCGCCGCCGGCCAGGAAGGTGGAGTCGAAGGCGTGCAGGGGCTGGCCGTACTCCAGCATGACGTAGTTGGTGATGTCCACCACGTTGTTGATGGCCCGGACCCCTGACTGGAAGAGCCTCCTGCGCATGGAGAAGGGGCTCTTGCCGATCTTCACGTCCCTGAGGAAGCGGGCCGCGTAGCGCGGGCAGCCCAGAGTGTCCACGATCTTTACGCTCAGGGCCTGCCCGATGGGCTCCGCGCACTCCGGGACCGCGATGGAGGGCACCCTGAGCTCCCTGCCGAACAGGGCTGCCAGTTCCCGCGCCACGCCGATGACCGATAGGCAGTCGCCCCGGTTGGGCGTGACGTTCACGTCCAGGACCCAGTCCTCCAGGCCCAGTGCATCGGTCAGGACATCCCCGGGCTTCGTTTCGACGTCGAACTCCATGATCCCGGTATGGTCGTCGGTGAGCCCCAGCTCCCGCTCGGAGAGCAGCACGCCGAACGACTCCTCGCCGCGGATCTTGGCCTTCTTCACCTGCATGTCAGGCCCCAGGCTGGTCCCCACCGGGGCGAAGGCGCTCATCATGCCTGATCTGGTGTTGGGCGCGCCGCACACCACCTGGAGCGTCTCCCTTCCCGTATCCACCATGCAGACAAAGAGCTTGTCCGCGTTGGGGTGGCGCCTCGCCTCCACGATGCGGGCGCAGACGACCTCCCGGGGCACGCTCTGGTGGGCGAGTTCTTCCACCTCTGTGCCGCTCATGGTGAGCGCTGACGCCGCTGTGGCAGCATCCACGTCCAGGTCAACGAATTCCCTGATCCAGGAGTAGCTGATCTTCATGACACGCCCTTTTCTATGCGAACTGGCCCAGGAACCGCAGATCCGAGTCGTAGAAGAGCCGGATGTCGTCGATCCCGTACTTGATCATGGCGATGCGCTCCACGCCCATGCCGAATGCAAAGCCCGTGACCGTTTCCGGGTCGATGCCGACGAAGCGGTATACCTCCGGGTCCACCATGCCACACCCCAGGATCTCGAGCCACCCGGTATTCCCGCACACCCGGCACCCGGAGCCATTGCAGATGATGCAGCCCATGTCCACCTCGGCCGACGGCTCTGTGAACGGGAAGAAGGAGGAGCGGAACCGCAAGGGGATGTCCGGGCCGAAGCACTTGCGGGCGAACTCATACAGAACGCCCTTGAGGTGGGCGAACGTGATGCCCTGCTCCACCCAGAGGCCCTCCACCTGGTGGAACATGGGGCTGTGGGTGATGTCGAAGTCGCACCGGTAGACCTTGCCCGGCGCGATGATGCGCACCGGAATGCCCTGCGACTCCATGACCCGGATCTGCACCGGGGAGGTGTGGGTGCGCAGCAGTATCCCCTTGCTGAAATAGAAGGTGTCCTGCATGTCCCGGGCAGGGTGGTTGGCGGGCATGTTCAGGGCCTCGAAGTTGTGGTAGTCGTCCTCCACCTCGGGGCCCGAGGCAACGGCGAAGCCCAGGTTGCGGAAGATGTCCTGTATTTCCTCCATGACCTGGTTGATGACGTGTATGGTCCCTCTCCGCAGGACCCTGCCGGGAAGCGTCACGTCGATACCCGTGGCGGCCTGCGCGGTGGAGAGCGCGGCAGCCTTGGCGACCAGCGACTGCTCCATGAAGGCCTTGAGCTCGTTGGACAGGGCGCCCATGCGCGGGCGCTCCTCGGCGCTCAGTGACCCCATCTGGCGCAGGACGGCCGTGAGCCTGCCCTTGCGGCCCAGATACTGGATCCTCAGAGGATCGATGTCCTCGGATTTGTGGATGTGTTCCAGGTCGTCGAGGAACTGCTTCCGGAGTTCTTCGAGCTGGCGTTCCATTACGCCTTCGAGACGGCTTCGACGAGGCCGGAGAAGCCCTTGGGATCGGTTACTGCCAGATCCGCCAGGACCTTCCTGTCGAGCTCGATGCTCGCTTTCTTCAAGGCATGGATGAACTTGGAATAGGTCAGCCCCCGCATCCTGACGGCGGCGCTGATCCTGGCGACCCACAGGCGCCGGAAATCACGCTTGCGCTGCCTCCGGTCACGGTAGGCAAACGCGAGACTCCTGTCAGCGGCTTCCTGGGCAACCCTCACCAGGTTTCTCCGTCCGCCGTAGAAACCCTTGGTGATCTTGTGGAACCGTGTTCTCTTTCTCTTTCCAACTACGCCACGTTTCACTCGCATGTCGTTACACCTCTTACAGATACGGCAGCATCTGCCGGACGCCGGCGATGTTCGCGGAATCGACCAGGCCGGATCTCCTGAGCTTCCTCTTCTGCTTGGTCGTCTTGCAGGACAGGAGATGGCGCGCGTACGCCTTGTTCCTCTTCACCTTTCCCGTGCCGGTGGCCTTGAACCGCTTGGCTGCACTCCGATTCGTCTTCAGTTTCATCGTGTATGCTCCTCGTTTCTCCTACTTCATATCTACTTCGGGGCCAGCATCATCACCATGGTGCGGCCTTCCGCCTTGGGCTCGGCCTCGACGGCGGCCATGTCCTTCAGGTCGTCGCGGACCCGGTTGAGCATGTCCAGGCCCTTGTCCATGTGGATGATCTCCCTGCCCCTGAACCGCATGACCACCTTGACCTTGTTCTTCTCCTCCAGGAACCGCATGATGTGTTTGAGCTTGAACTGATAGTCGTGTTCGTCGGTCTTGGGACGGAACTTGATCTCCTTGATCACGATGACCGTCTGCTTCTTCCGTGCCAGGGCCTCCCGCTTGGACTGCTCGTATTTATACTTGCCGTATTCCATGATACGGCATACCGGAGGGGCTGCCTGCGGCGCCACCTCGACGAGATCCATACCCATGTCCTGCGCCGCCTGGAGGGCTGCCGGAACGGTCATGATGCCCAACTGCTGTCCGTCGGACGAGATGACCCTGACGCTCTCGGCAACGATGCGCTCGTTCACCCGGATCCTGTCCTTCTCGCTCGGTCTGGAAAAGCCGTTCTTAGCGATGCTACCCTCCCCGTACTGAAAAAATGTATGCGCTTATCTAACCTGCATCGTTTGTCTTGTCAATACGTTTAGATAAAGGAATATTCCCATGTATCATCATGCTGTGACATGATATCGCCCCGAAAAACCTGACCCGTGCGAAATGATGAGTTCCCTTTTCGGGAACTCATCATTTCGCACGGGCTAAGTTTTTAAAATCTCTGGAACATCCTATCCTATACAACCGGCTCGAAGGACTTCACAAGGGATACGAACTCGTCCACCCGCATGGTCTTCTGCTCGCCCGAGCGGTCGCGCACGGCCACGGTGCCCTCTTCCTTCTCCTTGTCTCCCACCACGAGCATGTAGGGAACCTTCTGGAGCCTTGCCTCCCTGATCTTGAAGCCGATCTTCTCGTTCCTGAGGTCGGTCTCGAAGCGGACCTCGCGCTCGTTGAGCCTCTGGCCCACCTGCCTGGCGTAGTCGGCCTGGGCGTCTGTGATGTTCATGACAATGGCCTGGACCGGGGCCAGCCACACCGGGAAAGCACCTGCATAGTGCTCGATGAGCACGCCGATGAACCGCTCGATGGAGCCCAGGATCACCCGGTGGAGCATGACGGGCCGGTGCTTCTCGCCGTCGGCGCCCACGAAGTGCGTGTCGAAGCGCATGGGCAGGGAGAAGTCGCACTGGATGGTGGCGCACTGCCACTGGCGGCCGATGGCGTCCTTGATCTTCACGTCGATCTTGGGCCCGTAGAAGGCGCCGTCGCCCTCGTTGATGTCATAGGGGAGGCCCTTGACGTTCAGGGAGTCGATGAGCGCCTTGGTGGCCATCTCCCAGTCCTGGTCGCTGCCGATGGACTTGGCAGGCCTGGTGCTGATCTCCATGGTGTACTCGAAGCCGAACACGGCCATGACGTCCTGCACCATGGTGATGATGGCCGTGATCTCCTCGATGAGCTGGTCCGGCCGGCAGAAGATGTGGGCGTCGTCCTGGGTGAACTGGCGGGTGCGGAGCAGCCCGTGGATCACGCCCGACTTCTCGTGACGCGTCACGTTGCCGAGCTCGAAGTAGCGCAACGGCAGGTCGCGGTAGCTCCTCACCTTGGACTTGTAGATCATGATGTGCGACAGACAGTTCATGGGCTTGATGCCGTAGAGCTGGCTGTCCACCTCGGTGAAGTACATGTTCTCCTTGTAGTTGTCCATGTGGCCCGAGGTCTCCCACATCTTGCCCCGCAGGATGGCCGGGCCGTAGACGATGTCGTAGCCGCGCTTGAAGTGGATGCGCTTCTCGAACTCCTCGAGGATGGCGCGGAGCCTGCCGCCCTTGGGCATGTAGATGACCATGCCCGGGCCCACGTCGTCGGAGAACATGAAGAGCTCGAGCTCCTTGCCGAGCCTCCGGTGGTCCCGCCTGCGGGCCTCCTCCAGGAAGTTCAGGTACGCGTCAAGCTCCTTCCGGGACGCAAACGCGGTCCCGTAGATGCGCTGGAGCATCTTGTTCTTCTCATCACCCCGCCAGTAGGCGCCCGCCACGGACAGGAGCTTGAAGGCCTTGATGGCCCCGCTGCTGGGCACGTGGGGTCCCCGGCACAGGTCGGTGAAACCGCCCTGCTCGTACAGGGACACCGTTTCCACGCCCTCGCCCAGGTCGTCGATGATCTCCACCTTGTAGGGCTCGCCCTTGTCCGCGAAAAACCGCTTGGCCTCCGCCGCGGGCATCTCCCTGCGCACGAACGGTGCATCGGCCTTGACGAGCTCGGCCATCTTCTCCTCGATCCTTTCCAGGTCCTCCGAGGAGAAGGGCTCGTCGCGGTCGAAGTCGTAGTAGAACCCGTCCTCGGTGGCGGGACCGATGGTGGGCTTTGCGTCCGGGAACAGGATCTTCACGGCCTCGGCCATGACGTGCGCCGTGGAGTGCCGCAGCAGGTCGAGGCCCTCCTTGGAGTCCGGAGTGATGGTCTCGATGGTCATGCCTTCTGTCAGCGGCGCGGCGAGGTCGCGGAGCACCCCGTCCACCCTCGCCGCGATGGCGCGCTTGTCCCTGATGACATCCCGGATGGTCGAAGCGTTGGCTGCGACCGGCTTCCCGTCCACGGTTACGTTCAGTTCTGGCATATGATCTCCCTGGGGCCGGTTCTTTTCATAAACCGGATCGAAAGGAGAGATAACACCTCGAAGACCTTTTGTAAAGGGACGCCGAGGGGTTGCGGGCACTTCACATGGGCATGTTTCCGTGCCGCCTGGGGTAGCGGGGGGGCCTTCTCTTGGTGGACAGGAAGTCCAGGGATCGGATGAGCACACGCCTCGTGTCCCCGGGCTCGATGATGTCGTTGATGAAGGGATTGAAGGACGCCTCCCGCAGGGGGTTGGCGTAGCGCTCCTCGTACTCTCTCATGATCTGACTCCTGACCTCGTCCGGGTTCGGCGCGTTCCGGATCGTGTCCCCGAAGAAGAGCTCCACCGAGGCCCTGGCGCCCATGACCCCGAGCTCGGTTATCGGCCAGTAGAAGAGCATGTCCGTGCCGGCCTGGGCGGGGATTACCCCCATGCCGAGGTTGCCGCCGCCATAGGCCTTGCGGAGGACGATGCCGATCCTCGGCACGCTGGACTCGCACAGGGCGTAGAGCACCTTGGCGCCGTGGCGGATGATCCCCAGGTGCTCCTGGTCCCTGCCCGGCAGGTAGGCCGAGGTATCCACCAGGAGTATGATGGGGATATTGAAGCAGTCGCAGAAGCGCATGAACCGCGTCTGCTTGTCAGAGCTGTCCACGGTGAGACTCCCCGCGAGATAGCCCGGCTGGTTGGCCACGATGCCCACGGGCCTCCCGTCGAGCCGGGCAAGGCCCGTCACCATCTCGGGCGCGAACTCGGGCTTGATCTCGAAGAAGGCCCCCGCATCCACTATGCACGAGATGGCCTGCCGCACGTCATAGGCCTTTGCGGCGTCAGACGGCACGATGTCGGTGAGCTCTCCGGTGAGTCGCTCCGGGTCATCGCCGAGATCCACGACCGGGGGCGTATCATCAGCGTTCTGCGGCAGGAAGCTCATGAGCTCCCTGATGCCGTCCAGCAGCTCCTGTTCGCTGGCGAACCGGCCGTCAGCCACGCCGGAGACCCTGCAGTGCACCTCTGCGCCCCCCAGCTCATCCTTGGTGAGCCGCTCACCCGTGACTGCCTGCACCACATTCGGCCCGGTGATGAACATGTGGCTCTGCCTGTCCACCATGAAGATGAAGTCGGTGAGCGCGGGCGAGTACACAGAGATCCCGGCGCAGCTCCCCATGATGGCCGAGATCTGGGGGATGATTCCCGAGGCCTGCGTGTTGGGGTAAAAGATGGCCCCGCCGTGCTTCTCCATGGCCTCGCCGAACACGCTCCGGGCGCTGGCGTCGGGGATCCGGGCCCCGGGGGACTCGTGGAGCCCGATGAAGGGCATGCCCATCTGGAGGGCCCACTCCACGCACCGGTACATCTTGAACCCGTGCATACCGCCGATGGACCCGCCCTTCACCGTGGCATCCTGTGAGTAGACGCACACAGGCCTTCCATGGATCTTCCCGTGTCCTGCAGCCACCCCGTCAGCGGGGAGGCCTTCCCGGTGGCCGATGAGGAGGTTGTGCTCCACAAAGCTCCCCTCGTCCAGCAGGCGATCGAGCCGCTCCCGGGCCGTGAGCCTGCCCTCGTCGTGGTGGCGGGCGATCTTCGCCTCGCCGCCGCCCTTGAGCGCATCTTCCTTCAGCTTCCGCAGGCGCTCGATGCGTTCCCGGTACTTTTCGTCCATGGCGCTCGCCCCCCAGAGCTCATGCGATGAGCGCGAGCACGTCACCCTTCTTCGCGTTCGCCCCTTCGCCGAGCGTTATCCTGCGCACCGTGCCGTCCACCGGGGCCGTGATGAAATTCTCCATTTTCATGGCCTCCAGGACCGCCACCACGTCTCCCCGGCTCACCCGGTCGCCCTCGCGCACCCGGTAGCTCACCACCATGCCGGGCATGGGCGTGAGCACCGGCGTCTGGCCGGAGGAATCCTCCTGGGGTGCGGTCTTTGCGGGCCTCTCCTCCATGACGGGCCGGCTCGGGGCATAGTTCAGGGCGCCCCTGGCCTGCGGCCTGCAAAGGTCGAGCGTGGTCTTCCGGGCCGATGTCTTCGTCGGAGGGAACAGGGGCTCCCCGCCGATCTGCTCCACGGAAACGTCGAAGCTGTCGCCGTTCATGTGGATCCGGAAAGTGCGGGCCTCCGCGCCCCTGACCGACGGCGCGGGCTTGTCCGTGGGGCGGCCTTCCCTCGCCTTTTTCGCGCGCTCGTCGTCGGACTGCACCATCTCGAGCGTCTTGGGTTTGACCTCCTCCGGCACCGGCTCGAGCCCGTACTTCCACCGGAGGAATCGCTTGCCAGTGGTGGGATACAGCGCGCATATGAGGATGTCGTCCATGCCCTTCGCCAGCCCCTCGGTCTCCTTCCTCGCCTTGTCCAGCTCCGGCTCCAGCACGTCGGCGGGGCGCGCCGTTATGGGCTCCATCCCCCTCGGGTAATCCCTCAGCGCCTTTTTCTGCACCCCGGGGTCGATGGGGGAAGCGGTCCTGCCGTACAGCCCGTAGCAGAGGTCCTTGACCTGTTCCGTGATCATCCGGTAGCGCTCGCCCGGTGTGTCGAAGAGCACGTTGTTCACGGTCTGGATCCCCACGATCTGGCTCGTGGGTGTCACGAGCGGCACCTGGCCCAGCTCCCTGCGCACGATGGGCAGCTGCCGGAAGACCTCGTCGAGCCTGTCCAGGGCGTCCATCTCCTTCAGCTGGATCACGAGGTTCGAGAGCATGCCGCCCGGCGTCTGGTGGAGCAGCACGTTGATGTCGATGGGGGACATCCGCTCGTCCATGAGGTGCCTGTACCTGGGTGAGATCGTCTCGAGGTGCCCGCTCAGCCTCGCGAGCAGCTCGATGTCGAGCCCCGTGTCGCGGCTCGTGTGTCTGAGCGCAGCCACCAGCGGCTCCACCGCGGGGTGGGACGTGCGGTACGCCCAGGTGGACAGGCACGTGTCCACGATGTCGACCCCTGCCTCGATGGCCTTCAGGAGCGACATGTCCGCCATGCCCGAGGTGAAGTGGCTGTGCAGGTGGATGGGGACGCTCACCGTCTCCTTGAGGGCCTTCACCAGCGCGTACGCGTCGTACGGCGCGATGAGGCCTGCCATATCCTTGATGCAGATGGAGTCAGCGCCGAGGGCCTCGAGCTCCCTGGCCTTGTTCAGGTAGTATTCCAGGTTGTAGACTTCCCCCCCCATGCGCGACTCGGTGAGGGAGTAGCAGATGGCGCCCTGGAAGTGCCTGCCCCTGTCCTTGATGACCCTCACCACGGTCTCGAAGTTCCGGAAGTCGTTCAGTGCGTCGAAGACCCGGAAGATGTCCATGCCGTTGGCGCACGCCCGGTCCACGAAGGCCTCGGCCACGTCGTCCGGGTAGTTCCGGTATCCCACCAGGTTCTGACCCCGCAGCAGCATGGACAACGGGGTCTTTCTGATGTGTTTCTTCATCGTCCGTATGCGCTCCCAGGGGTCCTCTCCCAGGAAACGGTGCATGGTGTCGAAGGTGGCACCCCCCCACACCTCCAGGGAGTGGAACCCCGCGCTGTCCATGAGCTCGGCAATGGGAATGAAGTCGTCGGTCCTGCACCTCGTGGCGAAGAGGGACTGGTGAGCGTCCCTCATGGTCACGTCCTGGACCTTCACCGGGTTCGTCGCCTTCACCACGGGCCCGTCGAGCAGGCCCGCCGTAAGACCGCCGTGCCGCATGCCTTTCATGCGCCTCACCCCCCTTCTGACGCTCACTTGGGTATGCATGTGCCCTGACCGATCACCTCGTCGCGGATGCGCTTCACCCGGGTCTGGGCCCGGGGCCTCGGGCCTGAACCCGCGGGGCTGTCCGGCTTCTTCCCGTCCATGCCCCTGATGATCCGCACGAGCGTCCTCACCGACTCCGCCGAGCGTTCCAGGGCCTCGTGCTCCTCGCCGGTGAGGCTCACCTCGATGATGTCCTCTATCCCGTCGGAGCCGAGCTTCACCGGGACCCCCACGAACAGGTCGCGGATGCCGTACTCACCCGTGAGGTAGGCAGAGCACGGCATGATCTTCTTCTTGTCCTTCAGGATGGCCTCGCACATCTCCTTCACCGCGCAGGCAGGGGCGTAGTATGCGCTGCCCACCTTGAGGAGGCTCACGATCTCGGACCCGCCGTTGCGCGTCCTTTCCATGATGGCATCGAGCCGCTCCTGTCCGAGCAGCTCGGTCACCGGGATTCCGGCCACGCACGTATACCGGGGCAACGGCACCATGGTGTCGCCGTGACCTCCGAGCACGAAGGCGCACACGTTCTCCACGGACACGTTCAACTCCCGGGAAATGAACGTTGCGAACCGGGCCGAATCCAGCACCCCTGCCATGCCGATGACCCTGTTCCGGGGGAACCCGCTCGCTTCGAGCGCCACGTGGCACATGGCGTCCAGCGGGTTGGTAACCAGGATCAGGATGGCATCCGGCGAGCCGGGCACGACCTTCTTCACTAGCGAGTGCACGATGTCACGGTTGGTGAAGAGCAGGTCGTCCCTGCTCATGCCCGGCCTCCTGGCCACGCCTGCAGAGATGACGATGATGTCCGATCCCTCGGTGTCCGTGTATCTGTTCGTATACCCGCTTATCCTGCTGTGGTGCTTCTCCAGTGGCGAGGCCTCGTCCATGTCCAGGGCCTTGCCCGCGGACATCCCCTCGTGCACGCCGCCCACCAGAACGATATCTGCCAGGTCCAGCTCGGCCAGGCGCATGGCCGCGGTGGAACCCACGTTTCCCGATCCGAGGAACGTGATTTTCTTTCTCATGGCACCCCTCCTTCCCGGTCTTTGAACTACGTGGAGAATCTGTGTCTCACCCAGGCCTGCCTGTCCGTATCTCCATGGGTCTGGCTCCGGGAAAAAGACTTGCGAGCCATCCTGCTACCAGTCCCAGTATGAACTCTGCCATTTACCTATCTTCCTCGAAAAACCGGTTCGCGTTTTTCCAGAAATGCAGTGAATCCCTCGATGATGTCCTCACTCTTCATGGTGACCTCCAGCACGTAGGCCTCGTAATCCAGGGCCTGCGGGAGGTCCCACTTCTGGAAGTTCTGGAGCCCACGCTTGGCGAAGGCGATGGGTATGGGTGCATTCCCGGCCATACGGCCCGCCATGGCCATGGCTGCGCCCCGAAGCTCGTCGTGGGGTACCACGGAGTTGACGAGCCCGATACGCAGCGCCTCTGCCGCGTCGATGATCTCCGCGGTGAAGATGAGCTCGCAGGCCTTGGCATAGCCCACCAGGCGCGGCAGGAAGTAGATCCCTCCCCAGTCCGGGTGGACGCCGCGACGGGTGAAGATCTGGCTGAAGCGTGCCTTGTCGCTCGCGATGCGCACGTCGCAGGCCAGCGCCAGGTTGCAGCCGCCGCCCGCGGCCACGCCGTTCACTGCGGCGATGACCGGCTTCTCCATGGCATTGACGGCAAGCACCGCCCGGCACATGGCATGACGCTCGCTGCTCACCGTCTTGGCGAGGGCCTGGACATCGCCGGAAGCGAACTCGTTCACGTCCCCGCCCGTGCAGAACGCCCTGCCCGCCCCGGTGATCACCACGCAGCGGACGTCCCGGTCTGAGGCGACGGTCTCAAGGGTCTCCACGATCTCCTGGCGCATCCTCCCGCCGAAGGCGTTCATGCGCTCGGGCCGGTTCAGGGTGATGAGGGCCACATGGTCCTGAATGTCGAGGATGACGTGCTCGAAGCTCATGGCCTTCCTCCACATACGATGGATCCCAGGGACTCCAGGACGGACCGGGCGCCCGTGATCATTCCGGAGAGCAGCTCGTCCACAGGCACGACCCCGGCAAGAAGGCCCGCCACCTGGCCGCACGGCATGACCGCGGTGTCCCTGGTGCCGCCGTCCGCCACGTATCGGGCATCCCCCTGGGCGGCTATGGCCCTGTCCGCCGCGGCGTCATCCATGCCCGCGACACGGGAGGTGACGATGTTCCTGAGCACGCGGATGGGCATGGCCTCCCTGCCCAGCACCACGGTGGCGTTCGATGCGGACTGGACAATGGCTTCCTTGAAGAACTCGGGCACGGGACACTCGGCGGTGACCACCAGGGCGGTGCCTATCTCCACACCCCGGGCACCCAGGGCCAGGGCCGCGAGCAGACCGCCCCCGTCGCCGATGCCGCCGGACGCGATGACGGGTATGCGCAGGGCCCTGACCAGGGCCGGTATGAGGCAGAAGGTGGTGACTCCCTCCCGGCCGATGTGCCCGCCCGCCTCAAACCCCATGGCCACCACGGCATCGACGCCTGCGCTTTGGGCCTTGCGGGCCATGTCCATGGAGGAGACCTTGTGGATCACCCTCAGGCCGGCACGCTTGATGGCGTCCATGAACTTGGCAGGGCTGCCCGCGGAGGTGTACACGACCCTCACCCCCATGTCTATGCACACCTCCAGGGCCTCGGCTGCATTGGGCCGGTACACCGGGATGTTCACGCCGAAGGGCCGAGCCGTCAGGGAGCGCGCAATCCTGAGCTCCCGGACGAGGTCCTCCCTGCTCAGGCCCGAGGCAGCGATGACGCCGAACCCGCCCGCATTCGATACGATTGCCGCCATCCGGCCCAGGGTGATGAGCCGCATGGGCCCGGAGATGACCGGGTAGTCGCACCCGAGGAGCTCGGTAATAGTGTTTTTCCAGGGCTTTTCCATGTCAGATCCGCGCGTATCTCTCCTTGAGCTCCGCCTTCCTCACCTTCATGGTGGCGGTGAGCGGGAGCTCGGTCATGAACCTGAACCTTGAGGGATACTTGTACCTGGCCACCTTGTCCCTGAGGTGTTCCAGGATCTCCTCTTCGGTGATAGTCTGGTTCGGCGCGGGCACGATGAAGGCCATGCCCGTCTCACCCCACCGCTCGTCCGGCACCCCGATGATGGCGGCGAGCGAGATCTTGGGGTGGGTCATGAGGATCTTCTCGACCTCGGCCGGGTAGACGTTCTCCCCGCCGGAGCGGTACATGTCCTTGGCCCTGTCCACGATGTAGAAGTACCCCTCCTCGTCCGTATACCCGAGGTCGCCGGTGTGGAGCACTCCGCCTGCAGTTATGGCCTTGGCGGTCTCATCGGGCATATCCCAGTACCCGCTCATCACCGTGGGGCCTCTCGCGCAGATCTCGCCGATCTCGCCTGCGGGAAGCCGCCTGCCGGTGCTGTCCGCGATCCAGATCTCGGTGAAGAATCCGGGCTTGCCGATGGAGCCCATCTTGCGCTGGATATCCTCCCGGGGCAGGAGCATCATGGCCGAGTTCTCGGTCTGGCCGAACCCCTGCTGCATGTAGAGGTTGCGCTTGGCGAGCTCCGTGAAGAGGCTCGGCGGGGTCCGCTCTCCGCCTCCCACCACGCACCGCACCGAGCTCACGTCGATCTGGTCCAGCTTGCCCGTGTCCAGGATGATGCGCCACATGGTGGTGAGCGCGAACACGATGGTGCCACGGTACCGCTGGATGTCCTCGGCGAACTCGCCTCCATCGAAGCCCCGGCGCATGACCAGGGTCATGCCGCCGCACAGGATAGGCGTGGCAACGATGAACAGGCCGCCCGAGTGGAAGAGCGGCATCTGGGCGATGACCACGTCGTCCTGCTGGGCATCCACGTAGATGGCCACCTGGAAGTTCTTGAAGAAGGTCTGCTGGTGCGAGACCACCGCGCCCTTGGGGCTGCCCGTGACCCCGGAGGTGTAGAGGATGGCGAGCGGGTCGTCCAGGTGCACCGGTTCCTCGGCATGGGGCTCCTTCACGGGCTGGTCCCTGACGAGTTCGTGATAGTCCTCGGCCCACTCGGGGCACCGGGGCGCCTCGAATCCCCTGGGCAAGGGGGCTCCGCTGTTGAGGAACACGAACTTGTCCTGCTCCACCTTGAGCCTGCCCCTGATGAGGTCCACGCTTCCCAGGAAGGAGTCGTGGAACACGAGCAGGCGCGCGCTGCAGTTGTTGAGCTGGTACTCCAGCTCCGGTCCCACGAGCCGCCAGTTGAGCGGTACCAGGATGGAGCCGATCTTGGCAGAAGCGAAGTACACCTCCAGGAATTCTATGCAGTTCAGGAGCAGCACCGCCACCCGGTCGCCCTTGCGGATCCCCTTCCTGAGCAGGAAGTGGGCGCAGCGGTTCACCCGCTCGTTGAGTTCCCGGTAGGTGCACGGGCTGTCCTCGTAGATGACCGCGGTCTTGTCCGGAGTTACCATGGCACGCTTGTAGGGGATGTACCCCACGTTCCACTCCACGGATGCTGCACGCAGGAGCCTCTCCCGATCCCTGTCCTCGTGCTGTTCCCTTTCCCTGGCAGGGAAAACGCTCACGGCGCCCTCTGTGCGGTAGCGGGCCGTCTTCTGAGCGTGTCCGGTTTCCTTCTCCATGATGAACCTCCCCTTGTCGCGGGCGTTCTGGCCCGCACTAGATGCCCTGGCCCAGGTCGAGGATGGGCCTCGCCTCCACGATGTCGAACCACACGAGGTGCCTGAGCATGTCTGCCGCATTCCCGATCCGCTTCCTGATGGATTGCCTCACCTCGGTCCACCGCTCCCCCTCATCCTCGATGCTGCGGACCTTCATGTAGAGCCTGCAGCCCTGTGTGCCCATGCCGCTCGTGCCGTGGATCATCACCATGCAGGCGGCATGGGGGTTCTCCCTGAGGTTCGCGAAGGTCCGGTTGTCCGAGAGCATGACGATCACCGACGAGTCGTCCATGAGCCGGTACGATCCGAACATGGCCACGTTCACGTTGCCCGCCCGGTCCGAGGTGGCAAGGACATTCGTCCTGTCTTCCTTCTCGAGGCATTGCCTCACCGCTGAACTCACCTGCATCTCACCTGTCCTCCTTCATGCCGTTCCCGGATTCCGTCGCCGGCATGGGCCCTGTCCGGTACAGGAAGGTCCGCCTGAGGAGCCGCTCGATGGCCCGGGGCAGCGCCCTGAAACCCCCGATGAACTCGATGGTGCTGCCGTACTGGGCCTCCATGACCTTCAGGTCGCGGCACCCGCAGCCCAGTGTAACCAGGTCTATGCCCCGGGCCCTGCAGAACCCGATGCCCACGGACACGTCCACACCGTAGTTCGACTCGCCGTCCGTGACGTGGATGAGGAGCCTGCGCCGGAGCGCCTTCGGCATGAACAGGGCGGCCGCGATGATGGCCTGCCCGGACGCGGTCAGGCCGCACGGCGGCACCGAGAGCACGCGGCCGTCCTTGATGAGCGACGAGATCATGCAGATGCCGTCCGCCTCGAAGTAGGCATAGGCCGACAGGCTGTTCCGGTAGCCGGAAAGCGCCTTATGGAGCGTGGACACCGTGTTCTCCACGAGGCGCCACTTGGCCCCGCGCATGGACCCGCTCGCGTCGATGAGCAGGGTCACGTTCCAGTCCATGGCAGGCCTGCTGTCGAGGTGTTTGAAGCACCTCCCGGTCACTGGCGCCCTGTGGAGCCTCCTCGCATCGATCTTCCCCGCGGTGAGCCCTCTGCTCACCAGCACCTCGCGCGCCGAGTAGGCCCGGAAGACGGCACCGATGCGGGAGGCCATGACCTGGTCCACCACCGGGTGCGCAGGAATGGTGTAGTCCCAGCGGGAGGTGGGAACGACGTCGTCGCTGTCCTGTCCCGCAACCCTGCGGATCAGCGGGGTGATGTCGGCGGACGTGGCGGCGAGCTGCGCTTCGATGTCGTTCAGGAGCTCGGGGGGCAGCCTGCGGGTTCCGCAGCCATGCCACGCAGGGCGCCTCCCGTTCACGGGCGCGCCCTGCTGAAGGCCGGGTATCCAGCAGAGCCTCCGGTCGATGAGGGCGAGATCCCTGAGACCCGGGGCGACCTTCTTCCAGAGCTCCTTGTACAGGCCGGATCTGAGGGCGCACTGCGCAACGGTGCCGGTCCCGTTCCCGCCCAGGGCCCTGAGCTTCTCGGTGAGCCCCAGGAGCAGGCCGAACGCCTCGTCATGGCGGGCGTCCGGCACGAACGGCCCCTGCTCCTTGAACGATGCCGCCCACCAGTGGAGGATCAGGGCGTCGAAGGTGGCCGGCGACTTGGTAAGGACGGCGTATGACGCGGCCCCATGCAGGATCTTCCTCCGCGCCACGCCCAGGTAGTCCCCGAGGGTCGACCCCTCGAGGATGGAGTCCACGTAAATGTCCTCGGCCGTCTTCACGATCTTCTGGAACTTGATCAGGGTGATCCCCTCCATGGCCGCGCAGCAGGGCTCCAGGGTCTTCCAGACGCGCCCGCTCCATTCCATACCGAGCAGGGCCTCGTGCACCACCTCGCCGGCGAGAAGGTCCACCCTGTCGGGAGGAACCGGGTATGCACCCATGAGAACGGACGGGTCCACCACGATGGCTGCCGGGCTCCCCCCCGCCATGCCCGCATACTCCACGCACGGCGCACCCGCCCCCAGGTGCCCAGTGACCTTGCGCAGGGCGCGGATGAGGTTCGCGAGCTCTACGGCCTCCAGCGAGGAGGTGTTCTTCCGCCAGAAGGCGGACATGCCCTCGCGGGGTGCCGTTATCATCCTGTCCTGTTCCTGTCCCTGCATGGCTCACCCCTAGTATGTCCGGTACCGGCCGGGGGCCTCTTTCTCCCGGAGCCCGAGCTCCACGTGGAGCGACAGCAGGACCGACTCCAGCACGTCCGGGTTCACCTGGAGGCTGTGCATGAAGGCCTCCTTCACCGTCGCGCCCACACAGACCATCTCGGCGATCATGAGGGTGTGCCGGGTGGACACCGTCATGGGTTCGTTCCTGTTGCTGCGGAGCCTGTTCGCCACGTTCACGATGGTGAGCGCATCCGCCCCGGACACGGAGCCCTTGAGCTGGAGCACCTCTGTCTCGACCTCGGCGGGCAGGTAGTCGAGCATCGTGACGTAGAACCGGTCACGCAGCGCCGCATCGAGCATCTCGGTGCCGACGAACTCGTCACCCTCGTTCATCGTGGCGAAGAAGACCACGCCGTCGGCCACATGCACGTGCCCGAGCTCGTCGTGCCAGGCGCTCCTGTCCTCGGCCAGGACGGACAGGAGCATGTTCAGGGCCTTGGGGTGCTCGGGCCGGTTGATCTCCTCCAGGTGGATGACACACCCGGGCGTCCTGATGGCCTGCGGGAAGAGGAATTCCTGGTAGAAGGTCTGGCCGTCCCTGAGACGGTGCTCACCGAAGAGCTGGCCCGGCTCCGACAGGATGCCGATCTGGAAGGTGGCCAAGGGCCTCCTGTTCCTCGCCGCGAACTGGCGCACCAGGGTGGACTTGCCGCAGCCCTGCTTGCCCGCCACGAGCACGTTCACCGGGTGTCTCCGCGAGAGCCGCTCGATCCGCTCGAGGTTGGCGATGACCTCGCTCCTGAGGAAGAAGTGGTCCTCGGGCTCCGGCACGGCCGCCGTTTTGTCGAAGACATCCTGATCAACACCGTGCAGTCTCTTCATAGGTCTCCTGCCTCAAGAAACAGCTCCTTCTGCTTGTGCAAAAGAAGCTCACTGATCCCGGGGATGTTCCACCTGAGGTTCATCTTCGAGAGCGTGGCGATGATCCGCTTCGCCTCCTTGACGGCCCCGGGGTCTTGTGTCCTTTTCATGGACCAGAGCCGGTATGCCAGCTCGTTCATCCGGACTTCCTCGTCCTCGAGGGCCTCCGCGCGGGAAAAGACGCAGCTGGCGCCGCACTTCGGACACCGGCGCAGGTCCGACTCGCCGCAGGCCGGGCACCCGTTCCTGCACAGGTAGGCGAACTCGAGATAGTGCGCCCTGAAGCCGCATGCATGGCACGTCAGGTCCATGAACCCCTTCCTTGCGGAGGTCTTGAGCTCTCGTCCGTAAGGGGGGCCGCGGCCGCCTGGCCTGTGGAGGCATCAGGCCCTGCGGCCAGCGGTCCCCGGGTAACCATCCTACGACCGGCCCCTGACATCCTCCGCCAGACCCTCGATCCCTGCGGACTTGCCCCACGGCGCCTCGCCCGGCCCGACCTTCTGGGTCGCTACACCCTTGAGCTCGTCCACCGCTATCCAGGCCTGGCACTGCGTGCACTGCCTGATGCTGATGGGGGCGTCGATGCGCGCGTTGTACAGATACCGGAACTTCTCCACGGGGGCCTCGAATCCACATTCGGTGCACTTCATACTGTTCTCCTTTGCGTACGCTCGCACGAATCCGTCACTTGTCCCTCAGCTGCCGGATGAACCGCCTGAACGCGGGATCGCTGCACTCGTACCCGTCCTTGTCGATGAACTCGTTCCGCTCGTAGTGCGTGCACCGGGTTGCGTCCGTGAGGATCCGCAGCATGTACCCGTCCTTCCCCTCCAGGACGAACACCGGGGGGTCGGTGGTGATGTCGGATCCCTCCTTGAGGATCTTGCAGCTCCCCCTCCCGTCGCTGGACCATGCACTCTCCATGAAGTGCCTGCACAGTCCGCACGGCTTCTCCGGGACCTTCTCCAGGTCCTCCTGTTTCTGGACCCCGCCCGGAGCCAGGCCGAACACCCCCGAGGCCTTCGCGTACTCGTCCCTGCTGATCCTTGCCATACTCACGCCTCCTTCGGTTTTTCATCACAGGGGGGACGGGGCCCGTCCCCCCTGTGCGCACTACAACCCCTGCACGGTCCGCTGGATGATGTTGTCCTGCGTCTTCCGGCTGATGTCCACGAAGTGGGCGCTGTAGCCCGCCACCCGCACGATCACCTCCTGGTACTTCTCGGGGTCCCGCTGGGCGCTCCGCAGCGTCTCGTCGGACACGCAGTTGAACTGGACATGGTCGATGCCCAGGTCCGCCCAGGTCTTCATGTAGGTCTTCCAGAGCTGGTAGCCCTTCTCGCCCGAGAGCTGGGTGGGCGACAGCCGCTGGTTCAGCAGGAAGGCCCTGCCGTTGGTGACGTGGTCGATCTTGGAGCACGACTTGAGCACCGCGGTGGGCCCCTTCTTGTCGAGGCCCGGGCCAGGGGATATGCCCCCGTCGTAGAGCGCGTCGCCGAGCCTTCTGCCGTTGGGAAGCGCGCCCACGATGTTCGCGTAGTGGATGTTCCCGCTCACGTTCTCGGGCAGAATGGGCCAGTTGTTGCCGCTCGGGCATTTGATCTCGTGGGAGAACTCGGATGCCGCCTTCAGACAGTCGAGCATGATGGAGTCCACGTAGTCGTCGTCGTTGCCCCACTTGGGCGCGTTCCGCACGAAGTCGAGCCGCATCTCCTCCCTGCCCTCCCAGTTGTTCAGGAGGGCCTCCTTGAGCTCGGCCATGGTGTACTTCTTCTCCTCGAACACGAGCTTCTTCACCGCGGCCAGGCTGTCTATGTTCTCCACCCAGGTAAACGCCGTGATCCACGCGTTGCCCCGGCTGATGGAGGGCTCCAAAACGTCGAGCCCGCTCTCCACCGAGCGCTCGGAAACCGCCGAGAGGAACGGCCGCGGGGTGAGCTTGGGCGCCAGGATCCGAGCGCGGTTCACCGGGCGCACGAGGATGGTGAAGATGGTCTTCATCTGGGTGACCCAGGCGTCGAAGAACTGCTCGTAGGTTTCGAGTGTCTCCACCGGCGGCGTCTCGGCGCCGATCTGCAGGTTCACCACGTGGTCGTACCCGCTCGTGAACACGTACTCGATGATCTTGGCGCAGTTGGCCGTGGCGTTGGCCATGCGCATGGGCTGGAACCCGTGCTTGGTGGCCGGCGACGGCGACATGCACGCCTGGTGCACCCAGAGCCGGGCCTCCTCGATGGGGTGGCCGTGCCAGTGCATGGCGTTCGCCACGAGGACCGGGTCGTTGCGCATGGACGGGTACCCCAGGCCCTGGCGGATGCACTCGAAGCACTCCCGCATGACCTCGTCGGAGACCTTGGGGTGCCACCGGAACGCGAAGGTGGGGTTCGCCACCCTGACCAGCCGTGCTGCCTGCAGGAGCGCGATGGTCATACCGTTGCACGCGTCGCTGCCGTCCTTCTTCACGCCGCCCAGCGTCCATACCCAGGTCCCCTCGATGCCCTGGAGGCCCTCCCTGGCCCATTTGGGCTTGTACTGGGACACCTCGGCGGCCCGGATGAGGAACTCGCCCACCAGGTCCAGGGCCTCCTCCCTGGTCAGGGTCTTTCTGATGTTCACGTCCCGTTCGTAGTACGGTCCGTGGTAGAAGTCGGGCCTGGCCGGCCATGCACCCTCGATGGCCTCGTTCCTGCTGAAGAGCTGGATGAAGAGGTCATACTGGAGGGACTCCTGCAGGGTCCTGGGTGGCTTCGCAGGGACGCGCTCGCAGGTCTCGGCCACCCTGACCAGCTCCTCTCTCCGTACCGCATCGGACTCGAAGTTCTCCGCGATGATCCTGGCCAGCCGGGCATAGCGCCTGGCGTGCCGGATGCCTGCCTCGAGCGTGATCTTCATGGCCTCCCAGTTGTTGATCTTGTCGATGAGGTCGCTGATCTCCCTGGAGGCATCGAACCGGTGCGACCTGGCGTCCGCCTCGTCGATCCTCCTGTCCAGTTCCTCGATGATGTCCTCGAAGGCCCGCACCCCGGTCATGATGTACTCGTAGTCCTTGCCGGAATATCCGCCCCGGCCGAGCGGAACCCCCCAGCCGATGGCACCCGAGAGGACCTTCATGACATCGCCGAGATCCATGTGGGGCAGTATCTTGTCCAGATCCGACTTGCCTCCCCAGTAGTTCGTGACGTCCCGGATGACCTTCAGGCTTTCGTCCAGTGGCTGCGGGAGGGAATCCGGGTCGTTGAAGACCTCGTGGTTCAGGATCGCGGCCAGGGTCGGATCCCAGGTGATCATGTTGGGGGCGCTCCCCAGGTAACCCACGAGCTGGGAGCGGTCCGTGATGAAGATGGTCTTGTTGTCCAGCACGTGCGCGAGCATCTTGGCGAACTTGATGACATAGGGGTCCGCCGAGGACTCGAGCTCCTTCGCCTTCTCGGTCTGCATCACGGGCCGTTCGAGGTCAATCTGCAGGCCAGCGGGGTACAGGCCGCCGATGGCGCCCTTCTTCCACATGGCCTTCCTGAGGTAGTCGAGCCTCCTGGAGCGCTTCTTCTCCGCGGCCCACCACCACTCCTGTTTCTTTTCGAGCTCTTTCACGGTTTCAGCTGTCGCCGCCATAGTTCACTCCCCTTCTTCCTTGTCTCCCCCTCATTCCACGGGGGTGTTGCCTCACCTCTTCTCAAAAGAGGGACACTTCGCTGCGTCCTTGTCCGCAGTCACCGGCTTCGCCTGGTAGTATGCCTGCCGCGGATCGATCACCCTCTGGACGCAGTCACCCCTTTTGCGGTCTTCTTCCAGAGGAAAGAATTTCTTGCATTCACTGCATGTCGCCATCCTCTTTCACCTCCTTCTCTCGCATGGAGAACAATTGTGTTCGTCTTCTCACTCCTCACGGTACGGACGCTGGGGAACACCTTCACGGCCCGTGCGCCGTCTGGGTCTCCTCGAACCCGGATCCCCCGATGGTCACCCCGAGCCCCGTTTCCCGGTAGATCCCCGCATGGAGTTCCAGGAAAGAGGGATCCAGCGCCTCGACATCCCGGTAGGCCCAGTCCGTGCCGAGCCAGTCGTACTTGTCCTGGCACCAGTTGTGGTACGGGAGCAGGTCGACCCTGCCGACGGAACCGCCCAGCGATGCAATGAAGGCCGCTGCCCTGCGATGAAAGGCAAAGTCATCGTTGAAGTCCGGGATGACGGGGATCCGTATCCATATCCCGGGGTGGACCCTGCTGAGCCGCATGAGGTTGTCCAGGATCTGCTCGTTCCTTGCGCCTGTCTTCTCGAAGTGCCTGACAGGGTCCAGGTGCTTGAGGTCGAAAAGCACGATGTCAGCGAGCCCGCAGAGCTCTTCGAGGACCTCGAACCCGCAGAAGCCGTTCGTGTCGAGGCAGGTGTGGAGGCCGCGCTCCCGCGCACCCGCGAGCAGTTCCCGGGAGAATGCCGGGTGTGCCGTGGGCTCCCCGCCGCTCAGGGTCATCCCGCCGCCCGAGTTGTCGTAGAAGGGCCGGTCGCGCTCCACCTCGTCCAGGATCTCCGAGGCGCTCATGGGCTTGCCCACGACCTGGAGGGCGTCGTACCTGCAGGCCTTGACGCACTCCATGCACAGGTCGCACTTCGTCCGGTCGATCTTCCGGCAGGGTGAATCCGGGTCCCTGCCGAGCTCGGGAGAGACGGGCGGCCTGATGGCGCCCCTGGGGCATGCGTCGAGGCATGCCCCGCACTGGACACAGAGCCTGCGCTTCCAGTACAGCTGGGGCCCTGCCGATATGGTTTCCGGATTGTGGCACCATGCGCACCTCAAGGGACACCCCTTGAGGAACACGTTGGTCCTGAACCCGGGACCGTCGTTCACCGAGAACCTGGCGATGTCAGTGATGAGCACGCACCCTTCCAACCCGGTCACCCCTGCTGTAAAGGTAATGAAACTTCACTATCTTTGCTGCCGCACATCATCATGCGAGCCCCTCCGCCATGTCCCCCATGTCAACGACCTTCTCCAGGTTCTCGATGGAATCCTTCACGGCCTGCGACCTTTTCTTCCCCAGGACGGGTCCGCACAGGTCCAGAAACTTGGCGGCCACGCGCTCCTGCTTCACCGTAAGCGGCGGGATCTGCTGGAGGATGTCCGAGAAGGCCTTGAAGATCCTCCCGCCGGTCACCTCGAGCTCCACGAGCGATTCCAGTGCCTTCATCTCGGGGTCGTTGATCACCTGGACCTTCTTCATGAGCGAGCGCACCGCAGGGTCGTTCACCTTCTCGTCCGTGAAGGCCTGCATCCCGGTCTCGCCCCGGAGAAGGGCGTTGGCCACGCAGTAGGGGATGCTGAACTTGCCCTCGAGACCGGATGCCGGCTCGGTCTTTCCAGCGGCCTGCAGGGAGAGCGTGGATGCATGGACCGTGATTGACCTGATCTCGTCAAGCCTGATGTTCTCCCCCTTGACCACCGCCAAGGCCGCCTCCAGGGGCGAGTGCGTGGCGTGGCAGGACGCGTGGTACTTCTGGGACAGGTTCACCACGTCCCACCCCAGGCCCAGGAGGCCCACGATGTCCTCGTTCACCTTGCCCCTGAGCGCCTCGAAGAAGCCCTGGGGCCCCTCCAGGATGTCCTGAGCGCTCGTGAAGTCCTTCTCGGCCAGCAGCGCGGCCATGAGGCCCGCCTGGGAAGACCTGCCCGCGTGGAACGGCTTGCACATGGTCCCGAACACCCGCTTCAGCCCGGAGGCCTGCGTCCCGGCGATGCCCAGCGCGTACACGGTCTGCTGCTCGGACAGTCCCAGGAGCCGCGCACAGGCCGCCGCGGATGCCAGGTGGCCGAGCGTCGAGGTCGCGTGCCACCCCGCCAGGTAGTGGTCCAGGCTCGCGCACGCCCCCACGGTGCCGCCGGTCTGCAGGCCGATGAGGTAGGCGCTGAGAAAGTCCTTCCCTGACATGCCCTTCCACTCGGACAATGCCAGCAGGGCCGGGAAGATGGTCACGGACGGGTGCCCCAGGAACGACACCAGGGTATCGTCGTAGTCCAGGGCGTGAGACGCGCTCCCGTTGATGAGGGCTGCGCTCGAGACATCCCGTTTCCTCTGATGGCCGATGATGGTGGCCTGCTCGTTTCCGCCCACCAGGTCCGCGTACTCGATGAGGATCTTCACCAGGGGGTCGTCCTTGCCGGCGAAGGTCACGCCGAGCCAGTCCATGAACGCCACCTTCGCGTGCTCGTATGCCGACCCCGGGATCTCGGCCGCGTCCGTGTTCACGATGAAGGACGCGAGCCGGGAAGTGAACCCTGCGCCGTTTCCGCTCATGGCATGCCCCCTTTTATCCGTGATGCCGGGGCGAAAAGCGCGATGATCTCGTCCGCCGCGGTGTAGGGATCGCTCGTGCCCGCCATGATCCGCGCGATGCATGCCTCCATGTTTCCGTTGGATGCGACCCGCTCCCGGATGAGACAGGTCACCTCGCGCTCCAGGATGCCCAGGATCTCGCGGCGGACGTGTGCCTGTTCAAGGACAGGACCCGCCTTCTTCCTGTTGATGTACCCCCTGAGGGCGGCCGTCAGGTCCGTGAGCCCGTCCCCGTTCAGGGCGGACACCGTGAAGACCGGGGGCTTCCCGGCTTGTCCCTCGGAGGAAAGCTCGAGCATTGCCGCTATCTCGGAGGCGGTCTCATCGGCGCCCCCACGGTCCGCCTTGTTCACCACGAACAGGTCCGCGATCTCCATGACCCCGGCCTTGATGGCCTGGATGCCGTCGCCGCCCCCCGGGAAGGTGACGAGCATCACGTGGTCTGCAGCGCCCACCACCTCGATCTCGTCCTGGCCGACTCCCACGGTCTCGATGAGGATCACGTCCTTGCGCGCGAAATCCATGATGCGCACCACGTCCTTGGCCGCCTGGCACAGTCCGCCCAGCACGCCCCGTGTGGCCATGGACCGGATGAAGACGCCGCTCGCCGCGCTGATGCCGCGCATCCTGACGCGGTCGCCCAGCAGGGCACCGCCGGAAAACGGGCTCGACGGGTCCACCGCGACGATGCCGATGGTGAGGCCGCTTGTTGCGAGCCTGAGCGCTATCTCGGAAACCAGGGTGCTCTTGCCGGCCCCCGGGGAGCCCGTGATGCCGATGACGCACGCGCGGCCCGTATGCGGGTACATGGCCTTCATGGCATCCTTCCATCCCGGCCTGCGGTCCTCCACGTGCGAGATGAGCCGGGCGAGGGCCCTCTCACTGCCCTGCCTGGCCGCATCGATCAGCTGTCTCGGCATCTCTTCCATGGCCGGTCTTTCCTAGAGTTTCACGGGCTGCGCCTCGCCGAAGACCTCTCGCAGCACGTCGCAGATCTCCTGGAGGGTGGCGTCGTTCTCGACGCACTCGCAGATCGCGGGCATGAGATTCCTGTCGTGGTCCCGGGCGTGGCCCTTCAGGTTGTTGAGCGAGGTCGTGACGGCCCTGCCGTCCCGCTCCCGTTTCAATCGGGCCAGGCTCGCCTTCTGCCGCTCCTCGGCCGTCTTCATGAGCTCCGGGTCATACGTGGCCTCCACCACCCGGTTGATGGACACATCGATCTCGTTCGCGCCGGTGAAGCAGTTCACGCCCACCACAAGCTCCTCCTGCGCCTCTATCTGCTTCTGCCGCTCGTACGCGCTCTTCGCCACGGCCCGCGGCATGTACCCGTTTTCGATCGCGGCGACGGCGCCGCCCATCCTCTCCACCTTTTCCAGCTCGGCCAGGGCATCCTCCTCGGTCCTGTCCGTGAGCGACTCCATGAAGTAGGAGCCTGCCCAGGGGTCGCAGACGTCTGCAACCTTGGCCTCGTAGATCATGATCCTGGTCGCGTCGAGCTGGAGCTGCACCGCCTCCTGGGAGTGGCCCAGGCCCAGCGGCTCGTCAAAGGGGGGGTACGCTCCAGGGATGCCGCCGGACATGCCCGCAGCCATGCCGCCGATGACCGCCCGGGCAAGGTTGTTCAGCGACCTCTGGAGCGTGGTGCTGGAGCACCCGATGTGCGCCGTGATGGGCTGGCGGATCATCATGCTCCGCGGGTCCCTTGCATGGAAGCGTTCCTTGAGGATGCGCGCCCACATCCTCCGGGCCGCCCGCTGGAACGCGATCTCGTTGTAGATCTCCATGCTCCCGCCGAAGGCGTTGAAGGTGAAGGCCGGCGCGAACTCGTCCACGGCGAGCCCGCCCTCGATGCCCGCCTCGAGGTACGCGATGCCGTTGGCCAGCGAGAACGCCAGGTCCTGCGTGCGCGTGGCGCCCGCCTCCCGGATGTGGTAGCCGCCGATGGAATTGATGTTGAGCGAGGGCATGTGCCTGCAGCAGAACACACACGTGTCGCGGAACAGCCGCATGGAGGGCCCCGGCGGGAATATGTACGTCCCGCGGGCGATGAACTCCTTGAGGATGTCGTTCTGGGGAGTGCCCTTGAGCCTGGCGAGATCTATACCCCGTTTCTTTGCCAGGCAGGCGTACATGGCGATGATCACCGCAGCCGGCGCATTGATGGTGAAGTTCGACGGCACCCTGTCGATGTCCAGCTCTCCGGTGTACGCCTCGTAGATCACGCTGAAGTCCCGCAGCGAGTCGACGGCCACGCCCACCCGGCCAACCTCGCCCTCGGCGTACGGGCTGTCCGAGTCGAACCCGCACTGGGTCACCAGGTCGAAGGCGATGTTCGGGCCGCCCCTGCGGCCCATTGACTGCATCCTCAGCAGGTAGTCGCGGTAGTCCGCAGGCGTCCCGAACCCGCCGTACTTGCCCACCCCGCCCGCCCCTCCCCAGTCGGGCCTGAAGCCGAACAGCGCCGCTGTCTTCGCATGGGCCCTCCAGAATTCGAAGGGATGGTTCCCGGCCGTGAACGGGTACTGCCCGGGGAAGCCCACCTTTTCCAGGAAACGGGAGCCGTTCGTGGTCAGGGGGGTGTGGAACGTCGTGGGACTCTTCTCGAGGTTGAACCGCTCGAGGCGGGGCTTGAGGACTTCGGCCTCCCATCGCCTTGCCGCCTGCTCGATCTTCTTCTTGCCTTCCCTCATACTATGGACACCATCACTCGCCCGTGCGCACCCTGGATCTGATGAACGCCGCAATGTCCTTGATGGAGGAGCCCGCAGTGAACACGCCCGAGACGCCCTGCTCCTGGAGGGCCTTCCTGTCCTCTTCCGGTATAATGCCGCCCACGAGAACCAGGACGTCGTCGGCCCCCTTCGCCCTGAGCCCGGCCATGACCTTTGAGGTCAGGCTCAGGTGCGCGCCGGACAGGACGGAGAGACCCACCACGTCGACGTCCTCCTGAATGGCCGCGGACACGATCTGCTCCGGGGTCTGACGCAGCCCGGTGTAGATGACCTCGAACCCCTCGTCCCTCAGCCCGTAGGCCACCACGTGGGCGCCCCGCTCGTGTCCGTCGAGCCCAGGCTTGGCGATGAGAACCCGGATCTTCGAGTCGTGGACCATGTGAACCCCCTTCGCCGAATGCCAATGAATGATGAACAGCATCAACGGGTGCATCCGGTGCATGCCCCTGACCGCGAATGAGCAAGGATGATGCCAAAAGGGTAATTTATTTTACTGTTATGATTTTTCTGGGTTATTCGGAATACCGCCTGCTGTGCGCCCACGGGAATGTGGGTCACATGGAACCACCTCAACGTGGCGCAGGAGGGGGTGGCGACATGCAACGAATTGATATTCCGTGCTGAAACAGCAATTCTGCAGGCGGTGGGCCAGAAGCGCCCACCTCCGGTCACACGAGCCCGAGGCGCTTCATCTTCCGCTGCAGGGTCTTCCGGGAGATCATCAGGGCCGATGCGGTCCTGCTCTTGTTCCAGCGGTGCTGGTTGAGGGCTTCCGTGATCACGGCCTTCTCGACGTTCTCTGTGTAGTCGTGGAGCTTGAGGTCCTTCCTGTTCTTGTCCGGAAGTGCCCGGGCGCATCCGAAGACGTCGTGGGTCTCCGGCGCGGCAGGGCTGAGGAAGTCGATGCGCTTCACCGTGAGGTACCGCTGGATCACGTTCTGGAGCTCGCGCACGTTGCCCGGCCAGTCGTAGTGCTGCAGTGCCTCCAGCACGTGGCCCGAGACCTGGGCCAGCCGTTTGCCGGGCGAATAGATCCTCATGAAGTGCTCCACCAAAAGCGGGATGTCCTCCTTGCGCTGCCTCAGGGGGGGGATCTCGATGGGGATAATGTGGATACGGTAGAAGAAGTCCTCCCGCATGAGGCCCTTCCTGGTATACTCCAGGAGGTTCTTGTTCGTGGCGGCGATGATCCGGAAGTCCGAGTGCCTCGTGGCGTTTCCGCCCACCGGGGAGTAGCCTCCCCCCTCGATGGCCCGGAGCAGCTTTGCCTGGAGGTTCAGGGAGAGCTCGCCCACCTCGTCGAGGAACAGCGTCCCGCCGTCCGCCTGGTCGAGGTAGCCCTGCTTGTCGCTTACCGCGCCGGTGAAGGCGCCCTTTTTGTACCCGAAGAACTCGCTTTCGATGAGGTTGTCCGGGATGGCCGCGCAGTTCACCGTGACAAAGGGGCCCGCGGAGCGCCCGGACATCTGGTGGATGGCCTTGGCCACCAGTTCCTTTCCCGTGCCTGACTCGCCGTAGATGATGACATTCGCCCCGGTGGCCGCCGAGTTGAGGATGAGCTCATAGACCCCCTGGATGGCCGAGCTCTTGCCGATGATGTCTCCGAACCGGTACCGGTCCTTGATGGAGGACCGCAGCGTCACGTTCTCCCTCCTCAGGTAGGCGGCCTCCTCCTGCATGGATATCTCCCGCAGCTTGGTCTCGGTGATGTCGCGGGCCGTGAGGAGCACGGTGGGGCTGCCCTTCCACTGGATCAGGTTCGCCCTCCCCTCAACCCATATCTCCTGCTTTTTCGGCCTGACCCAGCGGGCCTGGAAAAACCGCTCGCTGGACATGCCGTTGAGAATGGAATCGAAGAGGTCCCGGAAGTACATCTCGAATTCCTTGCTCACGAACTGCATGACATCCTGCCCGAGGATGTCGTTTAGGTCAGTGAGACCGAGCATGGAGGCAAAGGCGTTGTTCACGAACACGAATCTGTCTTGCTGAATCAGGGTTACGCCCTCGGTCATGCGTGCGGCAAAGGTGCGGTACAGGGCTTCGCTCTCCAGCAGCGCTGCCTCGGCCCCCTTGAGCACGCTGATGTCCAGGCCCATGCCCAGCAGGTACGGGGTGCCCTCAATGACCGCGCTCACCCCGGTGAAGAAGTAGGGGATGCGCCTGCCCTCCTTGGTGATGAGCACGGCCTCGGCAACGCCCTGGCCGGTCCTGAACACGTCCTGGATGGACTCCCGGATGAGCGTGAGGTCCTCTCCGTCGAAGAGTTCGAACAGGCTGTGTTCGGGGATCTCCTGGGCCATGTACCCGGTGACCTGCTCCACGTTCTTGTTCCACATGTGGAGCTCGAACTTGTCGTCAAAGGCATAGAAGAGCCCGGGGAGGCTCTTGATGAGCAGCTCGAAGAAGGTGCTCCTCCTCTCGTACCCGCATATGGCCTCCTCGAGCTGCATGACCCTCCTGCAGAGATCCGGGTCCTGGCCATCCCCTGCGCCGCCAATGCGTCGATCCTTCATGTCACCGCCTCCCTGATGCCCTTGCCAGGGCAGAACCGCCACATGGAGTTCCCATCATGGCGATGGGATAATGAAAATTACTCATCATACAATAATAAAAATTACTCATAAAATGTCAAATCTTTTCTGTATACCGTTCAGACGTTAATTTCACCAGGATATCCGTGTCGTTACAGGTTTCGAGAAAGGGGAGTGGGCCACGGGGGGGGGCATGGGGCTAGGCGGATTCGAAGGACACGAATCCGTCCAGGCCCCGGTACCGGTCCCGGATCCGGCCGAGTTCCCCGTCCTGAAAATCCCTCAGGCAGGAGTACGGGTCAGCCATGCCGAGCCTCGCATACTTGTGCTCTCCCCACCGGTGGAACGGGAGGAAGCAGCATCGCGCAGCACCCACCTCCCGGGCGAGATCCACGATGGCATCGGTGACGCGGGGGTCGTCGTTGAATCCCGGAATGAGCGGCGTCCTTGTCCAGACCTCGGTCCTTTTCGCACACAGCCTGAGGTTGTCCAGGATCACGGCGTTGTCCACGCCGATCACCTCCCGGTGTCTGGGGCCCTCGGGGTGCTTGACATCGAACAGGACCAGATCCACATGTGCCGTAATCTCCTCGAATACGTCCCTGCAGGCGTACCCCGATGTGTCCACCGCCGTGTGCACGCCCATGCCGTGCAGCCTCTGCAGTATGTTCAGGCAGAATGCGTGCTGGAACAGGGGCTCGCCGCCGGAAAGGGTGATGCCGCCCCTGGTGTTCTCGTAGAAGGCCCTGTCCCGGAGAAGCCTGTCCACGGCCTCCCGTGCACCCATGAGCGAACCCACGCGGGTGATGCACCCGCTCCCGCAGGCCTCCACACAGGCAAGGCAGTCGATGCACCGGTCATGGTCGAACCTGATGCGGCCGTCTTCCATCCACAGGGCACCCTGGCCGCAGGCCTCCACGCAGGCGCCGCACCCCCGGCACTTCTCGGGCGCCATCCGTATCTGGACCGCCGGGTTCATGCTCTCCGGGTTTGAGCACCAGGGGCAGCGCAGCGGGCACCCCTTGAAGAACAGGGTGGTCCTGATGCCCGGCCCGTCACGGATGCTGAGCGCCTGGATGTTGAACACCGTGCCCTGCTCGCCTTCTGCTCCCATCGACATGCTGCCTCCGTCTTATTCACAGCCTTTTCCTGTGAGCGGTCTCCCTCTTCTCAGGGAGATCGCTCACAGGAAAAGGACAGAACCTGGACGCACTTCTCACCCCGTTGAAAAAACTGTCCACAAGGCATGGCCCTTCTCAGGACCAAATCTTTGTTCCGTTCAAATCGATGAACTCATGAAACCTGGTTCATCGATTTGAACGATCCGTGTACAAAATGCGTCAGAACGCCTGCTCCGTCCGCTTGATGATCTCGTCCTGCATCCGGTTGTCGAGGTCGATGAAGTACGCCGAGTACCCGGCAACCCGCACGATGAGGTCGCGGTACTTCTCCGGGTGCGCCTTGGCCTCCACCAGGGTGTTCCTGTCCACGCAGTTGAACTGCACGTGGTGGATGCCCATGTCCTTGAGCGTCTTCATGTAGCCTTCCATGATGTCGTAGTGCTCAGGGTCGAAGAAGGTGGGCATGAACTTCTGGTTGAGCAGGAAATTGCCGGTCTCCAGCGTCCTCACCTTGGCCACGGAGCGGAGTGTGGCTGTGGGTCCCGAGATGTCCCGGCCCTGCACCGGCGAGATGCTCCCGTCGTGGAAGGGCTCAGCCTGCCTGCGGGCATCGCAGGTTGCGGGCAGGATCATGCCAGCGCCGATGGGTGCCGACGCCGTGGTACCGTCCAGGATGTAGGGTTTGCCGTAGATATCGGTCCACCTGTCGCATTCGGCCCTGATCACGCGCATGATGTCGCGGCTGATGGCATCCACATAATCGTCGTCGTTGCCGAACTTCGGGCAGTCCTGCTCGATCATGCGGTAGACCCGCTCGTGCTCGCCCTGGTAGTTGTTCTGCACTGCGGCAAGATACTCCTCGAGGGTGAGCCGCTGTTCGTCGAAGACGAGCTTCCTGATTGCCGCCAGGCCGTCTGCCGCGTTGTTGGCCCCGAAGACCAGGTGGTGCCGCAGGCCCAGGTATTCCCAGTCACGCATGTCGCATCCCTTCTCGATGTTGCCGTCCAACAGGGCCGAGAGGAAGGGCCTGGGGATGTACTCCTTCAGGAGTTCGTCAGCGATGTTGGAGATGATGCCGAGCGTCTGGGCGGCAAAGGCCACCTGGCTGCAGAAGGCCTTCCACACGTCGTCGTAGGTCTTCAGCTCGGATATGGGGGGCGTGGGCGCACCCACCACCTTGCCGCCGAACCTGCCCTCGTCGAGGGCCAGGTTCAGGCACATGGGGAGCACGAACCCGCCGCTATGGCCGGCCCGGTAGTGGCAGTTCTTCCCCGGGATCACTGGCTGCATGCAGTTGTTGATGGAGTAGAGCCTTGCCTCCCCGGGCGGGCACCCGATCCCGGTGAGCCGGGGCACGTTCACGTTGTCGTTGAACACCGCGGGCTGGGCACACCCGGTGCGTGCGCAGCGGAAGATGGCCTGGTAGAGCTGCTTCGGGGTCCCGTCGTGGATGCGCACCGCGATCTGGGGAGCGATGGTCTGGAGCTCTCCTGTAACCTCGAGGGCCAGCATGGTCATGTCGCTGGTGATGTCTCTGCCCGCCTCGTCGGTGCCGCCGAGCGTGATGGTCTGGAAGCCCAGGCCGCCGCCGCCGTTGTTCACCCACACGGGCGGCTGCACGTACCCGCCCTCCTGCATCTTCACCCACACCGCCTCCACCAGCTCCCTCGCCTGCTCCCGGGTGAGCGCACCGGACGCTATGTCCCTGTCCATGTACGGGCCGAAGACCTTGTCGAACCGGACGCCGTTGCCCACCTGGGGCTGGTCGATGTAGTTGATGATGAAGGTGATGAAGATGAAGCACTGCAACGCCTCGTGCAGGTTCCGCGCAGGTCCTGCAGGGACCTGGGTGCAGACCTCGATCATCTTGTCGAGTTCCGCGCGGCGCGCCCTGCCCTTCACCATATCCCTGTGCTCCCGGAGCATGGCCGCATACCTTTTGCCCCAGCGCGCAGCGGCCTCGGTGGAGATCTTCATGGCCGTGAGCTCGTCGATCATCTTCATGCGCTTTCCCGTGGGGATGGACACGTCGGCGAGCACCTCGGCCAGCCGCGTCTCGATCTGCCCCACAATGCCGTTCAGCCCGATGCCGAGGATCTTCTCGTAGTCGGGCGTGGAGATCTCCCACTGCCACATCCACCCGCCCGTGATGAAGTCGCCGATCCTCCATGCCCGCCCGGGCGGGATGTAGTCGCGCTCGCGGCCGTGGATGGAAAAGGGCTTCCAGTATTCGTGTATGGCAAAGAGCTCCTTCTTCCCCTCCTCGTCGAGCATGGCCGCATAGTCCGGCAGAGAGGTCACCGCCTTTTCCAGCCATCGCCAGTAGAGCTCGGGATAGGTGGGCAGCCCCTTGTCCGAGCTGGCGTAGCAGCCGCAGATGAGCTCGCCGTCGCGGGTGAACAGGGTCATCTCGTCCAGGACGGCCGCCAGGCCCTTGGCCCTGCGGATGCACATGGGTTCGCCCTCGGTGGCCTTGAACACCCGGGTCATGATCCGCGCCCGCTCCAGGCAGATCCTGAGACCCTCCCGCACGGCCCGCTTGTCCGCCAGCCTCCCCAGCGACTTGATGCATGTCTCGTCCCGCAGCACCTTGTTCCTCATCGTACATGCCATGGTAGACCTCCCCGATGATTTCTTCTCTTGCAAGGAAACGCACATGGACCGCGTGTGCGTCCCCCGCCAGGACAGCAAGGACGGTGCCAAACCGTGGGCCACGGGCATTCATCTGATTTCGTTGAGCATTTACATGTACGTCATCCCCGAGTCATCAAAGAATGGGACACGGCATCTCAAAACAGGCCAGAGGATTTCTCTGAACATGGAAACAGTACGTGTATACAAGGTGTTAGGGGTCGGCAATACCTGGGCCGGGAGTACCCGTTTTGGGTCATGAAAAGGACAGATGCTGAGATTCGGGGAATGAACTGGTAGGCACGCAGGGATTTGAACCCTGGACCCCCACCGCGTCAAGGTGGTGCTCTCCCCCTGAGCTACGTGCCTGTGCCAGGTGTTCTCGATAGCCTGTATCTCTGTGCCTTGTCAAC
>JAKPQL010000116.1 GCA_029547045.1 Deltaproteobacteria bacterium | reverse complement strand
TCGTTCGAGATGGACAGGGTGTTCTTCCGGGACCTGGACCTGCCGCAGCCGGCCGTCAATCTCGAGGTCGGCTCTGGGACGCACGGAGCGCAGACCGGGAGGATGCTGATCGGGCTGGAAAGGACGTTCCAGGCCTGCAGGCCGGACATCGTCCTCGTGCAGGGGGACACGAACACGGTGCTGGCCGGGGCGCTCGCCGCTGCGAAGATGGGGATCGCCGTCGGCCACGTGGAGGCGGGGCTGCGCTCCTTCGACCGGTCCATGCCCGAGGAGGTCAACCGGGTGCTGGCGGACCACGCCTCGGACCTGCTGTTCGCGCCGACGGAGGTGTCGGCGCGCAACCTGAGGGTGGAGGGGTTGCCCCCCGAGCGCATCTTCGTCACCGGGAACACGATCGTGGACGCGGTGAGGCAGAACCTGAGGTTGGCCATGGACCGGGAGAACGCCCTGCGTGCCCTGGGGCTGTCGAAGGGGCGGTACGCCCTCGCCACGCTGCACAGGCAGGAGAATGTGGACTCGCCGGAGCGCCTGGCGAGCATCGTGCACGGGCTGGAGGCCACTGCCCTGAGAACGGGGTTGGATATCATATGGCCGATGCATCCCCGGGCCAGGAAGGGGCTGGAGGCCTTCGGGATAGGATTGCCCCGGGGGATAAGGGGGGTCCCGCCCCTCGGCTTCCTGGAGTTCCTGCGGTTGGAGAGCGAGGCCGCCCTGGTGCTGACCGACTCCGGGGGCGTCCAGGAGGAATGTTGCATAATGGGGGTGCCATGCGTCACTCTGCGGGACAGCACCGAGAGGCCGGAGACCGTGGACGTGGGAGCGAACGTCGTGGTGGGGACCGAGGCTGCGCGCATCGTTGAGGGCGCCATGGTCATGCTTGCAAGGAAGGGGGGCTGGAGCTGCCCGTTGGGGGAGGAGGGGGTAGCGCAGCGGATAATAGACATATGTCGGGATTGGCGAAGCAAACGGGGGTAACCTTTTCTATATACCATTAGATCGGCGGTCTGAGGCAGGCTGATGATAGAAGCTACGTTGGAGGTGAGCATTCCAGATGGATGGGTGCATACCATTTCCGTAGACTTTGATGTGCAGATCCGCATCCTGGACTGCATACCGCTCGG
>JAKPQL010000098.1 GCA_029547045.1 Deltaproteobacteria bacterium | reverse complement strand
TCCCCTCTCCCGTCAAGGGCGCCCGGGGAAACCAGGAATACCTCATCCATGCGACCAGAAAGGTGGTGCCTGGGCAATGAAGATAACCATCGCCCGTCACGCAGGGTTCTGCTTCGGGGTCCGCAGGGCCATCGACATCACTTTCAAGGTGAGGCAGAGCAATCCGGACAAGAGGATCTACACCCTCGGGCAGATCATCCACAATCCCCAGGTCATCGATGCCCTGACCAGGCGGGGGATCGGGATCGTCCACGACATCAGCGACCCCACGCTCAGACCAGGCGACATCGCCATCGTCCGCGCCCACGGGATCTCCCCGGACAAGAAGACGGCGCTGAACGAACGCGGCGTGGAGGTGATCGACGCGGCGTGTCCCATGGTGCTCAAGCTGCACAGCGTGATCAAGAAGGCCAGCAGGAACGCGGACCTCATCGCCATCGTGGGGGACAAGGACCATCCCGAGATGGATGCCCACATGGGCGTCGCGGGGAGCAAGGGGGTCATCATCCAGAGCCTGGAGGACGCCCGCGCGGTCCCCGCGGTCAAGAGGCTTGCCGTGGTCGCCCAGACCACCTTCGACGTGGCCCTGTACAGGGACATCATAGACATCCTGAGGGAAAAGTGCGAGGTGCTCGACGTGTCGGACACCATCTGCCGCTCCACCGTGGACCGGCAGAGCGAGGTGAGGGAACTGGCGAAGGACCACGACACCTTCATCGTCATCGGCGGCAGGAACTCCGCCAACACGAAACGCCTCGCCGAGATCGCGGCCAAGGACAGCCCGAACGTCATCAGGATCGAGTCGCCGGAGCAGCTCAAGGGAATCAACCGCTCCCAGATGAAGCGGGTGGCGGTCATCGCAGGCGCGTCGACCCCCCATTGGGTCATCGAGGAGTGCATCGAGGCGCTCCGGAGCATCCACGCCTCCTCCTCCATCGAGAGCGCCGTGCTCGACACCCTGGCCGAATCCCCGCTGCTGCCGTCCCTGGGCGCCCTGGGCGTGGCCATGGCGAGCCTGGTCTTCAGCTCCCTGACCTACCGGTGGGATGTGCTGCTGGCCGTGTTCTTCCTCGCCTTCTCCTCCACGGCCCACACGAAACGTCAGCGGCAGTGGCCCACGTGGGCCATATCCACGGGCATCGCCATCTCCCTGAGCCTCGTGGCGAGCGGGCTGGTGGGCGGGCTCATGGTCATCGGCGTCTCGCTGCTGCGGCCGCTTCTGGACGTGGCGGACGTGAGTGACTACCTGAAGAGCATCTTCGGGGCGACCATCTTCATCCTCATCTCCATCGTGATCCCGCTGAGCCTCACGCAGTCCGCCGTGCACCCGAGCATCGGGCTCCTCTCGGGGTACGTGGCTACCCACTACCTCGGAGCCGAGATCCTGCTCGGGCTCAAGAACATGGAGAAGGACGCCATCATGGGCCACATGAGCCTGGCCCGGTACATCAGCGAGGACAAGGCCATCATGCTGCTCGAGTACACCATCATGGGCCTCGCCCTCATGCTCTTCCTGAGCTTCCCCCTGAAGGTCGCGCCGGCCCTGGCGTACGGGCTGTTGCCGCCGCTGTTCTTCCTGGCCAAGGGCATCGACTTCTACAACGAGCAGACCATCTTCGACAACCGCATGTACACGATCTACGTCATGGGTCTCTGGGCCATCGTGCCGGTCATGGGCCTGCTGTGGCTGGCGACCATGATGTGACCGATCGAATCATGCACCAACGGGCGGGCCGGTCTTTTGCCCATCGTGGATACCGGGACAGAGTTCGTATTGATTTTCCCCCGTCATCCACTATATTTATTCTATCTTGCTGAAGGAGAATCCGCATGGAACAGAAAAGGCTGGGTGACTACATCAACATTGCCATTCAACGTGAAGAGGAGGCCTATGCATTCTACATGGACCTCACGTCCAAGGTGCTGGACAGCAGCGCAAAGGACGCCCTGAAGCTTCTCGCCGGAGAGGAAAAGAAGCACAAGGCCTTCCTTGAGAGCTACCGCGACGGCGGATACGGTTCCGAGGCACTGCGTCTGAGCCGCCCCATCGACTACAAGATCGCTGAACACATGGACAAGCCGGACATCAAGAAGGACCTGGCATCCAAGGACGTCTTCCTCATCGCCGCCCACCGGGAACTCAACTCGTACAATTTCTACCAGGGGCTTGCGGACCTCCACCCCGAGGGCGAGCTCAAGCAGATCTTCCTCAAGATGGCGAGCGAAGAACTCAACCACAAGGAGAAGGTCGAGTACCTCTACTCGAACGCGGCCTTTGCCCAGACCGACGGCGGGTAGTATCGTACGGGCAGACGCCGGTCCCTGATCGAACCTATCTTCTCCCAGGGGGAACACCACGTCCATGTTGCGCTGGAATGCTCTGCTCGCAGCCTTCGTTGCGATCTTCGCCCTGAGCCTGGCCTTCCGGCTGGGCCTGAGATGGCTCAACGTCCGCCATCTCAAGGCCCGGGGACACCTGGTGCCCGAGGTCTTCCGGGACCAGATCGAGCCCGAGACCCTGTCCCGCATGCGGGACTACACCGTTGCCACCAGTTCCCTGGGTTCCCTGGAGATGCTGGTGGATGAGCTGGCGGTCCTCGTGCTCATCCTGAGCGGGTTTCTCCCCTTCCTCGCCGGGACGGGCCTGCTGTCCGGCCTCCACCCGGTAGCGGCGGGACTCCTGTTCATCCTGGCATGTTCGCTCCTGCTCGGCCTCCTCGAGATCCCCTTCGACCTCTACGGAACCTTCGTCATCGAGCGGAGGTTCGGCTTCTCAACCATCACGCCGGCCCTGTGGCTCAAGGACCTCGCCAAGACCTTCGCGCTCTCCTGCATCATCATGGGGAGTGTCCTGGCCGTGTTCCTGGCGCTTCTCTACTCCCTGCCCCGCATGTGGTGGCTGCCCGCCTGGGTGTGTTTCGTGGCCTTCCAGCTGACCCTCACCTGGCTGTACCCGAGCGTCATCGCCCCGCTCTTCAACAGGTTCGAGCCCGTCCAGGACGAATCCCTCAGGGGGCGTATCGATACCCTGCTCGAGCGGGCAGGATTCCACCTGAAGGGATTGTTCAAGATGGACGCGAGCACGAGGAGCAGGCACTCCAACGCCTACTTCACCGGCATCGGCAGGTCCAAGCGCATCGTCCTCTTCGACACCCTCCTCAACACCCACAGCGCCGAGGAGATCTCCGCGGTCCTTGCACACGAACTCGGCCACCTCACGAAGGGTCACATCAGAAAGCAGCTCGCTGCATCGATCATCGTCTCGCTGCTCGTGCTCTATGCCGCTTCGAAGCTCCTCGCCTGGCCGCACCTGTACGAAACCTTCGGGTTCGAGGGGCCCGTCCCCTATGCGGGGCTGTTCCTCCTCAGCCTCGTCGCGCGGCCGTTCACCTTCTTCTTCGTGCCTGCTGGCTCGATGATATCCCGCTGGTTCGAGCGCCAGGCCGATGTCTACGCGTGGCAGCTCACCGGGACGACGACACCCCTGGTCCAGGCCCTCAAGCGGCTCGCCAGGGAGAACCTCGC
>JAKPQL010000093.1 GCA_029547045.1 Deltaproteobacteria bacterium | reverse complement strand
GAGCACGGCGTCCTTGGTGAACTCGGGGAAGTAGACCTTGATCTCCTCGCCGAACTTCAGGTACCGCGACTTCTTGAAGGCCGCGGGGTGGCAGACGAACTCAACGGCGTCCTTGTTGCCGGCGACGAGGGCGCTGAACTTCCGGATCCCGCCGGTGTGGTCAGAATGCCCGTGGGACAGCACGAAGGACTTCGCAGAGCCTACATCCGCTCCCAGCATGGCGGCGTTGCGTGCTGCCCCGTCCTCGGAGAACCCGAAATCGAAGAGCAGGGACGATGCCTTGCCCTGCGCATGGACCGTGACAAAGGCCGAGAACCCGTGCTCCGCCAGGATGGAATTCTTGATCTGCATGTCCTTGAGCGGCACCGCCCGCTGCACGACCGCCGAGTTGTCCAGTGCCGTGATGTCGATGTAGTTGTCCTGCAGGGTGAGGATTTCCACCTTGTCAACTTCTTGCATCTTCATAGATCCCTCCTTCACGTTCATCGTGGAGCGGCCGTGTACGGCCGCTCCCATTTCTCACCAGTGAAGAGAATCACACCGCAGGGAGATCACTTCTCCCTCGCATAGGGCCACGCCGCGATGCCGCCCTCCATGACCTTGACGTTCCTCCACCCGTTGGCCTCGAGCACCAGGGCTGCCTCGTAGCCCCTCAGCGAGATCTTGCAGTAGCAGACGATCTCCCTGTCCTTGTCCTGGGGAAGCTCCCCGAGTCGCCTCCTCAGGGCGCCCAGCGGGATCAGCGTCTCGCCGATGCCCAGGCGCACCTGCTCGTACTCGTCGGGACCCCGGGCATCGATGAAGAAGGGCCTGTCCTTCTCGTCGAGCTTCTTCCTGACCTCCATGGGCGAGACGCCCTTGAGCCTTCCCTTGAGCTTGTTCTGCATGAGGTGGGCCGTGGCGATGAAGTGGTCGATGGCGAGCGAAAAGGGAGGTGCGTACGGCAGGTCCGCGTTCACGATGTCCTCCACGTGCATGCCCGCCTGGATGGCCATGGCCCACTGGGCGATCTGCTTGGCCGCGTTGCCGGGGCCGATGCACTGGGCGCCGAGGATCTTCCCGGTGGAGCGTTCGCACACCAGCTTGGTGATGATGAGCTCGCCGCCCATGAAATTCGGCTTGTCCGTGCTCGCGTTCATCACGGTGACGATATCGTCGTAGCCGTTCTTTTTCGCCGAGGTCTCGGACAGGCCGGTGGACCCCGCAGAATAGTCGAAGACCTTGCAGATGCCGGTCTGGATCGTGCCGGGGAAGATGACCGTGTTGCCCATCACCGCGTTCTCTCCAGCCACCCTGCCCTGGAGGTTTGCCAGATCGCCGTACGGGGCCAGCACCTTTTTGCCTGTGATACGGTGCACGGTCTCCACGCAGTCACCCACGGCGTAGATGTCCGGGTCCGAGGTCTGCATGTACTCGTTGACCTCGATGCCGCCCGTTGCCCCGATGGAAAGCCCTGCCTCCCTGGCAAGCTTCACGTTGGGTATAACGCCGATGGCGACCACGGCGAGCTCGCAGGGCAGCTCGGTCCCGTTGGCCAGCTTCACCCCGGTGAGCCTGCCGTTCTCGCCCAGGAACTCGACGATGCCGTTGCCGGTAATGACGTTGGCATTCTTGGTCTTCACGTGATTTTCCACGAGCTTGGCCAGGTCCCAGTCCAGGAAGGTCAGCAGCTGGGGCAGCAGCTCGATGACCGTGATCTCCACGCCGGCCAGCTGCAGGGCCTCGCAGGTCTCGATGCCGATGAGACCACCGCCGATGATGACCGCCTTCTTGATGGTGCCCTCGTCGCGCACCCTCCTGAGAAAGTCCGCGTCCTTCATGGACTGGAGGGTGGTGATGCCCTTGAGGTCCACCCCCGGTATCGGGGGCATCCTGGGGGTTGCGCCCGTGGCTATGACGAGCTTGTCGTAGGCTACGGTGCCTGTCACGCCGGTCAGCAGGCTCTTGAAAGACACCTCGTGCGCTTTCCTGTCGATGCCGGTGACCTCGGTGTTGGTTCCTGCCTTGATGTTCTTTGCGTTGAGATAGAACTGGGGGTCCCGCACGATGCCCGCAGGCGTGCACAGCAGCATGTTCCGGTCGTCGAAGTACCCTCCGACGTAATAGGGGTAACCGCACGACGCCATCGAGAGATCCGCGTCCTTCTGGAGGATCACCACCTCGGCATGCTCGTCCATGCGCCGTGCCTTTGCCGCCGCCTTGGGTCCTGCCGCGGACCCGCCGATTATCACGATTCTCTTCCTGTCTGCCAATCGATCCTCCTTAGATCTAACCTATTTATTTCTATTCTTCTCCCCGTGCCCTTGACAGGTCAATGGTCGCAGACATTCTGTCCGCCCTGGAGCCTGCCCGCCAGGTACTCCTCCACGAGGGCCTCGGGGGCCAAGGCAGGGGCGCCTACGAGGACCTGAATGCCCTGCTGGTTGAACAGGGCGATGGCCCGCTGGCCCATGCCGCCTGCGATGACAAAGGTGGCGCCGCGCTCGGCGAGCCAGGGGGGCAGCAGGCCGGGCTGGTGGGCAGGGGCCGCCACGTCTTGGCGGCCCGTGATCTTCCTGGTGGCCGGGTCCACATCGACAAGCGCGAAGCGCTCGCAGTGACCGAAGTGCATGCACAGTGTTCCGTTTGCTACCGGTATGGCAATACGCATATATCATCTCTCCTTTACGTTCGTTCTTCTGTTATTCAGTCCGCTCCTGCTCGCTCGGTTCCGCGATGGGACGGATGATCTCCTGCATGATGCCGGCTGTGGCCGATTTCGCATAGGCGTGGATGAACGGACAGCCTTCGTCCGAGGCCTCTGCGACACCCGGGTCCATGGGGATCGACCCGAGGAACGGCACGCCCATGTCCTCGGCGATGCGGCGGCCGGCGCCGGACCGGAAGACCGTGGTGACCTCGCCGCAGCGCGGACAGACAAAGCCGCTCATGTTCTCCACCACGCCCAGGACAGGCACTCCGAGGTGCCTGCAGAACGATATGGACTTGCGCACATCCACCTCGGCCAGGCGCTGAGGTGTGGTGACGATGACCGCGCCGTCGAGGTTGCCGATGAGCTGGCAGATGGACAGGGGTTCATCGCCCGTCCCCGGGGGAGAGTCGATGATGAGGAAATCGAGGTCGCCCCAGGCCGCGTCCCGGAGAAACTGCTTGAGGGCCCCCATCTTCATGGGGCCGCGCCAGATCACGGCGTCGTCCTGGCTGGAGAGAAAGAATCCTATGGACATGACCTTGAGCCCGCCGATCTCGATGGGCAAAATCTCTCCGTCGCGGCTTTCCGGTTTCCGTCCCTCAAGGCCCAGCATGGTAGGCACGCTGGGACCATGGATATCGGCGTCCAGGAGCCCCACGGTCCACCCGTCCATGGACAGGGCAACGGCCAGGTTCACCGCCACCGTGCTCTTGCCCACACCACCCTTGCCGGAGAGCACCACGATCTTGCGCTTTATCCTGCAGAGCCTGTTCTCGAGCCTCTGCCGTTCCTCGAAGTCCTTGTCGCTCTCGCCCTCTTTGCGCGTGCGGGCCGAACAGGATGAGTCGGTGCAGGTACCGCACGCCTTTGTCTCCTCGGGACGGTCCTTCCGGCGCCCCTGCACCGTGCTGTGTACATAGTTCTCGCAGGCTGCCCTCAGGGTGTTGGCCGCCAGCAGGGCACAGTGCTCGTGGTCCCGGGACAGACCGCCCAGCGCATCGAGGATATCCTGCTGTTCCATGACCGCGGCCTCTTCCAGGCTCACCCCCTGGGCAAGGCTCGTGGCCATGCTGCCGCAGGCCTGGGAATGACCGCACCCGTCCGTGGTGAATGATGCCTTTTCCACCTTGCCTCCCTTGACCAAGATCCAGACCTCCATGGTGTCGCCGCAGGGACCGGTGACTCTGGCATGTCCATTGAAGGCAGGCAGGGGCCCCATGTTCCTCGGGTTCTCGGCATGGTCCATGGCTGTGCCTGAAAGTGTCCTGTGTGCGTCCGTATCCATTTCAGCCTCCTGATGGCGTAAGATTCTCCCATACCTGTCTGATGTCGCCGGCCGAGTCCGTATCCGTCTCCACCACGGTGAGTTCCCTGATCTGTGCCCTGGTAACGCCGGGATCGTACCTGATGCGACCTGCGAGCCGGGCCCCGGCCCCCATGGCATGCTTCTCTATCCGCTCTGTCATGGCAGGGTTCAGGTCCCACTTGTTCACGCAGATCACTGCCGGGACCCCGAAATGCCTCGCCAGTGCGAGGACCCGTTCGAGGTCGTGTTCCCCGGATACCGTGGGCTCGGTGACCACGAGCACCTGTGTAGCACCGCCCAAAGACGCGATGACCGGGCAGCCGATGCCCGGGGGGCCGTCCACGATGATCAGGGAATGCCCCTGCTCCTCGGCGATGCGACGGGCCTCGCTGCGCACCATGGAGACGAGCTTGCCCGAGTTCTCGGCCGCGATGCCCAGCCTGGCGTGGACCATGGGCCCGCACCTGGTCTGCGAGACCATCCAGTGCCCGCAGGAACGGTCGGGAAAATCGATGGCCTGCTCCGGACAGAAGTGCGCGCACACCCCGCAGCCCTCGCAGGATACGGGGTCAACACGGAAGGTGTCCCGGCCCGATCCTGTCTTGTCCCGCACGATGGCATCGTACCGGCACAGGTCCTCGCAGGTGCCGCACCCGGTGCAGTCCTGCTGCCTGATCACGGCCTCGCGGCCGCTGACGAACTCGTTCTTCGACATGACCTGCGGCTTCAGGAGCAGGTGCATGTCCGCCGCGTCCACGTCGCAGTCCGCTATGACCGCGTCCTGTGCCAGCACGGCCAGCGAGGCAGCCAGGCTGGTCTTGCCCGTACCACCCTTGCCGCTGATGACGACAAGCTCCTGTATGCTTCGACCCTGACCGCTCACGACAGCCTCACTCCTCGCACCGGGGCGCTCCACAGCGTTCACCCCTCCCGCAGCAGGTCTTTCCCGTGGTCTCCAGAGAGCACGAGCCTGTACGGGATGCGGCCCTTCCCGGACCGCCGCCCTTGAAGTAAAACCCCGTGCCGCCGCTGACCACCCTGCGGACCGCACCTCCGCACTGGGGACAGTGTTCCAGCGGTGCATCGGTCATGGCCTGCTCGCGCTCGAAATGCAGGCCGCACGCCGTGCATTCATATTCATAGGTCGGCATGGGTCGCCCTCCTTGCCTGTTTATCATACCCCTTCACCGTCGCCAGGAGCCTGCCGAAGAGATCGCGGTACTCGGGCAGCGCATCCACCATGAGTTCTCCCCTGGAATAGGCCTCGGCAATGCGGCGATCATCGGGTATCTCCATGAAAATGGGCACCCCCTCGTCCCTGCAGAAGGCATGGACCCGATTATCACCGATACCCACCCGGTTGACGATCACCCCGAACGGGACGGCGAGCTCCCTGACCATGTCCACGGCCAGGCTCAGGTCGTGCAGCCCGAAGGGGGT
>JAKPQL010000063.1 GCA_029547045.1 Deltaproteobacteria bacterium | reverse complement strand
GGGGGGGGTATGTATAAGGAGCTCATTGTATTGATGTTATTGTACCCCCCCCCTCCTGAATGAATGCAGGGAGGCTCAGAAACAGCAGCATGGATGATGGTGGTGTACGCGCACTTGTTGTGCTCGCCCAGTTCCACCAGGTAGCGCTCGACCCCGGCCGTATCAGGCACGAGTTCGGCAACCCGGGCACGCCCTTTTCCCCGGAGGATATCCTGAGGGCGGCTTTAGCCTCGGGCTTCCGGGCGAAGCGGGTGGAGTCGTCCGTGGAGAGGCTCAACGACGCGGTCCTGCCAGCCATCGGCATGGACACCCAGGGCGGGTTCTTCATCATTGCCAGGACCGCCCGGGACGGGCAGGGCGCCGTGGAGAAGGTGCTCATCCAGGAACTCTCGCCGCCCAGGGTCCGATCAGTCAGCGCCGACGAGCTGAAGACGTTCTGGTCCGGCTCCATGATCCTGCTCACCCCGAGGGGGGCCTTGGGGTTCGGCACCCACCGGCCCTTCAACCTGAGCTGGTTCATCCCATCCCTGGTCAAGTACCGCCGCCTCTTCGGCGAGGTGGTGCTCGCCTCGGTCTTCCTGCAGCTCTTCGCCCTGGTGACGCCGCTGTTCTTCCAGGTGGTCATGGACAAGGTGCTCGTGCACAAGGGGCTCACCACGCTGGACGTGCTGGCCATGGGCTTCATCGTGATCTCGCTCTTTGACTCGCTGCTCACGGGCTTGCGCACCTACACCTTCAGCCACACCACGAGCCGGGTTGACGTGGAGCTGGGCTCAAGGCTCTTCGGCCACCTCACCGGCATACCCCTCGCGTATCACGAGGCCAGGCAGGTGGGCCAGACCGTGGCCAGGGTGCGCGAGCTCGACACCATCCGGAACTTCATCACGGGGTCTTCCCTCACGCTCGTCATCGACCTGACGTTCACATTCATCTTCTTCGTGGTCATGTGGTCCTACAGCCACACGCTCACGCTCGTGGTGCTCTGCACCATCCCGTTCTACGTGCTGCTGTCGCTGTTCATCACGCCCATCTTCCGGCACCGGCTCGACCAGCGGTTCAGGCACGGGGCCGCCAACCAGGCCTTCCTGACGGAGGCCACCACCGGCATCCAGAAGGTGAAGGCCCTGGCCCTGGAACCCCAGATGCAGCGGCGGTGGGAGGACCAGCTCTCGAAGTACGTCACCAGCTCGTTTCGGGCCCAGAACCTGGGGAACGTGGCGAACCAGGTGGCCGGGTTCATCAACAAGTGCACCACGCTGGGCATCATCTGGTGGGGCGCGCACCTGGTCATGGCGAGCGAGCTCACCGTGGGCCAGCTCATCGCGTTCAACATGATCGCGGGGAGGGTGAGCGGGCCCATATTGAAGCTCGTGCAGCTCTGGCAGGACTTCCAGCAGGCAGGCATCTCGCTTCAGCGCCTGGGTGACATCCTCAACACCCCGAAGGAGCCGGGCTATGCGGCCAACCGCAGCACCCTGCCGCAGATCAGGGGCGCGATACGCTTCGAGCGCGTGCGCTTCCGCTACCAGCCGGACCGTCCGCTGGTCATCGACGAGCTGAGCCTTGAGATCAGGCCCGGCGAGGTCATGGGCATCGTGGGCCGCTCGGGCTCGGGCAAGAGCACACTGGCCAAGCTGGTGCAGCGGCTCTATATCCCCGAAGCGGGGCGCATCCTGGTGGATGGGGCGGATTTATCCATTATAGATACCCAGTGGCTGCGGCGGAACATCGGGGTGGTGCTGCAGGAGAGCTTCCTGTTCAACCGGACCATACGGGAGAACATCGCCGCGGCCGACCCGGGCCTGCCCATGGAGCACGTGGTGCGAGCGGCCACGCTGGCAGGGGCGCACGACTTCATCGCCGAGCTGCCCGAGGGGTACGACACCCTGGTGGGCGAGCAGGGCTGCAACCTGTCGGGCGGGCAGCGCCAGCGCCTGGCCATCGCCCGGGCGCTCATCACGAACCCGCGCATCCTCATCTTCGACGAGGCCACGAGCGCCCTGGACTACGAGTCGGAGCGCATCATCCAGGACAACATGGCGGGCATCTGCCAGGGCAGGACCGTGCTCGTCATCGCGCACCGCCTGAGCACGGTGCGGCACGCGGACCGCATCGTGGTCATGGACAAAGGCCGCATCGTGGAGAGCGGCACCCACAATGAACTCATGGCCTCGGGCGGGTATTACGCCAAGCTCCACAGCTTCCAGACAGAGCCGCCCCAGCCGGTCAGGCCCACGGTCATCACCCAGGGCAAGCCGTTCGCCAGGGTGGTCAAGGCCGAGCACGGCCACCGGTTCCCCTCTGAGCCGGTGGAAGAGGGGCAGGGGGAGGGGTAGGTGAGCGCAACCTTCTGGACAACGCTGAAGGACGCCTGGACGAACCGGGCCGGTATGGGCGACAAGCGCCTGACCAGTGTGGAGCGCGCCTTCCTGCCCGCTGCTCTGGAGATCGTGGAGACCCCGCCGTCGCCCACGGTGCGCGTGCTGGCGTGGTCCATCGTAACCCTGTTCTTCATAGCGCTCACCTGGGCCTGCCTGGGCCACATCGACATCGTGGCAGTGGCCGAGGGGAAGATCATCCCGAGCGGCCGCACCAAGGTGATCCAGCCTTTGGAAAAGGCCGTGGTGAAGGGTATCCTGGTGAAGGAGGGGCAGTACGTGAACCAGGGCGATGCGCTCATCGAGCTGGACCGGACGCTCACGGGCGCTGACCAGGCCAAGTACGCCAAGGAGCTCGCCTTCCTCGACGGGACCATACACAGGCAGGAGCTGTTCGTGAAGCTCCTGGCAGAACCCGGAAGGACGGTGGACCCGGCAGGACTCAACTCGGCGCTTACCGACAACCCGGACCAGGTCCAGCTGCTGCTCCAGCAGTGGAACAGCTACCGGTCCCGGAGGGACTCGCTGGAGGCGCGGCTGCGGGAGAACGAGGCTGCCCGGCGCACGAGCGGGGAGATCATCAAGCAGCTGGAGGAGACGCTGCCGCTGGCCACGAGGCGCTTCCAGGCGTACCAGAAATTGAAGGACGAGGGAGCGGTGTCTGACTTCGACTACATGGACAAGCAGAAGGAGCTCATCGACCAGCGCCAGGCCCTGGCGGCGGAGCGGTCGCACCATGACCAGCTGGGCGCGGCGGTGCGGACAACGGAGAAGGAGATCCTGGCGCTCGATGCCGAGGCGCGCAGGCAGGCCCTGGCCGAGGTGCAGGACGCCAAGCGGCAGCGCCAGGCCATGGAACAGGAGCTGACCAAGGCCACGGGCCTCAATGCCAGGCAGGTGCTGTATGCGCCGGTGGCGGGCGAGGTGCAGCAGCTCGTGGTGACGACCATAGGCGGGGTGGTGACCGAGGCCCAGCCGCTGATGATGGTCGTTCCCAAAGGGGCGAAGCTGGAGGCCGAGGTGAACGTGGAGAACAAGGACATCGGGTTCGTGCGGGAAGGGCAGGTAGCGGAGATCAAGGTGCACACGTTCCCGTTCACCCGGTACGGGGTCATCGACGCCAAGGTGACGGGTATAACGAGGGATGTGGTGGAGGATGAGAAGCGGGGTCTGGTGTACAAGATGAGGTTGGAAATGGCCAAGTTGAGCCTGATGGTGGATGGGAAAGAGGTCGGGCTGTCGCCTGGCATGGCGGTGAGCGCCGAGGTGAAGACGGGGAAGCGGAGGCTCATCGAATACTTCCTGTCGCCGCTGATACAGCATGTGTATGAGAGTGTGAGGGAGAGGTAGATGGGAGAGAAGGGTAAGACCGAGGAGGGAAGCATGTCGGCGCGCATAAGAACGTCTTTGATCCCATTTATTACACTGGCACCATTTATTCCATATGGGCGCATCCTTTCGAGGTCCATCAGGAAGGCGGTCCTGTACTGTCTGACAACGTTCATTTTTCTCAACCTGATGATAGCCATGGGGGGGTGTGCGAACATGAAGGACAAGGATTCGATGAGCAATTTGAGTTTTTCCCATGACGGCAAGAAGGTGCTGTTTGACCGCTGCCGGGACAATACCTGCCAGATACAGGTCTATGACCTGGAGACCGGGGAGCTGGCAGCCTATCAGTCGCCGGCGAACGAGCAATGGACCATGGCGCGGCAGTCCCATGACGGCAAGCGGATAGTCTTTTCTGTCATGCCCATCGCTGGCGGCCGTGTGGACCTGGGGGGGATGCAGATAGCGGTCATGGACGTTGATGGGAAGAACTACAGGAAGGTGACGACGGGGAAAGGCGCCAAGCTTTATCCCGTATTTTCGCACTCCGGCAAGAAGGTTCTCTATGCCCGCGCTGCGTATATCCGAGGGAGCGGCAAGACGCCCGCTGCGCAGTACGATGCCTGGGAGGTGGACCTTGCGACCGGCCGACAGACGCAGCTGACCTTTTTCAAGTATTTTTACATGAGCAATCTTTCCTATTTCCCGGACGATGAGCGGTTCATCTACTACGGCGAGCTGCCGGAGGCCTTTCCCGGCGAAGACATCAACATCATGAAGTTAGAGGAAGCGATGAAGCAGGCGCAGATGAAGCATAAGGTGAACATCGGGGGTGTGATCGTCATGAGAAAGGGCGATGCCTTGCCCAAGGAGCATTATACGTTCGGCACAGGGTTTTTTGCCAGATCCCCTCTGCTCAGCAGGGACGGTTCCAAGCTGGTTATCGAGAAAGGCATGTCTGGGGGGAAGTTCTTCCTCTATTCAACTGATGGGAACCACAGGCTCTTGGTTTCGGGCGGTTCTGTAGATTCTGCTACTATGTCACCGGATGGAGAGTTATTTGGAATGATATCTGTCAGTTTGAGAATAAGGATTTATTCTATAACTGATGGTAAGTTCCAGCAGAGCCTGTATCTGTCTTGTACTCCCAACAAGATTGAAAATTGGAATATTCGCCCAGAGTTCAGGCATCTCTACAAGATGATACCGGATAAACCTGCCCATATTGTTTACAGATAAATATATGAGAGTGGCTCAAACTATAATGATCATTAAAGAGGAGGGATAACATGTCAATTGTAATATGGCACAATCCGAATGATCCAAATCCAGAAGACCCAATAGATTATTAAATCGGCACTACAGGCTGGGAAGGTCCGAAATATTGGTGGAATTTTGAACAATATCCTTACTCAATTGTACCAACCTATGGTTTATGGGCCGGTCCCGGGTATGCCGCGGGTGAACGTCAAGCCCCAGGTGAAAGGGTAACATGGGCGGAACCCCCCTGCTATAATTATAACATACAGAATCCCGACGCCGTTCCCGAGCAGTGTGTCAGCCTTATGGACGCCATCTGCAAAACGCATGACTGGCGATACTATCAGGCTGAGGAGTTAAGAAGGATAGGTAACACAGCAGCGGCAAATCAGATGATTATTGATGCGGACAAGCAACTGATATTCGATGTCGCTTCCGCGCTGCAGGCAGGCTCCTACAATTCACCTACCGGAACATACAATGAACAGAATGGTACCTGGACACCTCAGCTGTATACAAACACATTTGACAGCATAGAAACCGGATATACGGTAGGTCTTATCCCCCTCTTCCTATTAAAGCTTGAAACGTGGGATATACCCGCAGCGGATTTATCTGCAGTCATAGGGGCTTTCGGCAGTATCTGGAGTTACATCGGCACTGGCGAATATACCTATTTCGATCCCAACGATCCATTTACAAAGATTCACGTGGTAGAGCAGCCCAACGGGATAGTCTATGAGTTCATAAAGGGAACAACAAAGGTGGGGCACGCCATAGACACCAATACGAATAGAATCTACGACATGGGCAAGGTTGTTTTGGGCGAGGGAAGCTCATTGTCGGAAACCAGCTTCATTTATGAAGGTGCAGGCATCATAAGGATCAATGGCGGGGCCGGGAATGATGTCATTACTCTGGGTGAGAATGATCATGAAACTTTTTATGAGCTTTCAGGCGGTGGCGGATACGACACGTATTATCTGAAGCATGGGATGATCTATGAACTGACGGACAGTGGCGCAAACAGGATTTATATAGAGGATGCGAATGGGAATTATAACAGCATTGGTGATCTATTCAAAAGTTCCACAGCAGAAATCTGGTACTCGGCCGACGGGAGCGAACAACTCTTTCAGAATGGCAATGTCTGGACAATGACTTTTAACGATGGCACCACCATCAGCCTAGGTGCAGATTTCCAATCCGGGGATTTCGGCATCAACCTGCTTGATGCGCCATATGCCCCCGAAACCTACAATGTTGTCCATATAACCGATTATATAGGCGAAGACTGGACTTATGAAGAATACGATTATTACGGATCACCGGGAAACGACAAGATCTATGGCGGCAGCGGTAATGACAATGTGTATGAAGAGCAGGGATATGACCATCTGATAGGCGGCTCAGGGAACGATATGGTTCACACGTCTGGAATGGAAGACACCATCCTGGAGGGCAACTCCGGGGTGGACGCTCTGTTCGGTGGTGAGGGCAACGACCGGCTGTTCTGCGCCGACTACGGCGAGATGGAAGCGCTCATCGCGGCGGGCGAGACTGCGACCAGTCTTCCAGGGACCGGCGACCTGGCGGACGGCGGGCCGGGGGACAACTACATATACGGCAGCGACGCGCGGGACGGGATGTTCGGCGCGGGTGGAAACGACCTGATCGTGGGCGGCGGGGGCGACGACGTGATCTTCGGGGACAGTGTGATCATCGGTGTCGGCACCTCCACGTCCTTCTGGAACTGGTCGGTGGATATCATCGCGCAAGGGGAGAGCGTCACCGTGCAGTTTGGCAACATCCCGGATGTATACACGGACCTGGATTACACGGGCGACGACGTGATCTACGGTGGGACCGGGAACGACTTTGCATCCGGCGACAGGGGTTCATTTCAACCGATCTGTTGACAGTTCTCAACACATTGAGAAAAGGAACTCAAACAACTGAGAAAAGATACAACAAGCCGTTCGGATCTGTGTAAGTGTTGACGAATAGCAACCCGATACCGCTTGATCGGTTTCATTGACAACATGCGCGATCTGATCTATACTTATCAGTATATACTTGGAGGGTCTCCCATGGACAAGGCAAAGCTCTTTAGAAATGGAAAAAGCCAGGCTGTCAGGCTTCCCAAGGAATACAGCTTTGACGGGACCGAGGTCTACGTGAAACGGCTCGGGCGCATCGTGATCCTCCTCCCCAAGGATGACCCGTGGGAGCCTCTGGTGACGAGCCTGGACCGGTTTACGGATGACTTCATGGAAGAACGGGAACAGCCTCCTGCCCAACTCAGGGAAGCTCTGTGATGCGGTATCTCCTCGACACGAACATCTGTATCTTCATCATCAAGCAGCAGCCCATACAGGTTGTCAACCGACTTCGAAGGCTCTCACCGGGGGACGCGGCCGTATCCGCCGTCACCGTTGCCGAACTGGAATACGGTGCAGCCAAGAGCAGCAGGCCCGAGCAGAACCGGGAAGCGCTGCTTGCCTTTACGACACCACTGGAAGTCATCCCGTTCGATGACCATGCCACCATGCATTATGGTGAGATCAGGTGGCATCTGGAGCGCAAAGGCCTCGTGATAGGCGCCATGGATATGCTCATTGCGGCGCAGGCGCGAAGCCGAGCCCTCACCCTGGTGACCAACAATCTCCGCGAATTCAAGAGGATACCTGACCTGCAGCTTGAAGACTGGACAAAGGGGTAGCGATGCACGATGCAGCATGACCCCCCGGGCACGTATACCATATCTGCCTGGAGAGTCATGTTCCACCACCCTGCCTGCCGAACAGATACACAGGGCATGAGAGGTCTGTGATATGATTATCCCCTTGTCAGGAAAGGTGAGCTGGAAGAACCCGCCCTTTGTCACCATTGCCATCATCGCGGTGAACTGCCTGGTCTACTTCGTCATCCAGGCGGACGACGCCCGGAACCAGTATGCGGCGTACGACTACTACCTGAGCTCCGGCCTGGCGCGAATCGAGGTGAGCGCGTACATCCAGGAGAAGGGCCTGGACAAGAAGGACCCGAAGCTCGTGGGCAAGGACGGGAAGATCACGCTCAGCCGGGCCGACCTGGACCGCTACGGCGAGGAGATGTTCAGCGACGAGCGCTTCTGCTCGGAGCTCGACCAGGGGCTCGTCATCACGCCAGAACACGCGGAGTACGATCACTGGTTGGATCTGAGGGCACACTTCAAGGAGAAGCTCTCCCTGGTGGTGTCCGACCGGTACGGGTTCAAGCCCGGCGACTCCTCCGTCGTCACGGCCTTCACCCACATGTTCCTCCACGGCAGCTTCGGCCATCTGCTGGGGAACATGGTCTTCCTCTGGCTGGTGGGGTGCGTCCTGGAGATGGGGTGCGGCCGCGCGGTGTACCTGGCCATCTACTTCGTCGGCGGACTGTGCGCGGTGGGGCTTTTCTGTGCCCTGAACCTCCACAGCATTCGCCCCCTGGTGGGCGCGTCCGGGGCCATCTCGGCGCTCATCGGCGCGTACCTGGTGCTCTACTGGACCCGGAAGATCAAGGTCTTCTACTCCCTGGGCGTCTACTTCAACTACACCATGGTGCCGGCCATCGCCATCCTGCCCTTCTACATCGGCAACGAGATCCTCCAGTACTTCCTCGACTCGTACGGCACCGTGGCCTACATGGCCCACGTGGGGGGGCTGCTGGGCGGTTCGGCCCTGGGCTACGTCGATCGCATCTACATGCCGAAGGCGGATGCGAAGGTGTTCGACCAGGACGTGCCCGAGAAGATCCCCGGGCTGCTCGAAGGGGCCATGCGCGCCATGGAGAAGCTCGACATCACCAGGGCGCGGTCCCTGCTCCGCGAGGTCCTGGCCCTGGACCCGAACCACCGGGCCGCCCTGACCCAGCTCTACAACGCGGAGAAGCTCGGTGGGGCGGGCGATGCCTACACCGAGGCCTCTTCGCTGCTCATGGAGAGCCTGATCAAGGACCCCAGGCAGGTCCGGGAGCTCCAGAGGCTCTACCGGGAATACCGTGAACGCGCAGGGCAGCCCCGCATCAGGCCCGATCTCCTGGTCCGCGTCGGGGCCGCGTTCATCGCCGGTGGTCTCGTCGACGACGCGGAGGGGATCGTCATGGTCCTTCACAAGGAGCATGGGGAGACGAAACAGCTCCCACGCATGATGTTCGCCCTTGCCAGGGCCTGCCGCGACCAGGGGGACACCGACAGGTCGCTGCGCCTGGCGCGCCTGCTCCTGGAGGGCTACCCGGACAGCCGCGAGGCCGCGGCCGCGCGGGAGCTGGTGCAGCAGCAGGGAGCGGCCGGGCCTTCCTGAGGCAGGCGAGCGTTAGGAAATCCTTCCTATTGAATGCCGTGGGAAAGGCTTATCTTGTGCAGGTTCTGCTCCACGTCCGCCATGATCTCGTGGTCCGGGTAGCTCCTCTTCAGGTGGCGCAGGATCTGCACTGCCTTGTGGGGGTCCATGAGGCGGCCCAGGAAGATGTCCGCCGCCTTCAGGTACGCATGCGGCGTCTGGGGGGCGTCCGGGTTCTTCTTGATGAAGCGGTTCAGGAGGTTCACCGCCTCGCGGGGGTCGCCGGATGAGCTCAGGTTCTCGGCGAGCCGCATGGTCAGGGGGCCTGACGGTGTGAACTGCCTGTCGAGCTCAACGCACTCGCGGTAGGTGGTCTCCAGGCCGTCCTTCTTGCCCGCCCTGAGGAGGAGTTCGAGGTGTCTCTGCGCGTGCTCCAGGAGCTCGGGCGTCTTCTGCCCGGCCTTGAGGAGGTGGTAGTACTTGCCCGAGACCTCCAGGTCGTCTATCTCTCCGCCGGTTTCCTTCTTCACCAGCGCGATGGCCTCGTCGATACGGCCGTCCGTGATGTGGATGTTCAGCCGGTTCACCAGGGCCTGCTCCCTGGTGGCCGGGGCGGCCTTCAGGCCGTTTTGGCCGTGCGTGAGGAACCTGTCCTCGTGCTCCACCTCGTAGCCGATCTCCTCGTGGTACTGGAGGATGGCGTAGCCCATGAGGTGGAAGGTGACCAGGGTGTAGTAGTTCAGGGCCAGGGTGTAGAGGAACACGGTCAGCCGGGGCGGCAGATGTGGGCTCAGGACCCAGATGACGAGCAGGGGCGCTGCCTGGAGGATCTGGCAGAATAAGTACATGATGAGGTAGCCCTTGCCCATCCTCGCTGCCAGGCGTCCGAAATAGTAGGGGTTCAGCGCCTTGCCCACGCTGGTGCTCGTGGCCAGGACGATGACCATGGCCGGCACCAGGAACATGAGAAGGCTCAGGCCCACCAGGCCGAGACCGATCCCGAAGATGCCCATGAGGACAAAACCGATGCCGAACACCATGCCGTAGATGACCGAGACCATGAACACGATGTGAAAGTCTTCGGAGATGGTCTCCTGGCTCATCTCCGGGGGGTTCAGGTCGCCGTGGGCCGTGCGCCTCAGGGCCGCGAAGGAGTACTTGAGCATGACCAGGGAGGCGATGGTGGCCAGGAACCCGGACATGCCCCTGCTGTCCTCGGAGTAGAGGGCGGCCACCATGACGGCCAGCAGCACGATGAGGGCTGCGGAGCGGGGGGTGAAGGGGTAGGTGAAGAACTGCGGGATCCTGTTCCAGAACGGCTCTATCATGTTCGCCAGGCCCAGCCTCGTGGCCGGCACGCTGCACCTCGGGCACAGGTTCAGGGTCCGTCCCGGGCCCAGGGACTGCCGGGCCATGCAGTCCGGGCAGAACAGGGTGCTGCACTCCGGGCACTGCCACAGGGCTGGCCTGGTGGGGTGGTATGCGCAGCATTGCTTCATCGTACAGGCTCCTTCCGCTCCATTCCCATGGGTTCTACAGCGGTCTCAGGCATCGAGGCCATACCCATGTATCGTCATGTGGGGGGAGGAAAATGAAAACGGCCTGTGTGCCGTGCCCTCATCCAGGCCCTGCCATTCGTGTCAGTTCGTGGCGGTTTCTGCTAGAGTGGGGCTTCCGGTGCCCGTCCGGGCTGTCGCCATCCGGACGGATACACCCTGAAGTGTTTCTATGGGAGGATCACGACCATGGGAGGAACGACAACTCGTTGTATTCCGGCATGCCTGGCATTTGCCCTGATTCTTTCCGCATCCTGCGGTGGAGGCGGAGGGAGTGGCGGCGACGGCGGGGCGGTAGTGACCGAGGATCCGTATACGGGTCCGACCACTCAGGCCATCCTCACCAGGGATAACGTGAACGATCTGCTGTTCTATTCCGTTCATTACCAATGTCACCAGGAACAGGACCTTCAAGGTGGAGCATGCCATGGAAGACATCCGGGACTTCGGCGATCAGGAGGAGCACGTGTTTTCCATGCGCTTCTACCATCAGGACCATGGGTACGTGGATTTCACCACCGTCGAGCAGCTGCTGGTCGATGAGGATTCCTTCATCAGCGGTTCCATCATGGTCACCGGTGGAACCGGTCCTGCGGGCGGGCCCACCCGGGCGACATTCGATTACAGTACCAAGCTGCTGGGGCTGGACGAGGACGGTGACGGGGTGTTCGAGATCGTTGTCCAGCACTGACTGGTGACACACCGTGCCCTGCCCTTACGGCTGCGGCACCTGGAAGGTCCTCGGGTCCGTGCCCCGGAGCCTCCGGGCTCCCCGGTAGACCGCCCGGCGGTCCATTGAGTACCCCCGGTCCAGGGGCTGCAGGCGGCCGCGTCCGCACCCCTGGCCTCCCTGACGTCGTGTTTCACCACCCGGTCCGGGGGCTGAAAGGTCTGCTCCGCATGATATGCCCGGAGCGCGGTCGGAGGAAAGCCAGGGAAACCATGCCCGGCATATCCCCCTCATCAGGCAACATTTGCACCCGGGAGGTGAATATTTTCCCTCCCAGGATCGGAACTCACCCCTGATCGTCTTGGAAAATCCACGCTCCGCAGGCCCCTGGCATCATGGTTGCTCATGGGAGGGGCAACGACTTGTGTGCGGAGGCGAACATGCCATCACCCCTAGCAGCACTGATGGGTATTGCCAGCGGGGCAATGGGTCTGCTGCAGCGCGTCATGGGCCACGGGAACACCCCCCAGGGATTCGATGCCCAGCTCCAGGCAGCCCTCTCCGGTGGGCCCAGAGCGGGTGCGGCCCTGTTCGGACAGGCCCTGCAGGCCCGGGAGACCCTCGACGGGGAACTCCTCGCCGCCATCACTGCGATGCCCCAGGCAACACCGCTGTTCCAGTTCCTTGCTGCGCTCAAGTCGCTGGGCCTGGGCAGCGATGATGCCCGGGCGCTCCTTGCGGGCACTCCCCAGGGGCTCTCCGACGAGGGGCTGAAGGCCATCCTCGCGTCCTGCGGATTCAAGGACGCGGACATTGCGCAGATCTTCTCAGACCCCGCTGCAGTGAACGACCTCAAGGCAAAACTTGCCGAGTCGATCTCGACATGGCTCGGCCAGCAGACCGGCGCAGGCCCGGTGGAAACCGGCCGGCTCATCACCCTGGCCACCGCGGACCAGGCCACCTATGACGCGGTGGTGGCGCAGTTCATCGTATCCAGGGGCTTTCGCCAGGGCGTGCCCGGCACGCCGGAACAACCAGCGGCCCAGGCCACGACGACGCCGTCAGACATCACAAAGATCGTCTCCCAGATCCAGGAGTCCGTAGCAGAGGTGGTAAAGCACCCCCATGCGGAACTGTCTGAAGGCCGCCATGTCCTTTTCACACGTCCTGCCCAGGCGCAGGCAGCAGCTGCGGGCACTACGGGTCTTTCCAGCGGCCCGGCAGCCGTGCCGACGAGCCCTGAGTCAGCAGTCCAGGCCGCCGCCGTCACGGCATCCCAGGTGACAATCCAGCCCGCTGCTGCGACGGCCCCGGAGGTGACGGTCCAGGTCGCCGCCATGGTGGATGCCCTGGAAGACACCTTCAACATCCCGAAGGGTCTTGCGCGTGACCTTGTCTTCGCCACCGACTCCCAGGTACGACACGCCGCCGTGCAGGAGGCCACGGCCAGGATATCCGCGGTCCTGTCCGCCAAAGCGGACACCGAGCTCCCCCGGCAGGCCGTGGATGCCCTGGGCATGCTCAAGGGTGCCCTCTCGGAGGAGGAGTTCGCGGGGATCGAGACCATGGTGAAGACCCACGCGCCGGAGGTGGCCACCACCCTGGCGCCTGCGGTGTTCGACAAGGGCATGCTCGAGGCCCTTGTCCGCCAGGTCTCGGATGACGCCTCCGTGGTGACCCGGCACTACACCCGGGAGGTCGTGGACCAGATCAGACAGGCGGTTCCGGCATACGCAAAGAGCGGCGAGGGTTCCCTGACGCTGCGGCTCAACCCGCCCCTGCTCGGCCGGGTGGACATCGACATCCGCGTGGAGGACGGCCGGGTCATGGCCTCCTTCAAGGTGGACCAGCCCCTCACCCGCGACATCATCCAGCAGAACATGCACGTGCTGAAGGACGCCCTGTCCGAGCAGGGCATCAAGGCCACCCAGTTCGTGGTGACCACGGACACCTTTACCGCGCGGGACCACCGGCAGGCCCTGGCCTGGCTCGGAAACGAAGGGAACCGCGGCGGGTCCGGCCAGCAGGGAAGGGAGCAGGGCTCCCGGAACCCCGGGAGGGAGACAGGGGAGTACGGGCACGGCTATGCGCCCGCGGGCCGCTTCATCGAGGCCGGCAGGCTCGACATCATTGCCTAGACACGTGTGAGGGAGGAGTAAGATCATGGCCATCGGATTGGACACCATCCTGGCGAACCAGTCGGCAGCGGATGCCACCTCGACGGGCGCGGTCAGGGACAAGATCGCGGAGCAGAAGAACATGTTCCTGAACCTGCTCGTGAAGCAGCTCCAGTACCAGGACCCGCTCAACCCCGTGGAGAACACCGAGTTCACCGCCCAGCTCGCCCAGTTCTCCCAGCTGGAGTCGCTCTCCGAGATGAACAGCAACATCGAGCTCATGGCGCGGTTCCAGAACTCCATGAACAGCATGCAGGCAGCCTCGTTCATCGGGAAGCAGGTGAACGCCACCGGTAACACCATCAACTTCACCGGCGCAGAGTCCACCATCGACTTCAACCTGCAGGACAACGCGTCGCTGGTGACGGTGACAATCTACAATTCCTCGGGATCGGCCGTGCGCACCATGGACATGAGGGGCGTCCAGCAGGGTGACGTGTCCTGCGTCTGGGACGGACGGAACAACAGCGGCGAGGTCCTCAGCCCGGGCACGTACTACTTCGGCATCCAGGCCACGGGTCTCACCGGGGCCGCGGTGGGCACCACCTCGTACGCCAACGGCACGGTCACCGGGGTGACCTTTGAGAACGGCACCATCTACCTGCAGGTGGGCGACAAGAAGATAACGCTCGCCGACATAACCAAGATCACCGGCTAAGCACAGAAAAGGAGGCACGTATGAGTATATCAAGTTCCCTGTTTTCCGGCATCAGCGGTCTTTCAACCAACGGCAACGCCATGAGCGTCATCGGCGACAACATCGCCAACGTGAACACCATCGGCTTCAAGTCGAGCAGGACCACGTTCCAGGACGTTCTGGCACAGTCTGTGGCCACCTCGGCGGGCACGGCCCAGATCGGCCGCGGCGCGGCACTGAGCACAGTGGACACCCTGTTCCAGCAGGGCTCCTTCGAGTCCACCTCGTCCGCCACGGACCTGGCCATTGGCGGCAACGGGTTCTTCATGGTCTCGCCCCAGGAATCGGAGACCGTGTACTACACCCGGGCGGGCCAGTTCCGGTTCGACGCGGACGGCTGGTTCATCAACCCCGAGGGGTACGTGGCCCAGGGCTGGACACTGGACGAGGACGGCGACGACGTGGGCACGCTGCAGGACATCCGGCTGAGCGCCTTCACCTCGCCGCCCGAGCCCACGGCGGCGGTCACGGCCATCACCAACCTGAACAGCGAGGACACCACGAACGTGGCGAGCCTGTTCGGCGCCTGGGACGCCACCCAGGCCGAGCCCATAGGCGACGCTGCCTACGGGTACCAGACCGCCATCCGGGTCTACGATTCCCAGGGCAACTCCCACGACCTGTCCATCATCTACGACAAGCTCGATGCCGCCAGCGAGTATGCCCCTGGTGTCACGGACCTGGAGAACACCTGGGAGTACATCATCACCTGCAACCCCGTGGACGACCTCAGGACCGGTGTGGCGGGCACCTCTGCCCAGGGCGTGCTCATGCGGGGCACATTGACCTACGACTCCCAGAGCGGCGCCCTGGAGTCCATGAGCGCCTTCGTGTACGACGGGGCGGGCGACCCCACGGACCCGGCCAACTGGACCCGGTCCACGACCTTCTCCGCCGAGGGCTACCCCCAGTTCACGGCCCAGTTCATCACGGGCGTGGACCAGGTGATCTCGGCCCAGTTCGGCACCCGAAGCACTGACGGGACCTGGGGCGGTGCCGCCGTGACGGTGGCGGACGTGGCCGGGGGCGCGGCGCTCCCCACCTCTTCCTGGGAGCCCCAGGCGCTCACCTCCACCCAGTACGCGTCCTCGTCCACCACGGTGTACCAGACCCAGGACGGGTACGGCACCGGCTTCCTGGAGAGCATCTCCGTGGGCACGGACGGCGTCATGACGGGCCACTACAGTAACGGCCAGATCCTCAACCTCTACCGGGTGGGCCTTGCCAAGTTCAACAACCAGCAGGCCCTGTTCAAGGTGGGCGGCAACCTCTGGGCCGCCACCCGCGAGTCGGGTGACGCCATCACCGGCCGGCCGGGCGAGAACGGCTTGGGCAGGATCGCGCCCAACTCGCTGGAGCAGTCCAACGTGGACATCGCGGCCGAGTTCGTGAAGATGATCACCACGGAGCGCGGCTTCCAGGCCAACTCCCGCATCATCACCACGGTGGACAACATGCTCCAGGAGCTCATCAACCTGAAGCGGTAACGGGCTGACTCATACTCATACGGTGTGACAACGCCCGCCCTCTCCCGCCCGAACAGGGCGGGAGAGGGCGGGCGAGAGACCCTTGCTCTGTCGCCCGGACCCCCTGTCTGCCGGTCGGCGTCAAAATGTTGACCCTCTCCTCGAGTGGAACCCCCTGGTCCGAAAAGAATACAAATCAATAAAAACAGTATGTTGAGGCGAACGCCCCCTGTGGCACAGCCCTTGCTTTTCTCTGCATCGAGCATTCAGACCGCGAGGAGCAAGGGGTACGGGTATGGATCTTTCAACGATTATCGGAGTGCTGGCCGCCTTCGGCATGGTCCTCATGGGGATCATGGCGGGCGGACCGCTGACCCTGTTCGTTGACATGCCGAGCGTGTTCATAACCATAGGGGGCACCTTCGGCATCATCTTCATCAACTACCCCCTCAAGGACGTGTTCGGCGTCTTCGGCGTGGTGAAGAACGTCTTCTTCACCCAGCACCGCGACGCCAAGGGGTTGATTCCGCTGTTCGTGGACTTCGCCTCCCGGGCGCGCCGGGAAGGGATCCTGGCCCTGGAGGCCGCCACCGAAGACCTGCGGGACCCGTTCTTCAAGCAGGGTCTGGAACTCGTCATCGACGGGCTCGAGCCCCAGTCCATCCGCGATATCCTGGAGACCGAGATCGAGCACATCGAGCAGCGCCACATCAGGGGGGCCGACATCCTGAACTCCATCGGCACCTTCGCCCCGGCCATGGGCATGGTGGGCACGCTCATCGGCCTGGTGCAGATGCTCCAGTCCATGTCCGACCCGTCCACCATCGGCCCGGCCATGGCGGTGGCCATCATCACCACCTTCTACGGCGCCATCATGGCGAACCTCGTGGCCCTGCCCATGGCGGGGAAGCTCACCATGCGTTCCCGGGAGGAGGTCCTGGAGAAGGGCATGATCATCGAGGGTATCATGTGCATCTCCGCAGGCGACAACCCCCGGATCGTGGAGCGCAAGCTCCACTCGTTCCTCGCCCCGGCCATGCGGGAGCAGGTGGCGGGCCGTCCGAGAGGAGAATAGCATGCCGCGCAGGAAGGTCGTCTATGTGGAGAGGCCGAGGAACACGGGCATCGTGCTCTTCGGGTCGCTCTTCCTCATCCTCCTGACCTTCTTCGTGGTGCTCGCATCCATGAGCGTCAGGGACGTCCAGAAGCAGAAGATGGCCATCGGCTCCATCATGGGGAGCTTCGGCGTCCTGCCCGGGGGGAGGAGCCCCTTCTCCATGGACATGCTGAAGAACATCCTTCCCCAGGGGCCGTCCGTGGAGACCGGGCCCGTGAACATCAGGAACATCGAGGACACGCTGAACGAGGCCGGGGCGGTGACCGGCGTTTCCGTGAGCCAGGGCAAACTCGGGGTGATCATATCCATCAAGGCGGGGATCCTCTTCGACGGTGAGACCGACGCGCTGGGACCCGAGAGCCGGGCCGTGCTCGCGGCCGTTGCCCGGATCCTCTCCCGGATCGACAACAAGGTCATCGTCACGGGGCACACGGACTCCATCCCCGTCGAGAAGGCGCCGTTCTTCTCCAACTGGGGACTGTCCGCGGCCAGGGCTTTGGCCGTGCTCTCGTATCTTGAGGACAGGGGCATCCCGGGCGAGAGGCTGAGCGCGTACGGGATGGGCTCGTCCAGGCCGCTGGCCACGAACGCCACAGAGGACGGGAGGAGGCTGAACCGGAGGGTGGAGATCGTCATCACCGGAGATCTGCCCGGTGACGTGACGCTTGACAATATCCGGCAGTCACGCATGGAGTGGAGGCGGTCCTTCTTCTACAAGGGATTCAACTTCGAATTGGAAGAACAGTGATGGCACGCAAAGACACCGATGTGACCTCCGTGAAGCTGCCCGATCGGTTGGGCTGGCTGGTCACGTTCTCCGACATGGTCACGCTGCTGCTCACGTTCTTCGTCATGATCATCGCCATGAGCTCCATGGACAGCAAGGCCCTCAAGGATGCGTTCGGGTTCTTCAGCTCGGTGGCGGGGCCGCTTGAGTACCCGCGCGAGCACCAGGTGCGCGTCACCGAGCCCATGGTGAAACTGACGCAGGAGGTCATCGAGCTCAAGCGGCAGGAGCTCACCAGGACCCTGGTGCTTGCCATGAGACAGCTCGGCCAGGACGTGCCCGCCGAAGGCGAGGAGGCCGAGGTCCAGGTGACGGGCAGGGGCCTGTCCATCCGGGTGAGCGGCGACGTGCTGTTCCAAGAAGGCTCCTTCAGGGTGAGGAAGGAGGCGGAACCGGTGCTCCGCGCCATCGCGGGGACCATCAGGGACGTGGATGCCACCATCGCGGTGGAGGGCCACACGGACAACCAAGGCAGCCGGCGCGCCAACTGGTATCTTTCCCTGCAGCGGGCCACCAGCGTGGCGGACTTCTTCGTCTATGGCCTGGGCATGGGCATGGAGAGGTTCTGCGTGGCAGGGTACGGCCAGAAGAGGCCCGTCGCCACCAACGACACCGCCACCGGCCGGGAGAAGAACAGACGGGTGGAGATCATCCTCTTGAAAGACCGCATATAGGAGGGCGCATATGGCTGGCGAGGAAAAACAGGAAAAGAAGGAAGAGGCGGCACCGAAGAAGAAGCCCCCGGTGATGATCATCGTCATCGCGGCAGTGGTCGTGCTGCTCCTGGTGGGTGCAGCTGCGGCCTATTTTCTCATCGCGTCCCCGAAGAAGGGGCAGGAAGCGGGCGAGGGAGGCGGCGAGGCCAGGCAGGAGCAGCCGGTCAAGCACGGCGGTGAGGAAGGCCATGGCGGCCCGGCCGGCACGGCCGGCCCCCTGAAGGTGCTCGACCCGTTCATCGTGAACCTGGCCGACGCCCAGGGGCAGCGCTACCTGAAAGCGGTCATGCAGTTCGAGGTGGACAACCCCGGCACGGATTCCGAGATCGCCTCGAAGCTGCCCCAGATCCGCGACGAGGTGCTCATGATCCTGTCCAACAAGACCTTCGACGACGTGGCCACCGTGGCGGGCAAGCGCATGCTCAAGCGCGAGATCGCCAACGCGGTGAACAGGTACCTTTCGTCCGGGCAGGTCACCCAGGTGTATTTTACGGAATTCGTGGTCCAGTGAGGTTGTACCATGGGACAGATACTGACTCAGGAAGAGGTTGATGCCCTCTTGAAAGGGGTGGTCGGCGGCGAGATCGCCACCGAGACGGCGGTCCCCCAGGCGGAGGAGGGGCAGTTCCAGAGCTTCGACTTCGCCGCCCAGGACAAGGTCGTCCGCGGGAGGATGCCGTCGCTGGACGCCATCCACGACCGGTTCGCACGCTTCTTCCGGAACACCCTGTCCAGCATGCTCAGGAAGATGGTGGACATCACGCCGGTGTCCATGGACACCATCAAGTTCGGCAATTTCATGCGCTCTCTCCCGGTGCCCTCGAGCATCCACATCATCCGGGTGGAGCCGCTTCGGGGCAATGCCCTGGTCATCGTGGAGACCAAGCTCGTCTTCGCGCTCATCGACAGCTTCTTCGGCGGCAGGGGGGCCGGCACCATGAAGGTCGAGGGCAGGGAGTTCACCGCCATCGAGCAGCGCATGCTCCACAAGGTGGTGCACTCGGCCATCAAGGAGCTCGTGAACGCCTGGCAGCCGGTGTACGAGCTGGATTTCCAGTACATCCGCTCGGAGATGAACCCCCAGTTCGCGGGCATCATCCCCAACGAGGACGTCATCGTGGTGGTCCAGTTCGAGGTGGAGATGGACGAGATGACCGGCAACATCATGGTCTGCCTGCCGTACATGCTCATCGAGCCCATCCGGGACCGGCTCTACGCAACCTTCCACTCCGAGGAGAAGATGAGCATAGACGGAGCCTGGGTCAACCGACTCAAGGGAGAGCTCATGGGCGTGTACGTGGACGTGGACGTGGAACTCGGCCGCAGCATGATCTCGCCCCGTGACCTCGCGTCGCTGAGGCCCGGGAACGTGGTGGTCCTGGACAAGGACATCAACGACCCGCTCGTGGTGAAAGTGCAGAACCTGCCGAAATTTTATGCGCGGCCGGGCAGGATCAAGGATTGTCTCGCAATAGACGTGGTGGGAACCATCGACAGGAAGCTCTACTAAGGAGGGGGGTATGGCACTAGACGACAAGACGGGCGGGACGCTCAGCCAGGACGATATCGACAAGCTCATGGGCGGGGACTCCGAGGGGAAGAAGGACGCGGGCCTCGACCAGGACAAGCTTGCCGAAGACTGGGCCCAGGCCCTGGAATCGGGGGCGGAGATCGAGGAGGGAAAGCCCTTCGACAAGACCGCCAGGAAGGCCACCTTCACCGAGCTCGACGAGACGAGACCGGCGGCCGGTCCTGCCAAGGACCTCGACTTCATCCTCGACATCCCCCTGGAGGTGACCGTGGAGATGGGCAGGACCAGGATGCTCATCAACGACCTGCTGCAGATCGGGCAGGGTTCGGTCATCGAGCTGAACAGGCTGGCGGGGGAGCCCCTGGACATCCTCATCAACAACAAGCTCATCGCCCGGGGCGAGGTGGTGGTGGTGAGCGAAAAGTTCGGCATCAGGATCACGGACATCGTGAGCCCCCTGGAACGGGTGAAGAGGCTCGCATGAGGCGCCTGAACACAGCGGCACTCCTGTGCATCCTCTCGTACGGCCAGCCGCTCCTGGCGGCCGAGGCGGGCGCCGTGTCCACGGGCCTCAGGGCAGCGGCGTCCCTGCTGCTCGTCATCGCCCTCATGTTCGCGCTGGCATGGGCCGTCAGGCGTTACGGTCCCGTGGCCAGGGTCCGCAAGTCCCTCGGGCTGGACGTGCTCGGGCAGGTGTCCGTGGGGAACAGGGCGAGCCTCGCGCTCATAAGGGTCGGCAGGTCGGTGCTCCTCATCGGGGTCACCGCCGGTGCCGTGACCCTGCTCAAGGACATGCAGGAGGGCGACTTCGAGCACTCCCTGTCCCAGTACCAGGGGGGAGAGCGGCAATGAAGACGCTTCGCATGCTCGTTCCTGCGCTCATCATCGCAGCGTGCATACCCGCGGTCCTGCACGCCGCAGAGGGCGTCACCATCCCCAGCGTCAGCCTGGGGGTCAAGCAGGCGGGGAGCCCCGAGGACGTGGTGGGGGCCCTCCAGATCCTGTTCATCCTGACCATCCTGGCCCTGGCCCCTTCCATCGTGATAATGGTCACCGCCTTCACCCGCATCGTGGTGGTGCTGGGCTTTCTCCGCCAGGCCCTGGGCACCCAGCAGATGCCCCCCATGCAGGTGCTCACGGCACTCGCCATTTTTTTGACGTTCTTCATCATGTCTCCCACCCTGGACAAGGTCAATGAGCAGGCCCTGACCCCCTACAAGAACGGGAGCATCACCTTCGGCCAGGCCCTCACGAACGCCGAGGGGCCCATCCGCGACTTCATGTTCAAGCAGACCAGGGAGACCGACCTGCAGCTCTTCATGGGCCTGACCACCAGGGAAAAGCCCAGGAACAAGGAAGACGTGCCCACCCGGGCGCTCATCCCCGCGTTCATGATAAGCGAGCTCAAGACGGCCTTCCAGATCGGGTTCATCCTGTTCATCCCCTTCCTCATCATCGACATGGTCGTGTCGTCCATCCTGCTGTCCATGGGCATGATGATGCTGCCGCCGGTCATGATCTCCCTGCCGTTCAAGATCATGCTCTTCGTGCTGGTGGACGGGTGGAACCTGCTTGTCGGATCAATCATACGGGGGTTTGTCGGATGACACCGGAAACCATCACCACCATGATGGCCGAGGCCATCAAGATCACGCTCCTCGTGTCCGCTCCCATGCTGCTGATGGGCCTGCTCGTGGGTCTCTCCATCAGCATATTCTCTGCAGTCACCCAGATCCAGGAGATGACGCTCACCTTCGTGCCCAAGATCGTGGTGGTCTTTCTGGCCCTGCTGGTGGCGCTGCCGTGGATCATGGAGAAGCTCGTCACGTACACGACGAACCTCTTCGCAAACATCCCCAACCTTGTGCGATGAACGAGCTCATCAGCTTCGCATGGTCTGACTTTCTCTCCCTGTTCCTCATCTTTGTCCGTATCGGCGTTGTCTTCGCAGTGGTGCCCTTCTTCAGCGCGGAGATCATCCCGCGCAGGATCACGGCGATCATCGCGCTCTTCCTGAGCTACATCCTCGTGCCCGTCGTGCCGCAGGTGCAGATCAGACCCGAGGACCTGAACCTCCTCCTGCTGACGTCCATCCTGGTCCACCAGATGCTCGTCGGCCTCGCACTGGGGCTCGCCATCGACGTGATCTTCGCGGGCATCCAGATCGGCGGCGAGCTCATGGGCTTCCAGATGGGATTTTCCATCGCGAACGTGGTGGACCCCATGACCGGGGCTTCGGCGCCCATCACGTCCAATCTCCTCTACATCACCGCCTTTCTCCTGTTCTTCTCCTTTGAAGGGCACCACATGCTCATCAGGGCCCTGGTGGACTCCTTCTCCATCATTCCCGTGGGCGGCGGCCCGGTGCGCACCCCGTTTTTCATGGCAGCTCTCACCTATGCTGGCCATATGTTCGCCATCGGGATCAAGGTGGCCGCGCCGGTGATGGGCACCCTGCTGCTGGTGAACGTGTCCTTTGCCATCATCGCGCGGGCCCTGCCGCAGATGAACGTGTTCCTCATGGCCTTCCCGCTGACCATTGCCGTTGGGCTCGTCTTCACGGCGCTCATCATCAGGATGATGCCCATGCTCATGAGCGGCTCGCTGGATCAGGCCTGGAACTTCATGCGGTCGGTCATGGTGCTGTACTGAGAGTCCGGCGGGGTCATCTTCCAGGCAGCTGAGACCTGATGGAGTTTGCATAGAATTCCTGGAATGACGGGAAGATGCAAGGGGGAGTACGCTACGTGGGTCCGTGGAGGGAGGGGCATGGGCTTTTATCGTGGGTGGCGCTGCAGGCTGTGCTGCCATATGGGTAAGGGGTGGCTATTGCCGTGAAGATCGAGCATGGAACCATATCCGTCATCGTTGCCCTGATCATCTCGGGGTGCGCCGGCCAGGGCCATATCCCCGTTGATTCTGCGTTCTGGAGCAGCGTGGACACGCGGGTGGGGGTTGCCCTTGCCAGGTTCCCCGGCCCCGAGGTGGTCGTCAGTGCCGCAGATACCTCCATGGTGTTCGGCGGGTCCGCGATTCTCTCCGGCCCGGGACTCGAATACCACGAGCACCCCATGCGCCTGTACGAGACGCGGACCCTCAGGGATGCCTCCAGGGAATTCAGGGCGCAGGGTCTCTACAAGATCCGGTCCCTGTTCGTCCAGGGGCTGGCAACGAGAGGTCTTGGCGCATTCCCTGTGGGGCAGGACATCGACCTGGAAACCCTGGAACGATTCACTGGCCATGGGAGCGGGGATGAGTACGCAGGTCGGGATTACCGGAACCTCGGCAGATCCATGCATGCCGATCACCTGATCGTGGTGTGCCTGGAGCGTTACGGCGCCATCTGTCGCTATATCGGTCTCGAGAACTACCAGGTGGAGGTCTTTGCACAAGTCAGCGCAGAGATGGTGGAGACCGCCACGAACAGGCTCGTGTGGAGGACCGGATACCGGGACGGACCATACACCGCGCTTGTGGAGGCCTCCTGCGCACGGCCCGACCATGTCCCCCTCATCCTCGAGGCGCTCGACGCCCTGCTGGGTGATGTAGCCGTCGAGGTGACGGCGGACTTCTTCTCATCTGCGCCGGTATCCGGACATCCGGACCCGCCCTCAGCGCCGGTGAGGCTCTGCGACAAGCACTTGCTTTTGGCCCCCGCCTCGTATTATCCCTAAGGGAGTATGGAACGGATCGAGCTTGTGAACGGCGTGCTCATAGAGGTGGAGGACAAGACCACGCACCTCTCCGGCGAGCTGTACATGGTACACTTGGCCATCACCTTTTCCGTGGCCCTGGGAGAAGATGACGGGGAGCTGAGAAAGTACTGCCCCGGCGGGCGCCTCAGCCTCACCCGGGTTCTCAACAAGCCCGGGGTCCACGCGCGGGAGCTCTCTGAGGTGAAGAGGGACCTGAAGGACTCCTTCCTGCACACCAACCTGCCCTACATGGAGCACCCCCGGTTCGTGGAGCGCTTCAAGAACACCAGCCTCGCCAAGTACCGGGAAGCCGAGGAGAAGGCCCGCAAGGCTGCGCTCCATGAAGCATGACAGCGGTCTGACCCCCATGATGCAGCAGTACCTCGAGATCAAGAGGGACTGCGCGGACGCCATCCTGTTCTACCGCATGGGGGACTTCTACGAGATGTTCCACAACGACGCCGTGGTGGCCTCCAGGCTGCTGGGAATCGCGCTCACCACCCGTGACAAGGGAAAGGAGAACCCGGTGCCCATGTGCGGGGTGCCGTACCACAGCGCGTCATCCTACATCTCCCGGCTCATCAGGGCCGGCCACAAGGTGGCGGTGTGCGAGCAGGCCGAGGCCCCATCCGCCGCCAAGGGCCTTGTCCGCCGCGAGGTGGTGCGCATCATAACGCCGGGCCTCGTCGTGGAGGACGACCACCTCGTCCGCGACAGGGCCAACTACCTCATGGCCGTGTGTGCATCCCTGAAGAACGGATGCTACGGTGTCGCCTATATCGACATCTCCACCGGGGACTTCAGGGCCACCGAGCTCCAGACCCGGGAGGACCTCGTCGCCGAGATGTTCCGCGTGGGGCCCAGCGAGGTCGTAACCGCGGAGCCGGGCCTCGTGCCGGACGGCTTCCTCGTGAGCCCGGTGGGTCTGCCCCTGTCCGCTCAGCGGGCGCACCAGCTCCTGAGCGACCACTTCGGCACCGTGACCATGGACGGCTTCGGGCTCAAGGACAGCCAGGACGCCCTGAGGGCCTCGGGCATGGTGCTCGAGTACGTGAAGCACCACAGCAAGGCTGTGCTGCCCCACATCACCTCCCTGACCTTCTACAACCCGGGCCGCTTCATGATGCTCGGGCCCACCACGAAGCGGAACCTGGAGCTGTTCGACACCATCTCGGGACGGGGCGAGAACACCCTGTTCGCCCTGCTCAACCATACCGGCACCCCCATGGGGTCCCGCATGCTCGCCGACTGGATCTCCTTTCCCCTCATGGACGTGGGTGCAATCACCGCGAGGCTCGATGCGGTGGAGGCCCTGCTCTCCCGGGAGGGGGCACTGAGCGGCCTTCGGGAGGTGCTGAAGGACGTCCCTGACCTGGAGCGGATCGTCGGCAGGATCTGTGCAGGCTCGGCGAACCCCAGGGACATGCGCTCCCTGGCGGAAGGTCTCGGAGAGGTCCCCCGCATCAGGGCCATGGTGGGAGATGCCGAGGCACCCCTCCTCAGGGAACTTTCTCAGGGGCTCCACCCCCTGGAGGATCTCAGGGAGCGGATCGACAGGACCCTGGTGGAGGCCCCGCCGCTGCGCCTGACAGACGGAAATGTCATCGCCGCGGGCGTCGATGCCGAGCTGGACGGGCTCAGGGACCTGCGCAGGGATTCCCGGCAGTGGATCGCCGCGCTGGAGGCCCGCGAGCGAGAGGCCACGGGCGTCGGTACCCTCAAGATCGGGTACAACAAGGTCTTCGGGTACTATATCGAGCTCACCAAGGCGAACGCCGCAAGGGCCCCGGAAACGTACATCCGCAAGCAGACCCTGGTGAATGCCGAGCGCTACATCACCCCGGAGCTCAAGGAGTACGAGGCCAGGCTCCTGGGGGCCCAGGACGCCATCGCGGCCATCGAGCAGCGCATCTTCTGCGAACTGAAAGACGCCGTCATCCCCCACATCGAAGAGCTCAAGGCCACGGCCCTCTCGCTCGCCGGCCTGGATGTGCTGGCAAGCCTTGCCTGGGTGGCCGGCCTGAACGCCTACGTGAAGCCCGAGGTGGTGCAGGACCGCCGCATCGAGATCGTCTCGGGCAGGCACCCGGTGGTGGAGAAGGTGCTCAGGCCCGGGGAATTCGTCCCCAACACGAGCACCTTTGACGGCCAGCGCGACACCATCCACATCATCACTGGTCCCAACATGGCGGGCAAGTCCACCTACATGCGCCAGGTGGCGCTGATCTGCCTCATGGCGCAGATGGGCTCCTTCGTGCCGGCATCCCGCGCCTGTATCGGCATGGTGGACCGCATCTTCACGCGCATCGGGGCCCTTGACAACCTCTCTGCCGGCCAGAGCACCTTTCTGGTGGAGATGAGCGAGACCGCGGACATCCTCCGGAACGCCACCGCCCGGAGCCTGGTGATCCTGGACGAGATCGGAAGGGGGACCTCCACCTACGACGGCATGGCGCTCGCATGGGCCGTTGCCGAGTACCTGGACGACCGCGGCGTCAGGACCTTCTTCGCCACCCATTACCACGAGCTTGCCGACCTGTCGCGGCGCCGCACGGGCATCAGGAACTACCACCTGGCCGTTGAGGAGACCCTCCACGAGGTGGTGTTCCTCCGCACCCTGAAACGTGGCGCCATCGGCAGGAGCTTCGGCATCTACGTCGCCAGGCTTGCCGGCATCCCCGACGAGGTGGTGGACAAGGCCCGGGTGATCCTTTCCGCGGTGAGCTCCAAGGCCAGGGCCATGCCCGCAGCCCAGGGCTCCGTGCCGGTACAGGCGAGTCTCTTCGAGGAGGGTGTCGACCCGGTGACGCAGGAGATCCTGAGCATCGATCCTGACTCCCTCACCCCCCTCCAGGCCCTGAATCTCCTCCATTCCCTGAGGGAAAAGATCATGAAAACCTCTTCGAGCTAAAGCTATTTGGGTTTTTTTCCGAAAACTATGAGGGAAGAGGCCCACATGATGAATACGACCGATATCGATATCCGGACCCTGGCACGCAAGAGCGGCATGCCCTACATCGACATCTCCCGCGAGGCCCCCGATCCGCGCTGCATAAAGCTCCTGAAGCAGAAGTTTGCGAAGGACTACCTGAGCCTCCCCATCCGGTTCCTGGGGGACGGCGTGCTGGTGGCCATCGGAAACCCCGAGCACAAGGACATCATCAACACCCTGAGCAGCCACATGGGCAGGAAGGTGTATCCGGCACTGGCCGACGTGCAGGCCATCGAAAAGGCCATCGACCTGTACTACCCCAACGGCAACGGCTCACCGGATGCGACCGGCGTCCAGCCCGCCCCGCGGAGCCGGATCATCTCCATCATCTCCAACAAGGGCGGAGTGGGCAAGACCCACGTGGCCATGAACATGGCAAAGGTCATCAGCGGCTGCAGGAAAAAGGTCCTGCTCATCGACGCCGATCTCGGAAACGCGGACATCTCCAACAAGCTTGCCCTGTTCCCCGAGTACACCCTGTACGATTTTCTCCTCGGGGACGTGGAACTCGATTCCATGATCGAGAAGACCCATATGGGGTTCGACCTCATCGCGGGGAGCTCCGGGGAGTTCAAACTGGCCAACATCAACTACATCCAGCGCTCCAAGTTCATCCGGGGGTTCAGGAACATCAGCCAGCGGTACGACTTCACGGTCTTCGACCTGAGCGCCGGCATCACCACCACGGTGCTCGACTTCGCCCTGGCCTCCGACGAGATCATCATCATCACCACCCCCCAGGACATCATCGCGGGGTACGCCTGCATCAAGGCGGCGTTCCAGCAGTTCAAGGCCATCGAGGAGAAGCTCATGGAAAAGGTGGAGTTCTACAAACCGCGCAGGGTCTTCTCTCCATGGGTGGTCATGAACCAGATCGCCAACCTCAACCAGGGCATCTTCATCTTCAACAGGATCTGCCAGACTGCAGATGAGCGCATCAACAACCTGGAGACCTTCTTCTCCGTGAAGCCCCAGTACCTGGGAGGCGTGCTTTACGACAAGGACTCCATCCGCGCCGCTGAGGCACAGAGAAAGCCCTTCACGGTCGTGAATCCCAAAAGCAAGCCGTCGCAGTGCCTGGAGTATCTCGGCAGGATCGTCATGGAGCCGCCTGAGCTCAGGACATACAACCAGGAGCTCAAAAGCGGACTCGGCCGGTTTGCCATGATTTTCGGCATGAGCTGACCCGTATCTTCTCAAGTGAACCCCGTTTCGGCCGATAGAGAACAGTAAGAAGATCAGGAAAGGTCGCCATCACATGAGAGTGGAAGAGTACAGGGAGAGACTCGTGAACAGGTGGGAAGAGGTAAGGCCCGTGGTGATCTATTTTGCGGGCGAGAGATTCGTGGTGGAATACGACGAGCACCACAATCCGCTCCTTTCACCGGCTGTTGCGATGGTGCACTCCTATCTGGGAAACCTGGATCTCACCAAGACGGACAACTAGTCCCGTCACTGGTGGCCCTCGACCGTCGCCTCCGCCCCTGCTGACGGCCGCATGCAGCATTGAGTACCGCCCGTACCGTCCGTACGTATCTCTTGATTAATCCACCCGTCTCGTTTATCTTTGAAAGATATATGGAATCCCCTGTGCCAGGTGAAGAGCGCACGGTCCTCGTCATCGACGATGACGAGGGCGAATGTTATCTCGTGGAGGACATCCTCGTCGAGGAAGGCATCAAGGTCGACATCGCGGTGGGCGGCGAGATGGGCATCAGGCTCATGACGGAGAAGGAATACCCCGTGGTGATCACCGACCTGCGGATGCCCGATATCGACGGGATGGCGGTCATCGACTTCATCCATAAGCGCCGCCTGAATTCCCTCATCGTCGTCATCACCGGGTACGCCACCATCGACAGCGTCATCGACGCGTTGCGCGCCGGGGCCTACGACTACATCATCAAGCCGTTTTCCGCCGAGCTGCTCCGGTTCACCGTGAGGAGGGCCTTCAACTACATCACGATCCGGGACGAGCAGGACAGGCTGAAGTACTTTGACATGATCACCCAGCTCGCGAGCACCACGGCCCACGAGGTCTTCCAGCCTCTCACCGTGCTCATGGGCGAGGCGAGCGCCATTGCCAAGGGCGCAGCCGAAGGCCCCGTGGCCAGGGAGATGGGCCAGTCGATCCTCACCGAGGCGCGCAAGATCCGCGACATCATCCGGAAGATGGAGAACCTCCACGATTACGTGACCAAGTCGTTCCCGGGCGGACACATCATCCTGGACATCGAGAAGGGCTCCTCCCACACCAAATGACCGTCAGCGAAAGGCCCAGATCATACAGTCCGGCATGCCCCCCTGTGCGCGTACCCGGACAGGGTGACATCCCTGGCCGCCCATGCGGAAGGTGAAGACGGTGATGAAGATCGTGATCCCCATGCTCATGGCCATGACCATGGTTTCCGCAGAGCTCATGGCCCACGAGCGGTCCGTGCCGAGGGATCCCCGGGTGGAGTCCCTGAGCATCGGCTTCAACGGTGAGGAGATCAGGGGCTTTCTCCTGTGCGTAGACGCCCGTTCCGGCCAGGAGAGACAGGCCGATGCGAAGCGGGGCTCCCCGGCAGGTCCGGTACTGGTCTTTTTCCACGGCCATGCCCAGCGGCCTGACGACGCCTACGGGTTCACGAGCCGGCTCGCCCTGCTGAGCAGATCCGGCCTGGTGGTGGTCCCCGTGTGCGACACCCCCTTCGGCGCAGACCCGGTGTTCCATGGAGACAGCGGCAAGGATATCGTGCTCATGGAGATGGTGCGGTACGCCCTTGCAAGGCAGGGGTTTGCCGTGGCCGGCTTCATGCGGCAGGCCGGCATCCCGGTGACCCTGAACGGGGACCCGGTGCCCCCGGCAACGGGTCCCTCCGCCACGATGCTCGTCAGCACAGGGTGGTCCCACGGGGGGATCCTGGCCCGGAGGTTCGCCCACGCCCACCCGGGATCTGTCCGGTCCCTCGGGCAGGTCTGTCCGGCAGGATACGAGCGGTGGGGCGCCTGGGGGCTCACGGGCAGGTTCTCCTACGAATGCCTGAGGATCGCTGCGAAGATGGGCAACGGCCATGCCGGCCAGACCTTCAGCTCGGCATGGGGCTTCACCAAGGGTATTGCCGGGGACTTCTTCAGGTCAGTACCGGGAGCCGTCATCGACCTCAAGCCTGCCAGGCTCGGCCGTATCTTCACGGACATCGGCGACTGCGCGGCATACACCGACAGCTCCCTCTTCACGGCGGCCCACCTGCACCGTATCGCGGTGATCTTCGGCGCCGACGACTCCTGCATGGATCCCCAGCGTCAGCTCGGCGTCCAAGGGACGGACTTGGGGGAGGAAGACTCCCTCAGGTTCACGAAGACATTCTTCGCGGACGTGCCCGATCCCGGACGGGTGTCCCTGAGGGTGCTGCCGGGGACCCACCTCGCGCCGGTGAGCCACAGCGAGCTGTATGCGAGGACCCTGCTGGGCGACCTCGGCGAGCTCTCCGGCCGATGAGGACCCAGCGGATGGAGGGGCCATGAAGCGGGGCGGAAAACTCATCGTCTTCCTTGCAGTGTGCGCATCCATCGTACTCCTGGGCATCTACCACGCCGTGGGCTCGGGCAATACCGCCCGGGTCTCCCGGGTCTTCGACGGGGACACCATCATGCTCCATGACGGTACCAGGGTACGCCTCATCGGCGTGGACGCGCCCGAGATGGACTCGCCGTACACCGTCCGGGAGCCCTATGGCCCCGAGAGCAAGGCCTTCCTCTCATCGCTGGTGCTGGGCAGGGAGGTTCGCCTCTCCTATGGTGACCCGGTCAGGGACAGGTACGGCAGGACGCTCGCGTACGTGTACGCGGGAGACGTGCTGGTGAACGGGCGCATGATCCGCGAGGGTTGGGCACGGGCTTACCGGCAGTATCGCCACCCGTGGCGGGACCTGTTCATCATGTATGAGAAGGAGGCCCGTTCCAGGGGACTGGGGATGTGGAAGGACCCAGATCGAGAGGGGCTCGGAAGTGCGGAGGGAAGGCGCGGGAAAGCGCCGTGATCGGGGCCCGGCAACATGCACGCAGCCCGAGGGCCTCCCGCTCCGGAAGGCCTCTATGCGTACTTGTTCCTCAGGCGGCCCGCCCCCAGCAGCAGCAGGACGCCGATGGCGATGAGACCCGCAGAGAGGGGGCACTGTTCCATGACGTTCGCCAGGGCCGGGATCCCTGAGATGCTCACGGACAACGAGGATGACACGCGTTCTATGCCATCCAGCAGGGAATACGGGTTCCACACATCGTCCCGGAGAAACGTGATTGCCTGGTAGAATATCACGGAGACCCCGCCCACCACGCCGGCTATGCCGCTCAGAAACAAGATCTTCTCCATTGCCCCTCCTTCACCCGTACAGGCATGCCGCCCTGTCACGAAGATCAGTGCGCAGTATAGGAAGAAATGGTCGGGAAGACAAGGGGTTCCTCTGCGGTACCGGGCTCCTTCGCCGGTCGCGGCCCGGTGCGTATGACCGGCCGCGCAGGAGGCGCCCGCATGAAATCCTTGCAATAATTCTTCTCTTCAACTATTTTGCCCTGCAATATGTCATTGGGTGTGAAGGAGCACTGAATGCTTACCTATTTACGCAGACATTCCAAGGGATGGCTTGCCTATATCGCCTTCGGGGCGATCATTTTCGTGTTCATCCTGTGGGGCGGGAGCTCGTATGTCAGCCGCGAGGCGAACAAGGTCGCCAAGATCGACCGGCACATCATATCGATGGAGCAGTACTCGAAGGCGTATTCGGACACGTTGAAGCGGTACCAGCAGCAGTTCGGTGAGGCCCTGACCCCGGAGATGGTCAAACGGCTCGATCTGCGGAACAAGGTCCTCGACCAGCTCGTCGACCAGTACATCATCGAGGTCGATGCCAAGAAGATGGGTATAGTGGTAAAGGATGCCGACCTCCAGCAGATCATCGCCCAGGTGCCGGCGTTCCAGCGTGACGGGAAGTTCGATGAGTCGATCTATCGCAAGCACCTTGAGTACGAGCGTCTCACCCCGGCCGAATTCGAGCAGAGCTTCCGCAGGGACTTCATCAGGCAGCTCTTCGCGTCCGTGATCACCGAGAACATCATCGTTTCCCGGCAGGAGCTCGAGGCGGCCTTCCACAGGATCAGCGACACCTACGAGCTGAACTGGCTGGTCGTCGATCCCGCTCAGTTCTCCAGGGATGTGCAGGTGGCGGACGGTGAGGTCAGCGCCTTCTTCGATGCGAACAAGGAGCGGTACCGGGTTCCGCCCCGGATCACCCTGAAGGTCGTAGATTTCCCCGCATCCGCATACATGGCCCAGGCAGAGGTCACCCCCGAGGACGCCCGCGACTATTTCGAAGGCCACAGGTCTGAATTCAGCGAGTCCGCCAAGGTCCAGGTGCGCCGGATTCTCGTGAGGGTCTCCGAAGGTGCCCGGGGGCAGGAGATCTCACAGAAGGAGGAACTCGCTCGGAAGATACTCGCCGAGGCCAATGCCGGCAAGGACTTCGCCGCACTCGCACGGCAGTATTCCGAGGACGAGGTGACCGCAGCCAAGGGCGGAGACATCGGCATGGTGCCCGTCGACAGCCTGCACAGCGAGCTTGCGGAGGCTGTGCGCGGCATGAAGACCGGCGAGGTCAAGGGTCCGGTGAGAACCGCGGCCGGATTGGAGATTCTCAAACTGGAGGCCCGGGAAGAGGAGAAGACCCTCCCCTTTGAGGAGGTGTCATCCGCCGTCATGGACACCCTCAGACTGCAGCGTGCCAAGATAGTGGCGCATGCCGAGGCGAAGAAGGCTTTCATGGAGCTCTACGAGCAGAAGACGCTGGACCTGGAAGGGTATGCCAAGGCCAGGGGTCTTGCGGTGAGGAAGGTTGGCCCGTTCTCCGAGGGACAGGATGCAGGCGTATCCATGAGTCCCGAGGCCCTGAAGAAGGCCTTTGCCTTCTCCGCCGGTGAGCTGGGAGATGTGGTAGGCACCCCGGAGGGGTATTTCATCTACGTGGTGGAAGGCAAGGAGCTCTCGCGCATCCCCGATCTCAAGGAGATCGCCCAGGCGGTGAAGGCCGACGCAGCCGCCGATGCGTCCCTGAAGAAGGCCAAGGAGTATGCCCGCAGGCTTGCGGATGCACCCGCAGATCAGCTGGGCGCCATGAACCCGTCGAGCACCGGAGAGTTCACGCGCTCTACCCGTGTGGTGCCGAAGCTCTCCATGATCCCCAAGCTCATGGATGACCTGGATGCACTGAGCACCCCCAGGACCTATGAGGCCGGTGGAGCGGTATACGTGGTATGGCTGAAATCAAGGAAGATCGCCGACATCGGCATGCTGGACGAGAAGAAGGCCCAGGAGCTCAGGAGCGGGCTTCTGGCAGCGAAACGCGAGGCGGCCCTGAAGTCATACCTGGAGCAGGCCAGGGACGAGAAGAAGGGGTGGCACAAGGTCGTCATAGAGCGGGACAGGATTGGCGGGGAAGATACAGGCAGGCCCCAGAACGTCCCGCCGCCCACGGACTTCAACTGAAGCGTACCCAGCAGCAACGGCCGCGGCAGACAGATCACTCTTCGGCCCGGGAAGGACATTCCCGGGCCTTTCCATGTCGGGTCGACCCGCCAGGCCGGGAGCGTCCCTAGTCCGAACCGAAGTGCCCGGCAAGCGCCTCGAGGACCTGCTTTTCCTCCTCGGCGGTCAGCGCGAGTCCCCGCTCCTTCATGGCGTGGACGGTGCGTCCCCACTCGTCGAGGGTGCGCTTCTTTTCATGGATTACCGCCGTGGCGTGGCAGGATGAGCATTTCTGCGCAATGATGCCGGGTTCCGCCTTCGTGCATCCCCGGGAGACTGCGGCCAGAGCTGCTGCGGCGCAGATCGTGATCATGTGACGCGTGCGCATGGGGACTCCCTCTGTGCCGTACACCGTTCATCTTGGGCCCTTGTCCCTCCTCTCGGGAAAGGACCTCCCCCGATGGATCTGGAAGGACCCCGGTGTTTCGTATCAGCCCTTGGCCAGCAGCTTGTCGAACAGGTCCACGGATATGGCGGGCGACGTGGTGAAGGAGATGCCCGTGAGCCTGTACAGGCCAACGGATGCCTTGATCGCATCGTCCAGGCCGGGGAGCTCCAGGATGAAGACCAGGTCCTTCTCTCCGAGGGTGGCGTACATGCCGATGACCTTTCCCTTGAGCTTCTTGACAAGGGCGGCCGCCTTTTTCGTACGGGCCTCGCTTACCCCCTTGAGGGCCTCTGCAGAATACTTGCCGAACAGGATGAATGTCGCCATGACCTTGTACCTCCTCGTATCAGGATATGCCGCCGCTCCCGTCTTCTCGTGCGTGCATGGTTCTCCGGGTGCCAGGGCCGGAGGTCTACGGCTCATCATGAGGACCGCCCTGAACGAACGTGTCCCGATATCCCTATACAATACTCGGGCGCAGGGTTCCACGGGGAATATGACCCGAGGGCCCGGGTGCTTTCCCGTCCTCACAGCGCCGCTGCGTTTTTCCGATAAGGTACCTGAGGGGCCAAGCCGCGGCAATGCAGCTGCCGTGCGTGACGCGGTCCCGGATGCATGCCGGACACCCTGTACTCGCGTCCGGTAGAGGGGGGGGTGGCTTTGACCATGGACAGGGCCAGTGCTGACTCGTTTTCCGTCCGCGTGAGGCGGCTGGCGGGGATCGCCCTGATCGCGGCCGCAGGCCTTGCCCTCACCATGATCCTCTTCCGGGCTGTACACCTACGGGAGGACGAGGCCCTGCAGCGTTCGTTCCGGAGCGACGCATACATGAGGTCGCAGCTCGTCTCGTACGAGATGCATCACCTGCTGACCCACCTCAAGACCTTGAGGATGTTCGTCCAACACTCAGGAATCCCCGACAGGAAGGAGTTCCAGGCACTCGTCGCCCCCGTGCTCGCCGAGGGGCATATCTTCCAGAGCATCCAGTGGGTCCCCCGGGTTGATGACGGACAGAGGGTCGACTATGAGCGGGAGATGCAGGCATCTCTCGGACCCGGATCCCGCTTCACGGAGAGGGGCCCCAGGGGGGACCTCGTCGTTGCGAACCAGCGGGAGGCGTACTTCCCGGTTCGGTACGCAGAGCCCCTCGAGACCGCCGGAGGTGAACTGGGTTTTGACTACGGGTCCGTGCCCGGAATCCTCCGCCTCATCGAGGAGGCGCGGGATACGGGGAGAGTCCTCGCCACGCACCATATCCGGCTCCTGAACGGAATCGGCGATGCGGCGGGGCTCATGGTCATCGGGCCGGTGTTCCGCAACGGTGAACCCCTGGAGACCGTGGAACAGCGGCGCAGGGCCATAGCCGGCTTCCTGATGTGCAAGATCAGGGTCGCGGGGGTGATGAAGGCCGCCATCGGCAGTCAACCGCCCATGGACATGCCCACGGATCTCGTCGACCTGACGGCCTTGCAGGGAGACAGGATCCTGTATCGATGGACCCCGCGGCTCCGGGCGGAGTCCACCGTTATGGAGGATGTTCTCCGGTTCCTCTTCCCCGATCCTTCCCCGTACCGCCATTCCTTCATGTTCGCCCAAAGGGAGCTGCAGGTGTCCGTCGCTCCAGGCCCTGCTTACATCCAGAGGCACTACGGCTTGGCTCACTGGCTGGTACTGCCTGCAGGGCTCGGGCTTACCCTGATCCTGTCCATGTATCTGCATGTGCTGATGACCCGCAGGCAGCGCGCGGAGGCGCTTGCACAGGAACGCACCGCAGAGCTCAGGGTGAGCGAGCAGAAGTACCGGGGTCTGTTCGAGCAGAACAGGGAGGGCCTCGTGATCTGCGATTTCGACGGCCACGTCATCGATGCCAATCAGGCCGTACTGGACATGACCGGGTACTCCATGGGGGAGATCAGGGGGCGATCCTTCAAGGATTTCATCCCGGCCAGATGGCACGAAATCACCATGGACATCATCAGGAACACCCTGTTCAAGACCGGGTTTGCAGATTTTCCCGAGAGCGAGTGCATCCGGAAGGACGGCACCTTGTTCCCCACGAGCTCCAAGGCGATGCTCATCAGGGACGAGGGCGGACGTGCCCGCATGGTGAACATCTGGTTCACGGACATCAGCGAGCGCAGGCGCATGGAGGAGGAGGCCCGCATGAGCCGACTGCGCATGGAGAGCCAGCTCCGCATGACCCAGCTCCAGTTCCCCACCACCCAGAAGCTGCTCGACTATGCCCTGGAGGAGGTCATCGCACTGACCGGGAGCAGGATCGGCTACATCTACCACTACGACGACGTGAAGCAGGAGTTCACCCTCAACAGCTGGTCCAGGGAGGCCATGAAGGAGTGTACGGTGCAGGACCGCGAGTCCCTGACCACCTACCGGCTCGACAAGACGGGCATCTGGGGGGAGGCGGTGAGGCAGGCACGGCCCATCGTGGTGAACGATTTCGAGGCCCACAATCCCTTGAAGAAGGGGTATCCGGAGGGACATGCCCATCTGAAACGGTTCCTGACCATCCCCGTGTTCAGGACCGATCGGATCGTGGCCGTGGTGGGGGTCGCCAACAAGGCCGCCGACTACGACGATGCAGACATCCAGCAGCTCACCCTGCTCATGAACTCGGTCTGGCAGATCACCGAGCGGAAGAGGGCGGAGGAGGAGCTAATGGAATCCCGGCACATGCTCCGTACGATCATTGACGCGATCCCGGTCCAGGTCTACTGGAAGGACCGCAAGCTGACCTACCTGGGCTGCAACCGTCTGCTGGCAAGGGTCGCAGGGATCGCCTCGCCCGACGAGATCGCGGGCAAGACGGACCGCGATCTCGTGTGGGCGGCCAGGGCAGAGCAGTTCCGCGCCAGGGACTGGGAGGTCATCGAGTCGGGCAGGCCAAGCCTTGAGCACGAGGAGCTCATCATCATGTCCGACGGCAGGAGGAACTGGTTCAGGACCAGCCGGATTCCCCTGCAGGATGCCAACGGGCAGGTGAGTGGTGTGCTCGGGGTATCCTACGACATCACCGAGAGCAAGTGGATGGACCAGGCACTGCGCCAGGAGCGTGACAGGGTGCAGATGTATCTTGATATCGCGCGGGTGATGATCGTGGTCCTGGACCGCAGCGGCGAGATCACCCTCATCAACCGCAGGGGGTGCGAGCTCACCGGCTACACCGAGACCGAGCTCCTCGGGAGGAACTGGTTCGAGGTGTTTATTCCTGAAGAGGAGCGGGGTGCGGTGGTGGGCAGCTTCAGGCGCATCATCGACGGCGAGCTTGCAGCAGAACGCTCCTTCGAGAACTCCCTCGTCACCAAGGCGGGAACGAGGAGGCTCATCGCTTGGAACAACTCCGCAGTGCGCGATCAGGAGGGGGAGATCATCGGAACCCTGAGCTCGGGAGAGGACATCACGGAGAAGAGACAGGCTGAGGAGGCCCTGCGTCAGAGCAGGGAGCGCTTCAAGCGCATCCTCGAGGACATGCCCCTGGCATCGTCGTATACCGACGATGTCGGGAACATCGAGTTCGTCAACAGGGTCTTCATCGACATCTTCGGGTACACCCTCGAGGATGTCCCCACCATCGAGGAGTGGTTCATGCACGCCTACCCCGATCCCGCCTACCGGGAGGAGGTCATGGCGAGGTGGAACGCGGACGCCACCAGGGCCAAGATGGAAGGCACCAGGATCGGACCCGCCGAATACCACATAACCTGCAAGGACGGCCGCGTCAGGATCTGCGAGATCACCGGCACGTTCATGGAATCCGGGATGATGGCGGTGTTCGCCGATATCACCGAGCGGATCCTCTCCGCCGAGGCACTCCGCCAGAGCGAGGAGCGGTTCCGTGTCCAGTTCAGGGGAATCCCCATCCCCACGTACATCTGGAAGGGGCAGGGCGATGACTTCGTCCTCATCGACTACAACGACGCGGCCCTGGAGTTCACCCGGGGAAGGATAGCGGGGTTCAGGGGGGTTCCCGCGGGCGTGTTTTACGAGGGAAGGCCGTGGATCCTCGAAGACATGACCCGGTGTCTGAGGGAGCAGACAGCGGTCAAGGGCGAGTTCTGGGACACCCTGCGGACCACCGGGGAGAAGAAGTACATGGCCGTGAACTATGCCTTCGTTCCGCCCGACCTCGTCATGGTGCACATGGAGGACATCACGGTCAGGAAGGAGGCCGAGGAGCACCTCCGGTACCTGAGCATCCATGACCCGCTTACGGGGCTGTACAACAGGTTCTATGCCGACACCGAGATCCAGCGGCTCAAGGCGGGCAGGAAATTCCCTGCGAGCGTCATCGTGGTGGACATCGACGGACTGAAGGCCGTGAACGACACCGAGGGCCACGCGGCGGGGGACCTGCTCATCAAGAACACCGCGTATGTGCTCAGGCAGACATTCAGGCCCGAGGACATGGTGGCGCGGACCGGCGGCGACGAGTTTCTCGTCATCCTTCCCTCGGTGGACGGCATCGTCCTGGAGCAGTCCCTCAGGAGGCTCCGGGTCTACCTCTCCAACTTCAATGCGAGCAGCCCCGAGCGGCCCGTGAGCTTTTCCATCGGCGCTTCAACGGCCCATTCCGGCGAAGAGCTCGATGAATGCATCAAGCAGGCCGACATGGCCATGTACCTGGAAAAGGCCAGGATGAAGGCCGTCCAGGGTTCGCAAGAGTAGGAGCCGGCCCGGGAGCGGTCAGGGGAAGGCCCCGTTGCCGGGCAAAGCGTTCATGCATAGCCGAGCTCCTCGAGCCTCTCCTCGCTGATGCCGAAGTAGTGGGCGATCTCGTGGACCACGGTGATCTCGATCTCCTCCTCCAGTTCCTCGACGGTCTCGCAGATATCCAGGAGCGGTTCCCTGAAGAGGATGATGGTGTCCGGGAAGATCTCCGGCGACGACAGGGAGCGCTCGGGAAGGGCCACTCCGGTGTATACGCCCAGCAAGGGTTCGTCCGGGGGCAGGCCCATGTCCGCAAGGAGCTCCTCCGACGGCCAGTCCTCCACCGTGATCGCCACGTTCTGGACATGGCGCATGATCTCGTCGGGTATGCGGTCAACTGCCCGTCTGACTATCCGGGCGAATGCAGCGTCGTTCAGGTTCATGACAGGAGGGGAGGATACCAGGAATCAGGTGCAGGGGGCAACCGCCATGCAGGTGCTGCGCACGGCAAATGGGGTTAATCGATGACCGCTTCGTCGAAGCCGGAATCGGCGAGCACCCGCCTGGCCCCCACCACCCTGTGGAGGTAGACCCCGGACTCGAGGGCATCGATGGTGATTTCCCGGCTCCTGCCTGATGAGGCGTGGATGAACTGGCCGTTGCCGATGTAGATGCCCACATGGTCGATGCGCCGTTTGTTCCTTGCGTTCATGTTGAAGAAGATCAGGTCCCCGGGCTTCAGTTCTGACAGGGGGACCTGGACCCCTTCATGGGCCTGCTCCCGGGATGAACGCGACAGGGAGATCCCGTTTTCCGTGAACACCTGCCGGACGAATCCCGAGCAGTCGAAGCCGGCAGGGGTGGTGCCGCCGAAGCGGTACGGGGTGCCGAGGTAGCTGTATGCAGACTCGAGGATTCTGAGGGTCAGGTCGTCGATGCCGGACTCTCCCGTCACGGCCCTGAACTGTTCCGGTGCGTTCCTGAAGAGCCAAGGGTCGTAGAGTTCGCGGGCATGCTTGGCAACGGTGGCGGACTCTTTTGCAGATGCCACGCGATGGATCGTGGAGGCCTTTTTCTTTGCAGCGATGGCCTTTGATGACTTCTTCTTGGTTCTTGTCTTTGCAAGGGATGCCTTTGAAGATTTCTTCTTCTTTGCTACGGTCGATTTTTTCGGTTTGGCCGCCTTTTTGATGGAAGAAGAACCCGTGTCGGCCGATACGGACAGGGAGGCATCAGTTCCGTGATGCTGCGCAGACTGGTGGTGCAGTTTCTCGACGGGCGTTGCTATCTTGTTCACGGGCGAAGCGTATGCAGGGCCCTCAACGGCCCCGATGAATCCCAAGAGCATGAAGCAAACAACTGGAGCGAGAAGGTATCTCATCAGCATAGCACTTTACCTCGTTCTCAGTTATGGTTTGCATATTCCCGGCCAAGAACGGCTGGCCACGATGTTTTCGGGTAATTCCGCTGAAACAACTACCATTCCCATGACAGGAACGTCAAGGTGTTTACATATATATTTGAAAAATCAATAAGATAGAAGGCATCCAGGGGGGAGGGAAGGATCCTAACCCATTGATATTGTTCTGTGCAGAAAAAATAGTCCGTAATCCTCGCGTTTCATGCGATACACGAATGTAATCCAGGTTGCCATGATGGTATTCCGGGTGACATGCCATGAGCCGATGAGCCCGATGTCCTCATCGGGAAAGAAAACCCATGAGGAGGTCCTGTCCGTGGTCGGGAAGGAGATATTCCCATAGGCTATGGGGGTAGACTATCCTTGGACCGACCTCCTCATGCCGCAACGACCAAGATGACTCCGGCCTCGGAATACACAGCAGCTAACCATTCCATGTATAAAATATATCATAACTCGGGGTTGATTTCAAGCCGATTCTACTGCCCCCGGCGGAGGGGCTCACCGGGACATCATGCAGGTGGCTTTGCCGTGGGGAAGTAGGTGTCGACGGTCTGGCGGACCTCTTCCAGCCACTGACGCCTCTGGATCTCGCTGCTCGTGACAACGACCCGGAAGATCCTGCGCTCGAAGAGCTGCACCCCGCAGAGCCCGAAGATGCAGTTCTTCCACAGGGTTTCCAGCGGGTCGCCGAAGTAATGGTTCTCGCGTTGCGCAGGGGTGTTCGACGTGTTGAACACGAGGGCAGTCCTGGCTCTGAGCAGGCCGATGGGCACCCCTTCCCCGGCATCGCCTTGTTCGAATTCATAGGCCGTGCCGGGGCGAAGCACCCGGTCGACCCACCCCTTCAGGATGGCCGGCGGCTGTCCCCACCAGTTGGGGTGGACGATGACGATGCCGTCAGCCCGGGCGATCTCGCGGCAGTGCGCCCCGATCTCCGGTGACGTGGCCGCGTCCCTGGGGATCTCACCGGCATGCAGGATGGGATCGAACCGTTCGGCATAGAGGTCATGGAAGAGGACGTCGTGCCCCCGCAGCTTCAGAACCTCATCGGCGGCGTGCGCAATGGCATGATTGAAACTCCCGGGCGACGGGTGGGCAAGGATCACTGATATGTGCACATCGACCTCCCCTTCTGCATGGTCGTTCAAAAAGCATAACCTGTGCCATGATCCGTGTACAGATGATTTTCTTGGCTTCTCCAGGTTTCCGGTGGATGGCGGCACCACGGATTGATTCGGTCCCCGGACAGGAGTATCCTCGATCCATGAGCCCCCTTGTGTATCAATACCTTGCAGACGGCGTGGTGGTGGTGCACCTCGCCTTCATCCTCTTCGTGCTCCTGGGGGGCCTGACCATTCCGGCCTGGCCGAGGATGGCCTGGGTTCACCTGCCATGCGTGCTCTGGGGGGCCATGGTGGAGAGTGCAGGATGGATCTGCCCGCTGACCCCCCTTGAGAACTTCCTGCGGAGCAGGGCGGGACAGGGGTCGTACGGTGGCGATTTCGTGCTCCATCTCATCGAGCCCGTCATCTACCCTCCCTGGCTCACCAGGGAGATCCAGCTTTTCCTGGGATCCCTGGTGGTGCTGGTGAATCTCTGCGTGTACGGGCTGGTCATACTCAGGATATGGCACAGAAGCCGAACAGGAGCACCCAAACCGTGAGTTCGAGGTGGATTCTGTGCCGATGGGCCCTGGTCGTGGTCTTCCTGGCTCCCGAGCTCTGCGGCGCTCAGGTGCCGGCCTGCCTTGCCCCCGACCCCGCGGCCACCATTGAGTCAGTCATGGCGCGGGCGGGGATCGACGACAAAGAGCTGCTCGCCCGGCTGGTCTACGCCGAGGCCGCCTCCACTGGGTTCCCCGACGACGCGGCGGTCTACGAGGCCATAGCCTGGGGGGTCATGAACCGGGTCAGGCTGGGCGAGGCGTCTGCTACCATGCGAAGCGTGTACGGCCGGGGCCTCCGGGGTGTGATCTTCAAGAAGGGCCAGTTCAACCCGGCGGTATCTCCCCGCTCCCGCTTCTCCCGGATGTTCCTCTGCCCTGAGAGCCCCCGGCGTTGGGCGGTCGCACTGGCCGCGGCGCAGGCCGCGCTCCTGGGGGAGGGCAACCCGTTCATCGCCACAACGTGGGAGAGGGAGCACGGCCTCTCCCTGGTGGTGAACTTTTACTACCCGTGTTCCACCCAGGCAAAGGGGCCGTATGCGCCCTGGGAGCGGAGCGGCGGGCTTCGTTTCACAGGCGACGTGGCGGTGGGCGGGCACCTGCTCGGCGCCGGCAGGGTGCGGTTCTACCGGCTCGTCCGGCCGCCCCGTGACGTGCGCATACCCCGTGACCCGGCGAGGTGACACTCATGTGCTTGCTTTGGCCCTGCATTCCCAGGTGCAGGGAAGGCATTCACAATCGCTATGAAGACGCGCATCCCATAGTTTATCTGCATTTGACCGGAGTCTGAGTCCTGTATATAGAGCCTGATGATGAGGTTCGGGGAGACATACAGGAGCTGTTTCGAAGAGAAGGTCTTCCATGAGGCCCGGGCGCTCAAAGCCGAAGGTGTGAAGGTCTTCGGGGTGTACTGCTCGTTCACGCCCAAGGAACTCATCACTGCAGCCGGCGCAATACCGGTGTCTCTGTGCGCGGGGAGCGAGAAGCCCATGGAGCATGCACATCTGCACCTGCCCCAGAACCTCTGCGCCCTCATCAAGTCGAGCTACGGCCATGCCTTGGCCGACACCTGCCCGTACTTTCATGCGGCGGACCACCTCCTGGCGGACGCCACCTGCGACGGCAAGAAGAAGATGTTCGAGCTCCTCTCCCGGATCAAGCCCGTGCACGTGCTCAACCTCCCCCAGACGTCCGTGGGCCGAGCGAGCCTTGACTACTGGGTGGAAGAGCTGAAGTCCCTGGTGCGACTCCTTGAATCGGTGACCGGGAACACCGTAACACATGAGCGGCTTGCCAGAGAGATCAGGCTCCACAACGCATTCCGCGCCAAGAAGAGGGAGATCTACGAGCTGAACACGGGAGAGGCGCCGCTCGTGACCGGCAGCGAGATCGACGTCATCACCTGGAACACAATGTTCGACTGCAACCTCGCGGAGCGCATCCTTGAAATGGACGAGGCCATCAACCACCTGAAGACACGTGCCCGGGACGAGGGATTTCTCCGGGAGATGCGTCCGAAGCCGAGGATCCTGCTCACGGGGTGCCCCGTCACCAACAAGAAGGTCCTCACCATCATCGAGGAGTCCGGTGCCGTGGTGGCGGCCCAGGAGAACTGCGGCGGGCTCAAGACCCTGTCCTCCCTGGTTCCCGAAGAGGGCGATCCGCTCCGTGCCTTGGCCAGGCGCTATCTGGAGATACCCTGCTCCTGCATGACGCCCAACACCTCCCGGCTCGGCCTCCTGGCGGACATCATCCAGCGCTACCGCATCGACGGAGTTGTAGATCTGACCTGGGAGGCCTGCCACACCTACAACGTGGAGGCCTTCTCGGTGCGGGAGTTCGTGCAGGAACGCTGCTGCAGGCCGTACATCCAGATCCGCACCGACTACTCACAGAACGATTGTGAGCAGATCCGCACGAGGATCGGCGCCTTCCTTGAGATGATTGCCACGGCGACATGCCGGAGAGCCGCGTGTGCGGGGGCATGAATGCGTACAAATCAAACCGACGAGGGGGAATGACATGAACAGGAGAAACATCTGGATGGCGGCTCTCGTGGCTGTAGCGGTCCTTTTCTGTGCAGGAACGGCCCTGGCCGCGCCAAAATACAAGATCGGCGTGGTGACGCCGTCTCTCTCCGCCAGCGAGGACGAGTTCCGGGGGGCCCAGCGGGCCGCCAGGAGCAACCCGGGCATGATCAGGCACCTGGTCCTGCCGGACAACTTCGAGACCGAGCAGGAGACCGCCATAACGCAGATCCTGAGCCTCGGCAACGACAAGGACGTGAAGGCCATCATCATCTGCGCGGGCTACTCGGGGATACTGCCAGCCATCGAGAAGGTCAAGGCCAGGCGCAAGGACATGATCGTGATCACGGCTCCCATCTGGGACGACCCGGACATGATGGCCAAGTACATCGACTTGAGCCTCGACACCGACTGGGTGCAGCGGGGCATCACCATCCCCACCAAGGCCAAGAAGATGGGGGCAAGGACCTTCATACACTACTCGTTCCCCACGCACATGTCCAAGGAGGTACTCTCCAAGCGCCGCGACATGATGAAGCAGACCTCCGAGAAGCTCGGCATGAAATTCGTGGAGGTCATGACCCCCGACCCGCAGGCGGGCAGTGACGTGTCCACCATGCAGCAGTTCCTGATGGAGGACATCACGCGGCAGATCGCCAAGTACGGCAAGGACACCTGCATTTTCGGCACCAACTGCCCCATGCAGGACGTGATCATCCTCAAGGCCCTGGAGCTCAAGTTCATCATGGCCGAGCAGTGCTGCCCTACGCCCACCCAGGGGTTCCCGGCGGCCATGAACCTGGAGATCAAGGCCGAGGATGCCGGGAACTTTGACAAGATCAACGCCATGATCAGAGACAAGGCGGCAAAGGCGGGCTGCACTGGCAGGCTCTCCACCTGGCCCGTGCCCGTAGGCTACTTCTTCCCCGAGTTCTCGGTGGAGGTCGCCAAGGGCCTCGTCGAGAAGCGCATCAAGAGGCTCGACATACCCACCCTGAAGCCCATCGCGAAGAAGGTGGCCGGCGTGGAGGTGTCGTTTGCAAAGATGAAGCCGAACCTGGACAACTACTACCTCATCATCATTGATTCCATTTACTACTAGAAATCTGCTAGAATGAAACCGCAAAGGCCCGGGCGGTACATGCCGCCCGGGTGCGCATATCAATGCTCACTGTTCGCGGCCTGAAGAAACGCTTCGGCAACACCGACGCCCTGAGATCCGTGGACCTCCATGTGGAAGAGGGCGAGATCCACGGCCTCGTGGGGCTGAACGGGTCCGGCAAGACAACCCTGCTCAACGTCCTGTTCGGCAGCGCCGTCATCAGCGCCACCGGAGGCTACGGAGGCGAGGTGCTCCTGAACGAGAGGCCTGTTTACCTTTCGAGTCCGGCCAGGGCTATCGGGTGCGGCATCGGCATGGTTCACCAGGAGTTCGCCCTCATCCCGTCCATGACCGTTACCGAGAACGTCACCATCCGCCGGGAGCGGGTCTTCGCGCCCACAGCCATCTTGGGCCGCGACCTCGCCCTTATGAACGCCCCGGCGAACAGGCGCCGGGCATCATCCGTACTGGAGCGCCTCGGCGTGCGCCTCGATCCGTCCCTACGGGTCATGGACCTCACCGTGAACATGAGGCAGTTCGTGGAAATTGCCCGTGAGATCGACCGGGACGACCTCAGGGTGCTGCTCCTGGACGAACCCACATCTGCGCTCAATTACGGTGAGGTGCAGGCGCTCTTTGCCTCGCTGCGCTCCCTGGCATCCCGGGGAGTTTCCCTCATCTTCGTGTCCCACCGCCTGGAGGAGATCACCACGTTGTGCCATGCCGTCACTGTGCTGCGGGACGGCGAGGTGGCCGGTTGTTTCACCGGGCCCGCATACGACGTGGACGCACTGGCCGAGTGCATGATCGGCCATCACGTGACCAGAGCGCAGAGACAGGGCGCCTCCCGGAAAGGCTCCGAGGCCCTGCGGCTGGAGGGTTTCTCCGTAGATATGCCGGGGGAGCGGATCAACGGCATCGACCTTACGGTGAGCCGCGGAGAGATCCTTGGCCTCGCCGGACCGTCAGGCCACGGCAGGCCGGCCTTCGGATACGGAATCATGGGCATGTATCCCACCAGCGGAAGGGTGTTCGTGGATAGAGATCATATCGCGCCGCTCAACGCCCTGGCTATGATATCCCGGGGCCTGTTCTTTATCCCCGAGGACAGGCGCGCCGCAGGTCTGCTGACAGACCATTCGATCATGGAGAACATAGTGTTCGCTGCCATGCAGTGCAAGGGGGCGTTCCTGAACACATTTCCCTTCCGGCCGCTGGCCCTGGAAGACAGGAGGCACGCGCACAGATTTGCCGAGGAATGCGTCGAGCGCTTCGGCATCAGGTGCACTGGCGTGCACCAGAAGGTGAGCGAGCTCAGCGGAGGCAACCAGCAGAAGGTATGCATCGCCCGGGCTCTTGCCATGAACCCCGGGATCCTCATGGTATCAGAACCCACCCGGGGCGTGGATATTGCGGCAAAAGAGACTATACTGCACATCTTCCTGGATCTCCATCGGGGCGCCGGAACGACACTGGTGATCTCCTCCAGCGAGCTCGACGAGCTCATGCGCATGTGCGACCGCATCGCCGTGATCCATGAAGGCAGGATCTTCGACGTGCTTGACGCAGAGGCCACGGAGACGGAATTCGCCCTTGCCTTCTCCGGCGAGAGGAGGGTCCACGGGTGAGATCGCGCCTGCACCTGCAGATCCCCCAGGTCTTCATCCTCGTCATGCTCGTGGTCCTCCTGGCTGGTGCCTTTCATGCCGGGATACCCCTGGGAGGCATCATGGGCGATGCGCTGGTGAGGCTCGTGATGAACGGTGTCCTAGTCATGTCCATGATCCCCATGCTGAATGCGGGCCTCGGGGTGAACTTTGGTCTGCCCGTGGGGATCTGCGCCGGCCTCCTGGGCATGTGCCTCGCCGTGAATTTCCGCCTGACCGGTCTGGCAGGTCTCTTCGGGGCCATGCTCATTTCAATTCCTATAGGGGCTGTGCTTGGCTACCTCTATGGGAGACTCCTGAACCGGGTGAAGGGCAGGGAGGAGATCGCCGGCACCTTTGTGGGCTTCTCCTTCATTTCCATCATGAACTTCTTCTGGGCCGTGGCGCCCTTCACGAACCCTACCATGCTCTGGCCCATCGGCGGGCAGGGCCTGCGGCCGGTCATCGGTCTCCAGGGGTACTTCGCCAAGGTGCTGAACCATTCATGGTCGTTCAGACTGGGGGATCTCACCGTTCCTTTCGGCATGCTCGTTTTCTTCGCCTGCCTGGCTGTGCTGCTGCACCTCTTTTTCCATACCAGGGCCGGAACCGCCATGGTGGCCACCGGAGAGAACGAGGTCTTCGCTGGTCTGTCAGGGGTGGATGTAAAGGCAATCAGAACACTGGCGGTCATCCTCTCCACTGTGCTCGCAGCATGGGGCATATGCGTGTACGCCCAGAGCTACGGTTTCCTCGAGCTGTATTCGGCGCCACTCATGATGGCCTTTCCCGCCGCATCGGCAATCTTCCTGGGTGGCAGCCTGGGACACAGGACCGCGGTGATCCAGGCAGTCATCGGAACCTTCCTGTTCCAGACCACCTACGTGATCTCCGGACCCATCGCGAACGCCCTGCTGGTGCCCGAGGTGGCCGAGATCTTCCGCATGATCCTCACCAACGGAGTAATCCTCTACGCCATGCTCTACGAGGGGGGAAGGAGGCGGCGTGTACAGGGCTAACGCGGTGCCCGCGGTCTTCATCGTTCTCTCGGCGCTGGCTCTGTACTTTTCAGGCCTGTCGCCATCCTTTGTGGCCAGCGAGGTCATCACCCGCTTCATCAGGGACGGGGTCATGGTGCTGGCGCTGGTCATCCCGGTCACCGCGGGCATGGGCCTGAACTTCGCCGTCACAGTGGGCGCGCTCGCCGCGCAGGTGGGCATCGTCCTGGCAGTTGACTGGGGCCTGCAGGGCGCAGCGGGCCTGTTCGCCATTACGGCCATGGGCCTGGGGCTTTCCGTGGTGTCTGGTTTCCTCATCGGGGTTATGCTCAACCGGGTCAGGGGAAAGGAGATGATCACCACCATGATCATCGGCTTTCTGGCCACGGGCATCTACCAGCTCGTCTTTATGGTGGGCTATGGCACCGTCATCAGGCCTGCCAACCAGGAGATGATGCTCTCCCGGGGCATCGGCATCCGGAACATGCTGGACCTGGCGCCGTTTAGGAACATTATCGACACTATATGGGTTATCCAGGCCGGTCCCCTCGAGATCCCGCTCTTCATGATCCTCATGGTTCTGGGCGCTGCAGGCCTCATCACGTATCTCCTGCACACCCGTCTCGGCCAGCAGTTCAAGGCCGTGGGAGAGGGGGTGGAGAAGGCCGAGATGCTGGGCATCGACACCCGGGCCGTACGGATAAAGGCCATCGTGCTCTCCACTGTGCTCGCCTGCCTGGGCCACATCATTTTCACCCAGAACATCGGCATGCTCAACGTGTACACGGCCCACATGAACACGGACATCTTCGCCTGCGCTGCCCTGCTGGCAGGTGGCGCCAGCATATTGCGGGCCCATGTGGGGCACGCCCTGCTGGGTGTGCTGCTCTTCCACTCCCTGTTCATCGTGTCCCCCCAGGCGGGGCAGAACATCTTCTCGAACGCTGCCCTGGGCGAATACTTCCGCACCTTTGTGGCCTACGGCACCATCGCCTTCGCCCTGGTCATGAGCACACGGGGCAGGGGTTCTGCGGGATGACCTCATGCATGGATGGTTCGATCATTCCCGGCCCGAGGCGTACCGCTGTATCTCCTCCAGGAAGGCCTGCCCGTAACGCCCGAGCTTGTAGTCGCCCACCCCGTGGATGCTGCGGAGATCCTCGAGGGTGGCGGGCAGTGCTGCTGCCATCTGGGCGAGGCTGGCATCGCTGAAGATGACAAAGGGCGGCACCGACTCCTCGTCGGCCAGGCGCTTGCGGAGCACGCGCAGCCGCTCGAAGAGGCTGCGGTCGAGCTCCGTGTCCACGGTCTTGCTCCTCGCGGTTTTCGGTTTCGGGGCAGGGGTGGGCTTGAGTCTCGGCTCAGCCATGAAGAGGGTCTTCTCCCCCCGCAGCAGGGGCCCTGCCTCGGCGGTGAGCTTGAGGACGGAATAGTCGCCCACGTCCTGTTGCAGATACCCGTGGTGGACGAGGTGGCGCAGCAGGCCTGACCAGTACTCCTGGCCTCTGTCCGCGCCGATGCCGTAGGTGGAGAGCCGGTCGTGGCCGAGCCGGAGCACCCGCTCCTTGCGCGAGCCCCTCAGCACGTCGATGACGTGTGCCATGCCGAAGCGCTGGTTCAGGCGGTACACGCAGGAAAGCGCCTTGCGGGCGTTCTGCGTCGCGTCGTGGAGCTCGGGCGGGTTCAGGCAGATGTCGCAGTTGCCGCAGTCCCTCTCCAGCCGTTCTCCGAAATATCCCAGGAGGATCCTGCGACGGCAGCTCAGGGCCTCTGCGAACCCCACCATGGCGCCGAGCTTGTGGATCTCGATGCGCCTCTGCTCGGGGTCGCTCGTCTTCTCGATGAGTCCCCGCGCGATGGCGATGTCGCCGTAGCTGAAGAGCAGGAGGGCCTCGGCTGCCAGGCCGTCCCTTCCGGCGCGGCCGGTCTCCTGGTAGTAGCTCTCGATGTTCTTGGGGATGTCGTAGTGTACCACCGTGCGGATATCGGGCTTGTCGATACCCATGCCGAAGGCAACGGTGGCGACGATGACGCGGACGTCGTCACGGATGAAGGCCTCCTGGGTCATTTTTCGTACAGATGCGCCGAGCCCTGCGTGGTAGGGGGCTGCATGGAACCCGGATGCACGGAGCAGGGCGGAGACCTTCTCCACCCTCTGCCGGCTCAGGCAGTACACGATGGCGGCGCCGTCGGGCCGGGAGCCCAGGTATGCGGTGAGCTGGGCAGAGGGCTTGTTCTTCTCCATCACGGTGTAGCGGATGTTGGGCCGGTCGAAGCCCAGGACATGGCACGATGCCTTCTGCAGGCCAAGGCGCTCCAGGATGTCTCGTCTGGTGTGCGGCTCCGCGGTGGCCGTGAGCGCGATCATCGGGATGCCCGGGAACTCCCGGCGGAGCCTGCCCAGCTTGAGGTACTCTGGTCTGAAGTCGTGGCCCCACTGGGAGATGCAGTGCGCCTCGTCGATGGCGAACAGGGCAATGGGGATGTCCTTGAGACGTGCCATGAACTCATCGCTCATGAGCCGCTCCGGCGCGATGTAGAGCAGGTCGAGCTCTCCGGCGTGGAGCCTGGCCAGGACCCTCTTCGCGTCAAAGGACTGCAGCGAGGAGTTGTAGAACGCAGCCCGCACCCCGCAGGCCTTCAGCGCGTCCACCTGGTCCTTCATGAGCGAGATCAGGGGTGATACCACCACGGCCACGCCATGGCGGTGCAGTGCAGGGATCTGGTAGCACAGCGATTTGCCGCCGCCCGTGGGCATGAGGACAAAGGCGTCCTCCCCCCGGACGAGACCCTCGATGATCTCCTGCTGGAGAGGCCGGAACGCATCGTAGCCGAACACGGTCTTCAGCGTGGTCAGGGGGGTATCGTGCATGCGCTCGTCCATTTGTGCACAATGAGTATCACAAGCGGTTGCGGTTGTCATGGCGCGGTGATAGAATCCGGGCCTGTGATGTGGTTCGCCCATGCCCACACCGGTCTGTTGCGACGGTACTCATGCGAAAGGAGCACTGCCATGAGGCACAGAAACCTGCTGTTCGTTGTCGCATTGTTCGGTTCCCTGTTCCTGGGCAGTCAGGCCCAGGCCCTGGTGGGGGAGTCCTATCTCGGCGGCAGCGTCGGCCGGGCGACGCTGGAGAACGACTTCGCCCCGGGCGATTTCGATGAGGACGACACGGCATTCAGGGGCTTCCTCGGCCACCGGCTCACCCTGCTGCCGGTCTTTGACCTCGCCGTGGAGGCGGGGTACCGTGACCTCGGCGACCCCGGCACCACCATGGCCGGACAGGATATCGACGTCAGCCTCACCGGGTACGACATTGCCGCCCTGGCGATCTTCCCCATCGGTCCCGTGGACCTCTTCCTGAAGGCGGGAGGGATGGGATACACTCTGGACACCTCGGTGGCAGGACTGGACAGGGACTTCGATGGGAACGCCTTCCTGTACGGGGCGGGCATCGGTGCCCGCGTCTGGAAGCTCGGCATCCGGGCCGAGTACGAGTTCATCGACGTGGACGAGCTCGACGAGTCGAGCATGTACTGGTTGAGCATGTACTACCGGTTCTGATCCCTGTCGGCAGGATAGGGACACTACCTGCCGGGACGGGCCCTGCCTTTGCCACGCCGGGCCTTGTCCTTGGCGACCCTGCTGCGCTCCTTGATGAGGCGGGACATGTCCTTCTGACGGCGGGTGTCCTTCTGGCCGGCCATGTCGATTTCTCCCCGCGTTATCCTCAGTCCGTCTCGGATTCCATGTTGATGAGGTACTTGGCAGCCACCGCGTTCACCGAGCACAGGGCCTTCTCTCCCTTCAGGTGGGCGCGCAGGGCTTCGAGATCGGATTTCCACGCCAGGTCCCCAGGGGCCAGGATTCCGATGCCTCCCGGTACGTAGCTCGTGGAGATGGTGTTGCCGCGGTAGTAGAAGAGCTGGTCGCACACCTCGGTGGCGTAGTCGCGCATGAAGGGCGGGATGTCGGTGGGCTTGAACCACAGCTTGATTTCCCGCTCCGCGTCGGCGGCATTGGCGGATGCATGGATCAGGTTGTCCACGCGGTCACCCACGGCCTTGCCGGATTCGTCCTTCACCGGCACCACGGTTCCCAGAGCCCGGATGCATCCCGGCTTCTGCACCCGTGCGTCGTGGGCATTGGTGGGGCCGGCGATGTCGCGGATCTTCCTGATGGCGTTCGGGCCCTGGTACACGAAGGCGATGACCCTGCGCTTCCAGGGTTCTTCCGGGTAGTGGAGCCGGCCGGTGATGTACTCCAGGAGCGACGCATAGAAGAACTTTCCCCGGTGTTCGTCGTAGTGCTCCTCGGCCAGCAGCGTGCTCACCGCGACGATCTTGGTTCCGGCGAAGTGCAGGCCGGTGTGGAACTCGGAGAGCATGGAGAGGATGTAGCCGGTGAGCGAATTCTTCAGCGCGTCCGGCTTGATGAGCACCAGCGTGTTTTCACGGGTTTCCTTTGACATGACTGCCTCCTTGCCGCACCGGGCACATGGTCTGAAGCGTTGATACAGGCTTGGGCTTTGCCCTGTCAAGAAGAAGGTGGACAGAGGCCTGAGAAACATTTGCACAAGTTTTACCCGTGAGTAATTGGTGGGCGACCGATGAATGGTGTATAGGCACTCCATGCTCACAGCTATGATCAAGGCAACCTGGACCGTACTCACCACCGTCGTGTACACCATTGTCATCTGCATCCCCCTCATCCTCGTCGCCCCCTTCAGCCCCCAGGGGAGGGCCACCTACCGGCTCGGCCGGACCTGGGCATGGCTCCTCATGAAGACGAACCGGGTGAGGATGCAGGTGGAGGGCCTGGAGAGGGTCCTGTACAACAGGTCGTATGTGTTCATCGCCAACCACGCGAGCAACCTCGACCCGCCGGCAGTTGCCCTGGCGCTGAAGAACCAGCTGCGCTTCGTGGGAAAGAGGTCACTGGCACAGGTTCCCCTGTTCGGGTGGGCGGTGCGGCTGGCCCGGATGATCCTCATCGACCGGGACGATTCGAAGGGTGCCCGTCAGATCCTCGAGGGGGCCATTGCCGAACTGAAGGGCGGCATCAGCGCATGCTTCTTCGCCGAGGGGACCAGGAGCATCGACGGGAGGCTCCAGCGGTTCAAGAAGGGCGGGGTCATGCTCGCGCTCAAGGCCGGGCTCCCCATCGTGCCCGTCACCATCCTGAACAGCCACACGCTTCTGCCCAAGAACGCCCTGCGGATAAAGGCGGGCATCATGCGCATCATCGTGGGCGAGCCCATCGAGACAGACGGCTACGGCGAACAGGACCGCGACCTCCTCAACGAGCGGGTCAGGTCCGTCATCGGCCGCAACCTGGAACTCTACGGCAGCGCATAGCCCCCCACCCTGGTCATCAGGGCATGGTCGAGGGTTTCTGCAGCCCCTCGATCCACCCGAAGAAGACCTGGTGGAAGCGTTCCACAGCCCCTGCCTGGCAGTGCTCGCCCGCGCCGTCCGCCTTCCGGAAGACATGCACCGCGAACGACCGGGCCCTGGTGAGGCGCTTCTGGAACCGGGTCTGTTCGGATTTCGGGATGAGGTGGTCCGCCTCACCGTGCACGGCCAGCACGTGGCAGGTGATCCGGTCCGCCACGGGCTCCACGGTGTAGGCCCTGGTTTGCCCCAGGAGCTCGAAGGGGGAGGGGGAGCCCAGGGTCCAGCACCCGTTGTCCAGGGCCCAGCGCCTGCCTATGTCACGGCCGGCCTTGATGCGTGCAAACCGGTCGAAAAGGTTCTTCAGCCCGAGCTTCCAGAGGAGCCTCCCCGCCAGGGGGATCTGGGCCAGGGCCGCCTCGTGCATGGAGAAGAACCCCCCGTAGGCCGCCACCGCGTCGATGCGGTTCTCGAAGGCCGCTGCCCGCAGCGCCAGCATGGCGCCCATGCTGATGCCGAGCAGCACTTTCATGTGCCCGTTCAGCTCAGGGGCCTCCCACAGGGCATAGTCCAGGAGAACCTTCAGGGGTTTCTCCCACTCGTGGGTGAATTTCACCCCGTACTCTCGGATCATGGAGGACTGGCCGGGCCCCTCGAACATGATGCAGGGGAATCCGCGCTCACGGGCCGCCTGGCCGATCCAGAAGAAGGACTCCTCGAGGGTGGAGTCATACCCGCCGCAGGCGATGATGACCGGCTTGTCGTCGTCTCCCGGGAAGTAGTACGCACCCATGGATACCCGCTCGTAGGGGATCTTCCATGCCTTATGAGGGATCTTCAGGGTCTGGAGGGCCCGCTGGAATGCGCCTGCGCTCCGGCGGTAGGTGTACACGCGCCTCGCATCGGCGGGGCTCAGGAAGAACTCCGCGGTGCGGTAGTAGTTCGATGCCCGGAGCAGGGCCCTGCCCCTGCCCGCGGCGTCGCCTTCGGCCGCGGAGAGGTTCTCGCATCGCTGGGCAACATCGTGCCATGCCGTGTACCAGCTCTCGGCATTCTCGTCCCGGATGGACCGGATCGCCACCAGGCACTCGGCCGGGGCGGCCCCGAAGGCCGACTGGTGCCCCATGGTGCGCAGGGCCTGGTAGTGGAATGCCTGGGAAGCGAACAGCCGTGCGCCTCGTCGCGTGTGATGCATGGGTCCCTCCTTACGAGTGAATGCGATGGTTCTGTCAGTATACGGGGAAAGGGCGGTGGGTTCAAGCTCCGGAAGCCGAGAGGTGCTCCTCGATGAGCCGGTCCTTCTGCTCCCAGATCTCGCATACCCATGCCTGGAACTCCTCGCGGAATGCCTGGTCGTTCTCGTAGTCCCGGCCGAAGAAGGCCTCGGGCACCTGCATCTTCCTCACCCGCACCGCGATCCTCTCGATGCGTCCGCACAGGTATTCCCAGAAGGTGGGACTCTGACGGGGGTAGATGATGGTGACATCGATGATCTCCCTGATCCTGCCGTCCATGGCGGCCAGGGCATAGGCGAACCCGCCGGACTTGGGCCTCAGGAGGTGGCGGAAGGGCGAGCCCTGCTTCGCGTGCTTTTCCCGAGTGAACCGGGTGCCTTCGATGAAGTTGAGGATGGACACCGGGGTGTGGCGGTATCGCTCGCAGGCTTTCTTCGTGGTCTGCAGGTCCCTGCCCTTCAGATGGGGATGTCTTTCCAGGAATTCGCGGGAGTATCGTTCCATGAAGGGATAATCCAGGGCCCACCAGGAGGTCCCCAGCAGGGGTACCCAGAGGAGCTGCTTCTTCAGGAAAAACTTGAAGAACGGTATGTACCCGTGGAAGGTGACGAGCAGGACCAGGATGTCGGCCCAGGACTGGTGGTTGCAGTTGAGGAAGTACCACTGGGATGTGCTCAGGCCCTCCCTTCCCCTGATATCATATACCGTGTCCTGGGTCAGCCTCAGCGCGGCCAGGATGCCCCCTATCCAGCAGGTCACCGTGTCCATGAGCAGGCGTGCGCATGCGATCTGCCAGGCCTTTGCGCGGACGAGCACCTTGGTCAGGGCGAGCAGATGGACCGGGACGGCCCAGAACACGGTGTTCAGGGTCATGAGCACGATGGCGATGACGCCCCTCAGGGAGGGGCTCAGGTGGTGCTGCACGGCCATATCCCCTTACGCGGACAGGGTATCACGGCGCACGGCTCTCTGTACAGGGGGGCCGATGCCGTCACTGCCGGGTGTTGCAGTGCGATTCGATGATCTCGTCCTTGTCCTGCCAGAGGTCACAGACCCAGGTCTGGACCCGGTCCCTGAACGCCTCGTCGTTCTGATAGTCTCCGGTGAGCGCATCCACGGCAACGGGCAGTTTCCTGGCCATCACGGTGATCTTCCCGACACGGCCGCAGAGGAAGTCCCAGAAGGACAGCCCCTTGTCGGAGTAGATGATGGTCACGTCCAGGATGGTGGAGATCCTGCCGTCCATGGCGGCTAAAGCAAAGGCGAAGCCGCCCGCCTTGGGCTTGAGGAGGTGGCGGTAGGGCGAGCCCTGCTTCGCGTGCTTGTCCGGCGTGAACCGGGTCCCCTCCAGGAAGTTGAGGATGGACACCGGGGTGTGGCGGTAGCGCTCGCAGGCCTTTCTCGTGGTCTCCATGTCCTTGCCCTTCATGTGGGGGTTCTTCTCCAGGAAGCTCTTGGAGAATCGCTGCATGAAGGGGAAGTCCAGGGCCCACCACGAGATGCCCAGGAGCGGCACCCAGAAGAGCTCTTTCTTGAGGAAGAACTTGAAGAACGGGATGTGCCCGGTGAAGGCGTAGAAGAGCACCAGGATGTCTGCCCAGGACTGGTGGTTGCAGTTGACGAAGTACCACTCCTTCCTGCTGAGCCCCTCGAGTCCGTGGACCTCGTAGACCGTGGGCTGGGTGAGCCGGAGGATGCCGTTCTGTCCCCGGATCCAGATGTTGCCGGCCGCCATGGTGATCCGGGCGCAGGCCCGGTGCCAGGCCTCGTTCCTGCTGAGCACCTTGGTCAGGGCCAGGATGTGGAAGGGGATAGCCCAGAAGAGGGTGTTCAGGAACATGAGGGATATGGATATGACGCCCCGCGCTGTGGGTGGAAGGAATGTCAGCATTGTGCGAAACCTCTCATTCGGTGCGATTCATCGCGGGCCAGACGCTCATCGGCAGGAACCCTTCTTCTCCCTGCTGATGAGCTCAGGGCCCGGTGCAGGATTGTAGGTGCATTGACGGGCAAATGCAATCGGTAAGAGGTTGCAACTGCCTGGCTTTGCAGTTTTTTTACATGAGCCGCAGATGCCCGGATGACAATGGGAGAGAAAAGGGCCGTGACAGGGTGGCCTCAGAACTCCCGCAGCGACTCCTGGATGCCCTTGTGGACCTCGTACCAGAAGGTGAGGCCCGCCTCCCATGGGTCGCGGTCGAAGAAGTCGATCCACTTCGCGAGTTCCGGGTCCTTCGAGCCGCCCGCCTCCCTGGCGCGCTCCAGAAAGGTGCGGATGAAGTCCAGGGCGCGGGAGCCCTCCCAGAACACCGAGGCGTTCCTGCTGTTGATGCGCCCCGCAGTCATGGCGGCGTTCTTCACGCAGGCGTCCTTCATGCCGAAGAGCGACCCCATGATCTCGGGGATCATCTCCTCGGCCCAGGCGCGGTGGAACCGGCAGAAACCCAAGTTGTCCATGAGGAGCTCGTGGACGAACCGCTCGGCATTTTTTCTGCCGAGCTCGCGGGGCGGGACGAACTCCTTCCCGTAGTGCATGTAGTACTTGCCCATGACGGCCATGGGAGAGAGCACGCCCGGGGTCCAGTACTGGTTGGGCACCATCCAGCCCTTGCGGGCAAAGGCCGTGTACAGGAAGCAGTCGAGCACACCCCTGCCCCTGTCCCGGGAGATCCTGCGGCAGAGCCTGCGCGCGCCCTCGGCGAGGTCGAGGATGCCCTCTCTCTTGATGATGGCGTCAAGCAGCGCCGTGCCTATGCTGGCGTTGTGCATGGAGTCGGTCTCGACACCGAAGCCGTCCGGCGAGAATGCCGGCCTCTGCGTAACACCGAGGTCCCCCGGGTCAAGGAGGCCCTCTGCAAGGCACTCCATGAGCCATGCGAGCACCCCGCCCGCCGAGATGGCGTCGAAGCCGCAGCGGTCGGCGTGGTGGGTGAGCAGCTCGGCTGCACGCTGGTCAAAGACCCCGCACAGGGGGCCCATGGCCTGGTAGGGCTCGAAGTCCTTCTTGTACTCCCCGCGCATCTTCTTGCACACGGCCGCGCACGGCTCGCCGCAGGTATGCTGATGTTTCGGGGCGATGGTCTCCTCGTTGAACTGTCTCAGGTAGTGGTCCAGGATGAACCGCTGGTGCATGTCGAGGCGCCGGCCTTCTTCCAGGTAGATGCTCCGGTAGTTGAAGGCCAGCAGGCTGCCGCCCGCGCCCGCGAAGTTCACGCCCAGGGTGCCGCCCGTGTTGAAGGCCGGGTCGAACCGGTACTTGGTGGTGGCCTCGAGGTCCTTGGCGGCAAGCCGCTTCCTGTACCTGTCCTCGAACCACGTGTCCGCCACCCTGCGGTCTTTGAAGTCCTCGTCGATATAGGTGCCGCCGTAGACGACGGCAGCTATACCGTGTTCCCGGAGCAACTTGGATCCGAACCCGCCCCGGCCCGCCCAGGTGTCCACGAAAGAGACCTTTCCATTCTCCACCGGCGCGGACACCAGGGCCCCGAAGTCGGTGGCCAGGGCCGCGGGGCCGGTGGCCAGGATGCGCGGTGCCTCCCGGTAGTCCGCACCGTAGCGTTCCAGGGCGTGGTCCATGAGGCCGTAGACGCCGCCCCGGCCGGCCTCCCACGCCGCGTCCAGGTTTACGGCCGCGAGCCGCACGTCTACCTCCTCGGCATGGGACCGGTTGAGGCGGAGGATGGCGGTCCGCGGCGCAGTTCCCCTGATACAGAGGAGGTTGATGCCCAGGTTGTCGAAGACGATGCCAGCGCCCCCCATGGTGGAGACGAAGAAGCCGCCCCAGCACGGGGAGAAGCCCGTGATGACGAGCCGGTTGGACCCGGGGAGGATGGAGCCTGCGAGCAGCCCCACCCCGATGTTGAGGCTGTTGTATCTCCCGGCCAGGTGGAGCCCCAGGTCAACGGGACCGAAGAAGTCGCCGACGCGGTAGCGCTCCATGCGGTAGAAGCCTGAACACGCGTCCACGACGAGCACCTTCAGGTCCGGGTTCATGTCAGGCAGCCCCCGGGCCCTTTCGTAACAGGCCGCTGAGCACCAGGCCCATGCCCGCGAGCAGTGACAGCGCCAGGGTCACGGCCAGAAAGCCGATGATGGCCTCCTGTGCGGGGGTTCCCCGGTGGCCCATCCCGGCCATGGGCATCACAGACGAGCCCGCGGCCCAGACGGCGCCGAGCAGGGGATTGAGCCAGTTGGCAAGGGCGCCGTAGGCCAGGAGCCCGGCGGCCGCCCTCATGAAGCCGCTGCCCAGGTTCAGCCTGTGCCAGATGAGGCCCATGACCACGAGCAGCATGCCGCTCATCACGCCCTCCATGTGGCTCGCAAGGGCCATCCTCGGGTTTGCCAGTTCAGGGACCAGGAGTCCCGTGACGAGTCCGAGGAGGATGAGGAGCACGCCCAGGGTGATGAGTGCCCGTATCAGGCCCTGCTTCATGTCGGCCGATTCCATGATCTGCCTCCTTTACGGTTTTCTCTGGATCTCCTGCCAGTTCCCGTTCGATTCCTCGTTGGGGTTGTAGGACGGGCTGTCCGTGAGGAGGTATTCTCCCAGGGGATTCGTCCACACGTGACTATAGCCGCCCGGCAGCTCCACCTCTGAGCCCTCCAGGGGGTTCACGTAGCGCTCGGTGCCCCGGATGGACTCGCTCACCTTCTCGCCGATGCGGTCGTAGACCTTCTGGCGCTCGTTGTAGGACTGCATCATGGAATCGCTGATCTCGCTGCTGGTCCGGCTTATGTAACGGCTCAGCTCGCCGATGGACCGGATCTGCCGGATCTGGGCCTGGATGAGGGCCTCCACGAGCTGGTTGTACCTGCTGAACCACTGCGGGTTCACCCGGAAGGAGTTGATCATGGCCTGGAACTGCGGGGCCGCCCTGTGGAGGCCGCCCTTTTCGGCCTTGAAGGAGAAGATGTAGTCCACGTACCAGTTGGTGTTCGTGATGATTCCCTGCATGCCCTGCATGGAGAACGAGAACCCCTCCACCACGGCGAAGATCTCCTCCTCCATGGGAATGCCGCCCAGACTGTACTCGATGCGCACCTTGGCCGCATCGCCGAAGGCCCGCACCCCGGGCTGGGGGGCGCCGGCATGCAATGCCTTTGCCAGTTCGGGCAGGTGCTCCGAGCCCACCACGGCGAGCCCCCGGGCCTTGCCCCGGAAACGGGGGATCACGACGGAGGCGAGGGCCTCTTGCGGCCCGAGCACGGGACGCACCTCGGCCCCGAAGTACCTTGACCCCACGGGGAAGGTGGCGAGCAGCATCTGGTTGTCGGTCCAGAACATGGCCTGGTTGGGGAAGACCTCGAGCTCTTCGGAGCCTGCAGGGTTCTTCACCCTGAAGCGGGCCGTAGCGGGCATGCCCGGGTTGTCGAACACCCAGTCGATGCCGCCCGAGAACTCCCACCCGACAGGGGTGAGGAGGCTGAAGGCCTCGCAGCCCATGCCCGTGCTGTCCACGTAGCTGAACTTCTTCAGCCGCACCACGTCCGGAGCCTGCGGGGAAGCCGCTGCCTTGCCGACAAGGGGCGTCTGGCCGGGGGCGGAAACCTCATCGGTATCCCGGCAGGACGCCAGGTACAACGAGAGCATGGCCGCGAGGGCCAGGATGAGGGGAGCCGCCTTCTTCATCATGCAACCCCTGGGCTCGATGCAGGCCAGGCAGAGGGGCCATGGCCCCCCTGTGCCGGAGGACAAGAGTTACTCCTCGGGCATGTCCATGCCCGGGGGCATCATGCCCTTGGGCATGCCTGCGGGCATTTTGGGCATCTGGAACTTCTGGGGCGTTTCGGTGATGCCGGTCTTGGCGCCCGTGCCGTACCCGGTGAGCTGCATCTCGAAGTCCTTGCCCTTTGACTTGACCAGACCGTAGGGGGAGACCTTTTCCGCGATCCACGAGTCCATGACGTCCTTCTCGAAGATGTACTGGTAGTGCCTGGCCGTAAAGGTGCCGGCAGGGACCGTGACCTTTTCCATGCCCTTGTCCACCATTTTGCCCTTGGGTTCCTGGGCGCCGGCCTGCTGTTGTCCCCCCATGACCGGCATTTCGATGGCAGGCTCCTTGCCCTGCTTCATGATCATGCGCTTGACGCTCTTCTGGTCATTCGGGTCGCCGGACACGAGCATCTTCATGATGCCGCGGCCGCTTGGCCCGTCGGTGACGGTCTCGTACCAGAAGGAATTGCCCTCCTTGCCCACGATGGCCATCTTCATCTTGTAGGGTGCCGTGCCCGGCGCCTTGACCTGGTACTCGGACCAGGCGCCCACCACGGGCTTGAAGTCGCCGCGGATCTTGGGGCCCTTCTGACCCGAGCCCCACTGGGCGTAGGCGGACTGGGCGATGATGAACAGAAGAATGATGGAGAACGCCAGGACCTTCTTCATGATTCCCTCCCTCAATGCGAAGTGTCGATGGAAACAGGGATGCAGACACATGATGCAATGACCTCTTTCTTGGATATTATGATGGGTGATAAACGAAGAAGCAAGCCCATTTTCCCTTGAACAGCAGGGTTCACTGCACAACCCGGATCGTGTCCCCCGCCTTCACATCGCCTCCAGAAATGACCCTGGCGAAGACCCCCTCGCGGGGCATGACGCAGTCGCCCACCTGTCTGAAGATGGCGCATCGGTCGTGGCAGACCTTGCCGATCTGGGTGAGCTCCAGGATCACGGCCTCTCCCACCCTGAACCGGGTGCCAAGGGGCAGCTCGTGGAGGATGATGCCTGTGGTGGTGAGGTTCTCCGCAAAATCGCCGGGCTTCACGTCGAGGCCCTTGGCGCGGATCTTTTCGATGCTCTCCCTGGCCAGGAGGCTCACCTGCCGGGTCTCCATGCCTGCGTGGGCGTCATGAGCCAGGCCGTGATTCACGATGAGGAGACCCGCACCGATACCGTGCTTCTTCTGTCCCTTGTCAGAGCTGATGTTGACGGAAACGACGCTTCCCTTCATGATGTCACCCTCCTCCTGCCTATCATGGCGGACACTGCCGCGGTGCTTGATGGCCATGGACAGGGACGCACTATACAGCGGAGAGGACTGTCGTGCAATGGAATACTACTGAAACGGTAGTGAAACCCGTTGCGGGGTGGAAAAGTCCCTGCCCTTTTCTTAAACGGTCCAGTTCGTAATTATTTTTATTGTGCGAGGTTACTCCCTGCGCCGGGAGAATCTCCCGGGAACGCTGACGATCGTGACGGACCTCATGCCGATGATGAAGAACATCGAGGGCGGGCTCCGCACCTCGGAATGGAACCCACACGGACTGGGGAGGGCATAATTGTATGGCAGGGATTATAGACGTGAAGATACGGACGAAACTGACGGGCGGGTTCATCATCATGATCGTGTTCATGGTAGTGATCGGGGGCATAGGCTACTTTTCCATGCTCGGGATCAAGAAGAATGTGGACACCATATTCGGGGTGCGTCTCCCCAGCATTGACTACCTGGTGGAGGCGGCCCGCGCAGGTGAGCACGGCAAGGGCTTCGCCGTGGTGGCCGAGGAGGTCCGGGCCCTGGCCCAGCGCTCCGCAGAGGCATCGCGCCAGATCAAGGCCCTCATCGAGGACACGGTGAACAAGATCGCCGCGGGCGACGCCATGGTGAAGAAGTCCGGGGAGTCCCTGGAGCAGATCATCCGGCACATCCAGGACCTCTCCCAAGTCATGGAGGAGATCGCGGCCGCATCCAGCGAGCAGGCGACCGGGGTGGACGAGCTGAACCGGGCCATCGCCCAGATCGACACCACCACCCAGCAGAACGCCTCCACCGTGGAGGAGCTCGCCAGCACCTCGGACAGCCTGAGCAGCGAGGCACAGGACCTGGCCAGGACGGTCTCGCGGTTTACCGTGAGACAGGAGACGCAGGTATCTGTGGGAAAGAAAGTCAGTGCAGGGATGCAACAGCCGGTGCCGGCCCCTGGGAGAGGTTCGACATCCTCAGGCGGCGTAGAGGATTTCGAGGAATTCTGAGAGCGGTGATCCCCGGGTGCAGGTGCTGCGGGGAGCACCCGTGCCGACTCTGGTGCAGGCGCTGAGAGTACTACTTTTCCAGGAGCACCACCAGGTGCTGGTCGCCCAGGGAAAAGGCGTCCTGCACCGTGCCCGTCACCCGGATCTCGTTGCCCCGGGCAGGCATGGTCCTCTGGGTGATGACCGGTATCGTTCCGGTTTCATCCCTGAGCACGAAGTACTTGATCACCACCAGGCTGAAGGTGTCTTCCACGGTCCCGGAGACCGTGACGGTCTTGTCTGCGTATTCCCTGGGGTTCGTCAGGATGGTGTCGATCTTTGTCGCTGGCATGATGCTGCTGCATGCGGCCAGGGCCAGGGTGAGGAATACCGGCAGGATCCAGCGTGCGAACAGTGGTTTCATGGGGGATGCTCCTCCCTCTTTGCATGACGCTTCTCGTGCTGGTCTTCATATTCCCAGGTTTGGAGCTATTGTTCAAGGGGATTCTCCCGCAGTCGCGGCAAGGCCCCCGACGTGGCTGACCTTATGACCCCTCATCCCAGCCAGGATCCCGTGATGCCGCTGGGCATGGCTGCCCGGTGAACGTTTCTTGCGCGAGGATGTACGTTTTTCGTCCGGGTGCATGCCTGACAGATCCCTACCCTCTTGAAATTGTTAGAACATGCCCCCTGGCATGGATATTGTTTCAGCAGGGGTGAGGGTACATACTGTCAAGTGAGGGGGTGTAGTTATGGATACAGGTACACTACAAACCACACACAACAACGTGGAAGCCGCGAAAACCAGGGTCTCCAGCCTCGTCACCCAGTGTCTGCGGGACATCGAGAAGATGGCAGTGACGTCGGGCCTCACCATGAGGGATCTCGGCGTTGATGTGGAGAAATATTCCTCGCCCGGTGATTCCTGTATCATCGAACTGAGAATGAAGCTGTAGCGCACAGCCCACCCTGACACGCATGACCGCGGTCGCAGAAATGGTTTGACAGGGAACGTCTTTGCGTCTAAATACTAGTTAATCAATAGATAAAGAAAGGTATTATCCATGAAGCTGTCTACGCGGTCACGGTACGGGGTCAGACTCATGCTGGACCTTGCCATTGCTCACCAGGGCGGGAAGGGCCAGGTCTTTCTCAAGGACATTGCCGGTCAGGAGGGGATCTCGGAAAAGTATCTGAGCCTCATCATGATCCCCCTGAAGGCGGCGGGCCTGGTGACCTCAACCCGCGGGGCCCACGGCGGCTACTCCCTTGCCAGGAATCCATCGCAAATCACGCTCAGGGAGATCGTGGACGTCCTGGAGGGAGGAACCTGCCTGGTGGACTGCGTGAAGAACCCGGATGTGTGCCCGCGCTCGGGTACCTGTACGAGCAGGGACCTCTGGTCTGCGCTGAGCGGGAAGATATCCGAGACGCTGGACTCGATTACCCTCGAGGACCTGGCCGGGAAGAGCAGGGAAAAGGGCGCAGCGGCCGGGATGTACCACATCTGAGGAGCGGGCATGGATATCGTCAGCGAGATCATGAGTCTGAAGAAGGCGAGAGACGCCGTCATACTGGCCCACAACTACCAGCTCCCCGAGGTACAGGACATCGCCGACTTCGTGGGCGACTCCCTGGGTCTGAGCATCCAGGCCGCGGGCACCAATGCAAAGGTCATCGTGTTCTGCGGCGTGCACTTCATGGCCGAGACGGCCAAGGTTCTTTCGCCGGGCAAGACCGTGCTGCTCCCGGACATGGATTCCGGCTGCCCCATGGCTGACATGGTCACGGCCGAGAACGTGCTGGCCCTCAGGGAGCAATACCCGGACGCCACGGTGCTCTGCTACGTAAACACCTCAGCCGAGGTGAAGGCGGTCTGCGACCTGTGCTGCACGTCCGCCAACGCGGAGAGCATGGTGCGCGACATCATGAACAGGGGCGGCAGGGTGATCTTTGTCCCGGACAGGCACCTGGCAGGCTACGCCGCCGAGGCCACGGGCTGCGACATCATCCCATGGAAGGGCTTCTGCCCCACCCACGTGAAGATCCTGCCGGAACACGTGACCGCGGCCAGGGGACTGCACCCGGACGCCGTGGTCCTGGCCCACCCCGAGTGCACTTCCGAGGTCAGGCACCTGGCGGACAAGGTCCTGTCCACAGAGGCCATGTGCTCGTATGCCACGGAGATGAAGGCCCAGGAGTTCATCGTGGCCACGGAGATCGGAATCCTCCACCGGATGCGCGCAGACAACCCTGCTAAACGGTTCCATCCGGCCAGCGAGCTCGCCGTATGCCCCAACATGAAGCGCAACACCCTGGAGAAGGTACTCCACGCGCTCCAGTCGATGCGGCACGAGATAACCCTGGAGCGAGAGACCATGCACGGTGCCAGGCAGTGCATCCGCAGGATGCTGGAATACAGGGCTTGATGCAACGTATAACGCTTGGAGCGAACTGCACATAAGGAGGTTGATATGGGCATACTTGATACATCGTTGAGAACGGAAACCCTGCTCCTGCACGGCGGCCAGGAGCCAGACCCCGCCACCGGGGCGAGGGCCGTGCCCATCTACCAGACCACGTCCTTCCAGTTCAGGGACACGGGGCACGCGGCGGACCTCTTCGCCCTGAAGGCGCCGGGCAACATCTACACCCGGCTCATGAACCCCACCACCGACGTGTTCGAGAAGCGCATGGCCCTCATGGACGGCGGCATCGGGGCCCTGGCCGTGGCGAGCGGCCAGTCTGCCATCACCCTGGCGCTTCTGAACATTGCACGGGCGGGCGACGAGATCGTGTCCATGGACAACCTCTACGGCGGCACCTACAACCTGTTCCGCCACACGCTCGGCCGCATGGGAGTCACGGTGAGGTTCGTGCCCTCAACGGATCTCGATGCCCTGAAGAGGGCCATCGGCCCGAGGACCAAGGCCGTGTATGCCGAGTCCATCGGCAACCCCAAGCTCGACGTCACGGACCTCGATGCGGTCTCGGACATCGCACACCGGGCCGGGGTGCCCTTCGTACTTGACAACACCGTGAGCCCGTACCTCCTGAGGCCGTTCGACCACGGCGTTGACATCGCGGTGTACTCGGCAACGAAATTCATCGGCGGCCACGGCACCTCTCTGGGCGGCGTCATCGTGGACTCGGGCAGGTTCGACTGGGAGGGTGGCAGATTCCCCCTCATCACGGATCCCGATGCCAGCTACCACGGCCTGAACTTCCACGAGACCCTGGGCGCCCAGGCCTACATCATCAAGGCTAGGGTCACGCTGCTCCGCGACCTGGGGCCCGCGCTCAGCCCGTTCAATGCCTTCCTGTTCCTGCAGGGCCTGGAGACGCTCCACCTGCGCATGCCCAGGCACTCGGAGAACGCACTGGCCGTGGCGCAGTACCTGGAGGGGCACGCAAAGGTCTCGTGGGTCACCTATCCGGGGCTGAAGACGAGCCCTGAGCATGCGAAGGCGGAGAAGTACCTGCCCAAAGGTTCAGGCGCCATTATCGGGTTCGGCATCAGGGGAGGCATGGAGGCGGGCAGGCGCTTCATCGAGGGCCTCGAGCTCGTGTCCCACCTGGCCAACATCGGCGACGCCAAGACGCTGGCCATCCACCCGGCCACCACCACCCACCAGCAGCTCACCGACGAGGAGCGGCTCGCCACAGGAGTCACGCCGGACTTCATCCGGCTCTCCGTCGGCATCGAGCACGCGGACGACATTATCGCGGACATCGGCCGGGCCCTGGAGAAGGCGTAAAGGAGGTACGCACATGGTGTATGAAGACATAACGAAGACCGTGGGTAACACCCCGCTCGTGAGGATCAACCGCCTCTCCGAAGGCCTGGGGGCAACCATCCTCGCCAAGCTCGAGTCCTTCAACCCGCTATCCTGCGTCAAGGACCGCATCGGCGTGGCCATGATCGAGGCCGCGGAGAAGGAGGGCCTCATCAACAAAGACACGGTGATCATCGAACCCACCAGCGGAAACACCGGCATCGGCCTTGCCTTCGTGTGTGCGGCCAGGGGCTACCGCCTCGTCCTCACCATGCCCGAGACCATGAGCATGGAGCGCAGGCAGCTCCTGTCCATCCTGGGGGCAGAACTCGTGCTCACCGAGGGATCAAGGGGCATGAAGGGTGCGGTGGAAAAGGCCGAGGAGCTCTGCAGAGAGACGAGGAACGGCTTCATGCCCCAGCAGTTCAGGAACCCGGCCAACCCCGAGATCCACCGGAAGACCACGGCAGAGGAGATCTGGAGCGACACGGCAGGAAAGGTGGACTACTTCGTGGCAGGCATCGGCACGGGCGGCACCATCACCGGGGTGGGGGAGGTCCTGAAGGCGCGCAGTCCCGGCGTGAAGATCATCGGCATCGAGCCGTCCGACTCGCCGGTGCTCAGCGGAGGTAAACCTGGCCCTCACAAGATCCAGGGCATCGGCGCAGGCTTCGTGCCGGAGGTCCTGAACCGGGACGTGATCGACGAGGTCATCCCGGTGAATCACGAGGATGCCGGGAGGACAGCCCGGGCGCTCGCCCGGAGGGAGGGGATCCTGGTGGGCATTTCCAGCGGCGCGGCCATGTGGGCGGCCCTCGAGCTGGCGAAGCGGGAAGAGGCCACAGGCAAGACCATCGTGGTCCTGCTCCCGGATACCGGGGAGCGCTACCTCTCCACCTGGCTGTTCCAGACTGCGCAGCCCTGAGTCGGCGCAAGGTCACCACCCAGATGAGTGTAGGGCCATCCTGAGCGGTTGCATACCATCAGGAGGTCATAATTATGGGTAATCATCTGTTCCTCCCTGTGTCTTTCATGAGGCTTTTATTCGGAATTAATTGAGTCCTGTCATATCCTTCCCACAGGCGCCGTGAACGGCACCTGCAACTCTGACACCAGGAGGACATGTCCATGGGATTCGTAAAAACCTTTGATGAGATCATGGCCAACATGAGGGCCACCGCCGACTTCTACGACGCCCAGATGCTCCTCGTCTTCTGGGAGACCAAGCCGGAGATCGTCAGGCGCCTGGTTCCCGCCCCGCTGGAGCCCGCCCCCATGCCCATCGCTATGGCCTTCGTGGCATGGTACCCGGCCACCAACTTCGACGTCACCTACCACGAGAGCGCCCTGTTCGTTCGGGCGACCTTTCAGGGAGAGGAGGGAGGCTACTGCCTGTCCATGCCCGTGACCAGCGACATTGCCATGGCCGGGGGCAGGGAGGTCTACGGCTACCCCAAGAAGATGGCGGACATCCATTTCGAGCGCACGGGCGAGAAGGTGCACGGATGGACCGAGCGCCGCGGCGTCAGGTTCATGGAGGTCAGTGCACGACTCACCGGCAGGACGAACGAGCCCGCCGTGAAGGAGATGCTCGAAGGCCTGTACGAGCCCGACGGCAGCATGAAGGGCATCGGCTACAACTTCAAGTATTTCCCGTCTCCCGAGCCCGGCTCCATGGACTACAACCCCAGGCTCGTCAGGCAGGAAACGCTGTTCAGACCTAAGGAGAAGGTCTACGGCGAGGCGGAGATCGTACTGAGGGACTCGGCCTACGACCCGTGGTCCGAAGTCCAGGTCGTGCGGATGCTCGGCGCCGTGTACACCAGGGGCGACAACTCCATGCTGGGCGGCAAGGTCGTGGCCGAGGCGGACCTCATGCAGTTCCTGCCCCACGCCTTCCTGAAGTGGGACATGAAATGATCCTCATCGCCGCGGGAAAGAAGCAGGTTATGGAGGGGCCCGAACAATGACATACCGGGACATCGACCTGGACTTAAGCCCACTGACACAGTCCATGCTCTCCGAGGTGAGGAAGTTCGCCATGGATATGATGCGGCCTGCGGGCATTGCCTTGGACAGACTGGCCGATCCGGCCGACGTCATCGCGGATAGCTCGGTCCTCTGGGACGTGTTCAGGGGCTTCCGGGAACTCGGCCTCCACACCCTGCAGATTCCCAGCACGTGCGGCGGCATGGCAGGCGAGAACGACCCCATGGCCTCCATCCTCATCGCAGAGCAGCTCGGCTACGCGGATGCCGGCCTCGCCATCAGCATGGGGGTGTCATGCATGCCCTTCAACTTCGCGGCCCTGATCCCCACGCCCGCCATGCAGCAGCTCTCAAGGGATTTCTGCGCGGACAGAGAAGGGAGGCTCATCGGCTGCTGGGCCATCACCGAGCCCGACCATGGCACTGACTGGAGCCTGGGCGGGAGCGACCCCCGGTGCGGCCCGTCGGTGAAGGCGGTGCTCAGGGGGGACGAATACATCATCAACGGCGAGAAATCGGCGTGGGTGTCCAACGGCACCATCGCCACCCATGCGCTTCTCCACGTCTCGCTCGACCCCTCCCGGGGCATGCAGGGCCAGGGCCTGGCCATCGTCCCGTTGGACCTGCCGGGCATCTCCCGGGGCAAACCCCTGGACAAGATGGGACAGCGGCCGCTGAACCAGGGCTCACTCATCTTCGAGGAGGTCCGCATGCCGAAGGGGTACATGGTCGTCCCGTATCCGGACCTCATCAACGCATCCGGCGGCCAGGGCCTGGCCACGGTGAACGGCGGCATGGCCGTCGTGTTCGCCGGCCTCGCAAAGGCGGCCTTCGACGAGGCCCTCGCCTATGCGCGTCAGAGGGTCCAGGGCGGGGTGCCCATCATCGAGCACGCGCCCGTCAAGCTTAAGCTCATGAAGATGTTCGAAAAGGTCGAGGCCGCTCGGGCCAGTGCCCGCAGGATGGCGCTGTACAACGTCAGGAACCCGCTTGCACCCTCGGTGGTGCACGCCGTGGCCGCCAAGTGCCTCTCCACCGAGACTGCCACGTTCGTCGCCAGCGAGGCCATGCAGATCATGGGCGGGTACGGCCTGGCCAAGGAATTCCCGGTGGAGAAGATGTACCGCGACGCGCGCGCGAGCATGATCGAGGACGGCGTGAACGAGGCCCTGGCCATCAGGGCCATGGACTATCTGTGAAAACACAAGCACGGAAAGGGCAGTGCCTCCAGTTCCATGGCCCCCGGGAAGGCCCGGGGGCCCTTTCTTTCCATGCCGGGAAAAAGAGGACTGCCACCGCCACCGCACCGGGGTTCCCGGAAAAAACTGTCCACATTCCCTCCAGGTGTGGTAGAATGAGAGATATGCTTCGCATGGAAGCGATGATCGCTTGCGGGAAGGCCCCGTGACTGCTCCCGCGGATAAAGGAGGTTGTATGGTCCCACGTTCATGCAGGTTTGTCGTCCTGTTCGGAACCCTTGCCGCACTTGCCGTGCTCCAGGGGTGCGCCCATAAGGCCCCTGCCGATCAGCCCCTGGGCTCCTACCTTGAGGATATCTACACCACGGCGAACACGAACCCGGATGTGGATGTCTTCTGCCGGGCCGCCACGAGCCACCTCGAGCAGATGGAAGACCTCATCGTGGTGAACGAGAAGAAGAACCCGCTCGATCTGTCCTTCATCTACCGGACAGCCGGTGCATACTACGGGTATGCCTACTGCTGCCTGGAAGACACCGACCAGAAGGAGGCCATGGCAAACTACCTCAAGGGGCGGGACCTGGCCCTGTCCGAGCTGAGGCGCTACAGCTTCTTCGACCAGGCCTTCGACGATGACATCTCGAGATACAGAAAGGCCCTGCCGTACAACTTCGACAAGAGAAACCTGCCCGCGCTCTACTGGACGGCAATGAACTGGCTCGGATGGATCAGCCTCAACCGCGACGTGCCGGAGTTCTCCGACTCGGTCGCCAGGATCGAGGCCATGCTCGAGTTCATCAACACCATCGACCGGTCGTACGCCGGCGGCACCGTCCATGCGGCCCTCGGTGCGGCTTACGCGCTCCGGGCAAAGGCGGACGGAGGAGACCCGGACAAGGCCAAGGAACAGTTCGAAGCGGCCGTGCTCTACAGCGGCGACAGCCTCCTCATGATCCATGTCATGTACGCGCGGTTCTACGCGGTCCGGATGCAGGACAGGGAGCTGTTCAGGAGCACCCTCCAGAAGGTGCTGGATACGCCTGCCAACACCTATCCGGACAAGACCTTCGTGAACGAGGCCGCCAAGAGGAAGGCGCGGATCTACCTCGAGAAGATGGAGAGCTTCTTCGCTGCACCGGCGGAGAAGAAGAGCGCGCCCGGGGAAGAGGAGAGTGCTCCCGGGGAGAAAAAGAGCGTGTCGGAGGGGGCCGCTTCGTAGGAGAGACCGGTGAGGGGAGCGGTTCTCCCTGTGCCGTGTGATCCGGTCCCTCACCCTCCGGGATGAACCGGGGACTTCTCGATGTGTTCGGCCGCCCCCGCAGCGGTGAGCGGAGAAACGATCCCGTCCACTGTATGATGAGACGCCGGTTCACACTCCAGTGCTTCATGCTCCCGGACACTGTATGCAAAGTCGTTGTATGCCATCATGGTGAGGATGGTGGACACCCTGACGCGGGGGTTGAACACCCTGGGCAGGACCTTCATGATGAACCGTGAGCGTTCCTTGTTCTTCAGCGAGAGCAGGGTGAGCAGGCGCAGTGCAAAGGCGAACCGATAGAAGAATTTCACCGGGTCAACCTCGTTTGCGTGCTTCCAGAAATCCCTGTCCCAGTAATAGTTCAGCTTTCTCCAGATGGATTCGAAGGAGTATGCATCCCTGATAACCCGCATGTAGCCGTCCTTCAGCTCCTCCGGTAGCAGGGTCGGATGCCTGAACACGACGTTCTTGGCATCGTATTTGTCCCAGTCCTTGTGGAGGATGCGACCTTCTTTCTCCAGGCGCTTGAACAGCTCGGTACCCGGGAAGGGGGTGAGCACGTTGATGAGCGGCATGAGGAGGTTGGTCTCCCTGAGGAAGGCGATGAGCTCATCGAAGGTGGTCTCGGAGTCGAAGTCGTAGCCCACGATGAAGGCGCTGTGGACCATGATGCCGAACGACTGGATCTTTCTGACTGCCTCTGTGTAGTCGTAGCGCTGGTTGACCTGCTTGTGCATGGCCTCGAGGTTCTTCTGCGATATGGACTCGAACCCTATGAGGACGGCGCCGCACCCGCTGTCCCGCATGAGGCCGAGCAGCTCGTCCTCCCGGGAGAGATTGATGGAGGCCTGGCACGACCAGTTGATGTTGTACGGCTTCAGCGCCTTGAACAGTTCGCGGGCATACTTCTTATCGGCAATGATGTTGTCGTCGGCAAAGAAGACGGCATTCTTCTTCTTGTAGGCAGAGCGGTGCGAGGTGATGTCGCGGATCTCTTCGAGCACCGCGTCGATGCGCCTGCTCCTGATCTTCTGCCCGTCAAAGGCGTACACCGAGCAGAACTCGCAGTGGTAGGGACATCCCTTGGTGGTCTGCACGATGTCCTGGAGATAGCGCGTGCGGGATAGGCTGTCCCTCACCGCTGCGGGCGAGGCCTTCAGGTCAACATGGGAGCCTGTGGAATAGAGCCTCTTCAGAGCGCCCTCTTCGGCATCCTTCAGGAGAGTTCCCCAGACCTCCTCCGCCTCGCCGGTGACCACGCAGTCGCAGTGCTCAAGGGCCTCTTCCGGGCACATGGACGGGTGGATACCCCCCAGCACCGTCTTCACCCCGAGCCCCCGGTACCGCGCCGCAATGGCATACGCCCGTTTGGCGAACATGGTCCTGACGCTGATGCCCGCCAGGTCGGCCTGCCAGCCATAGTCGATCTTCTCGATGTTCTCGTCGAACACCCTGATCTCGTGGTGCCTCGGTGTCAGAGAGACGAGGGTCGGGATGGCCAGGAGGTAGGAGATGTATTTCTTCGAGAGCAGGAACTCGGCGTAGAACCGGTAGTCGTAGAAGCTTCGGGAACTCTCGGTGCCGTTTTTCGGGATGATGAGGGCTATCTTCATGATAGGGGTCAGTCCTTTCCAGGGAAGGGGGAGCACAGTGAGGAGGCATGAAATTCCAAGGCCGATGCTGCCGCTTCATTTTCCATCGAGTTCCCCCCGGGGCCGGTATGGTACTTCTGCATCAAGACCTGAGGGACTACCCTGATGGTGGAGCGTGATGGGTTTCAGGCAATACCTGATCTCGCAGGCACACTAAGCTTCTTCTGCGGGAAATGCAACCGCCATCTTCGCCAGGTCCTGTGCGGAGCAGAATTGTCCCCCCGGGCGGAGTCGGGAAGGGATACGGATTTTGCTCCGGGCAGGGGTCACCCCTCGATGACCGTGAGGACGGGCTCGGTGGCGCAGAGCATCTCGCCGCCGTTTGCGGTGACGCGCACCGGGGTCTCCAGACGCATGCCGCACACCCCGGGCACGGCCATGGCGAGGAAGGCCACCTCCACCGCGTTCTCCTCGAGGATCACGTTCCTGAACTCGTCGTTGTCCACGATGGCCGGGTACCACTCGTGCCCCATGACGCCCAGCCCATGGCCGAAAGACGGGATCGTGTACCCCGCATACCCGAGCTCGTTCACCGTTTCGTGCACCGTGCGGAAGACCTGTCCCACCGTGCTGCCCGCTTTCAGCCCGCTGATGAGGGCCTGCGCGGTTCGGGTGAACGCGTCAGCCAGCTTTACCTGCTCGGCGCTTGGCTCCCCGATGATGAAGTTATGCGCCAGGTCGGAGTAGTAGAGGCTGCAGCAGGGGTGGAAGTCCACGATGACGTTCTCGCCTTTCTGGATGAGCTTGGTGCTGGGCGGGGTGGTCCCGTTCATGGCCCAGCAGGCGCGGTAGCCCGAGGCCACCTCGGAGGAACCGGTCGCTGCCCAGTGGTACGAACTGCCGAGACGCCTGAGCTCCATCTCGCCGATGCCCGCGACCTCGGCCTCGGTCATGCCCACGCACAGCGCCTCCTTCACCCGCTCCACGGCGGAGTCCGCCATGGCGGCGGCCTGCCGCATGAGCGCGATCTCGCCGGGCTCCTTGATGTACGAGGCCCTGTCCACGATGTGGTTCGCCGGGACGAAGACGGCATCCGGCAGGGCCTGCCTGAGCAGGTCGAACTCCGTGGAAAAGAGGTAGCCCGTGTTGCCCCGGGGTGAGTGGCCGACCTCCACGCCTATTCTGGCTTTTTCGAGTTTCAGGCCCCTGATCTGGTGCATGGTGACGTCCCAGAGGTCCATGCCAGGCAGGGGTGCATAGCCGTGCAGGGTCGAGAGCCAGGATTCGTGCCTCATCCGCTCCAGGTCGATGAGCAGCGTGGTCAGGGACATGTACCCGTCCAGGGAGACGAGCACGGTGCTCCTCCAGGGGACAAAGGCGCCTGACACGTAGCACAGGCTCACGGTGCGTGTCCCGACGAGGAGGTCGATGCCGCTGGTGCGCATCTCCTCGCGGATCTTTTCGATGCGTTTCGGGTAGTCGATGAACACGTCCATGGTTTCCTCCGTTTTCAAGCGTTTTGATGCACGAGGTGATATGCTCAGGCCCGTGGACTCGTCACACAGGGACGTTCATGAACCACTCGTGCCAGCCGGCCTCGATCTTTTCCATGTCCTCCACGTCGATGGCCCGGATCACCTCTGCGTGCATGACCCGCTTCATCTCTGCGATGACGTCCCGGCGCTTTCTCAGGGACATGGCAAAGGCCATGGCCCTTTCCAAGAGCTCATCCGGCGTGCAGGCCGTGTGCACGATCCCGCGGGCAGCGCATTCCTCCGCCTTCAGCCGCGTCCCAGCATACTGCAGCTCCTCCAGCACGGCCAGAGGCATGGCCTTCTTGAGCACCGCGATCATGCCGGGCAGGAAGGGCACGCCCAGGTCCACCTCGGGCAGGCAGAAATAGCCGTGGCCTGTCTGCATGAACCGGAAGTCGAAGCAGCAGGCCAGCACCGCCCCGCCGGCAAAGGCGTGTCCGTTGACGGCCGCGATGGTGGGCATGGGGAAGAGCGTCAGGCGCCGCATGAGGGTCCGCATGAGGGTGAGGTAGGCGTGGAAGGCCTCCACGTCGCGTTTCCGGAGCACGGGCAGCACCCAGTCGAGGTCGATGCCGTTGGAGAAGACCCTGGGGTGGGCCGAGGTGACCACCAGCACCCTGGCGTCGCTGGCCTCGATGGCGTCCATGACCGTGCTGATTTCGGCGAGGAACTCCGGGTTGAACCGGTTCTCGCCGGAGTTCATGGTGAGGACCGCGATTTCATCACGGACCGTGTGGGAGAAGTGCGGCATGATGCAAGCCCCCTGTAGGCTCACCATACCACCACAGGGCGCACCGCGTCATCCCTGATTCTGGACACGCACGCCTCCTTCATGATACATTCTCCAGAACCCCAGAAAACCGAGAAAGGACAACACATGCTGACAAAGAGCGGAAAGAATCTCGACGAGTTGATCAAGAAGGCCATCGACGACCACGTCATCAAGAACTCCGAGTACGAGGAGATCATCGAGCTGGCGCACGCCGACGGGGTGATCGACGCCCACGAGAGGGTCCTCCTGCAGGAGCTGAACGACCTCATCGCGGACAGGACGGTCAAGCGGATAGCCGGGTAGCCGGCGTTTTCCCAAGACAGGACTTCAGCGGACCCCGTGCCGAGGCATGGGGTCCGCTTTTTTGGTTTGTGCAGGGCCTTTCAGCCCAGCTCGTCCCAGGGGAACGGACAGCGTGCTGTCGATGGCACCGTCACCGTCCGCGTCCACGACCAGGTCCACCGTGCCCCCTGTCAGGAATCTCAGTGTCAATGAGCCGAGGTCTTCCGCCTCGATCATGATCGATCCTTCCGTAAGTCTCAGCGGATCGGTCCCCCGGACCGGGCTGACCACGGTCATGGTGAAAGCGCCCTCCATGTGCTCGATCTCATGGAGCATCTCTTCCCCGGCATCATCCAGCGTGAAACCCCCTCCCAGGGAGGAGGCAACGCTCAGCGAGTAGGCGGAGGCAGTGATATCGATGCCGTCACTGGTGATCCGGAAGCTATCCGACGGGGTATTGTGCACGGTTTCCGCCACACTTCCTGCCGACGCCTGCCTGCTTACGCGCACGCTACCCGTAAGGTGCGTCGTCCCGACGTCGTCGGTCTGGTCCATGTCGACGGATGCGAGAGTGATGCCGGTCGTGTAGATGCCGCCGTCTTCCAGGGCCCCGGTGAGACTGTCGATGGTGACGGTTATTGTGGACCGAGTGGTTCTGTCGCAGAAAGAGGGAAGGGGCGGGCCTCACGGCCTCCCCTTCCCTGTATGCACATGGTTCTCCGGCTTACTCGCCTTCTTTGTACAGGGCCTCGATCCTGTCGGTGAACCTCTCCGTGATGACCCTGCGCTTGAGCTTCATGGTCTGGGTGAGCATGCCGTTCTCCAGCGTGAAGGGCTCTGAGATGAATATGAACTTCCTCGGGATCTCGTAGCTGCCGTACTTGGCCTTCAGCCCGTCCAGGATCTCGCGCGTGATCATGTTCTGGATGTCCTTGTTCTCGACAAGGGTCTTGTAGTCTCTTGGCAGGTTGTTCTTCTGGGCGTATGCGTCCAGAGCGACGGGGTCGGGCACGATCATGCAGACGTTGTAGGCCCTGTTGGCGCCGTAGATCAGGGCGTTCTGGACAAAGTGGTTCAGACAGATGTCCTCTTCCAGGGCCGCGGGGAACACGTACTTGCCGTTCTCGAGTTTGAACTGCTCCTTGATGCGGCCCGTGATCCACAGGAACCCGTCCTCGTCGAAGCGGCCCCGGTCGCCGGTCCTCACGCCGCCGTCAGGGATCATGATCTCTTTCGTGGCCTCGGGCTTGTTGTGGTAGCCATTCATGACGTTGGGGCCGTAGCAGATGATTTCGCCGTCCCTGGCTCCGGGCTCCACCACGGACTGGTCGATGACCACGCGGATCTTGTCCATCACCGGGCCCACGCTGCCGATCCGGAACTTGGAGGGGCAGTTCATGGTGATGCCCGGCGTGGTCTCGGTCATGCCGTAGGCGTCGTAGAGGGGGATGCCGATGTCGTGGAAGAAGTGGGAGATGTCCGGGTTCATGGCCGCGCTGCCCGTCATTGAGCCCCGCATCCTGCCGCCGAAGAGGTCGCGGATCTTCTGGAACACGATTTTATCCACGAGCTTGAATTTCAGGTTCACCATGAGGCTCGACTTGCCCTGCTCGGCAAGGATGCGGCGCTGCTTGGCCGCCTCCACGCCCATGTCGAAGAGCTTCTTCTTGAATCCGCCCGCCTCGTTCACCTTGGTCACGATGGTGTCGTACACCTTGTTGAAGATGCGGGGCACGGCGATGAGGAAGGTGGGGCGGATGGCCGCCATGTCCTGGAGCACGGTGCCCACGTTCTCCATGAACCCCGTGGACGCGCCCAGGGCCGTGAAGGTGTGGAGCTCGCCCAGGCCGAAGCAGTGGGCCCAGGGCAGCAGCGAGAGGGACCGGTCGTTCTCGTTGAACTCCGGGTAGGCCTTGGCCCGGGCGTGGTGGTTGCTCGTCAGTTCATGTGCATGAGGAGAACGCCCTTGGGGTCTCCGGTGGTGCCCGAGGTGTAGACCAGCACCGCCACCTCCTCGGGCTCCGGGTGGATGGACTTCACGGGCTTCTTCTCGCCGGCCTGCTCAAGCTCTGCCATGGTGCCGCTCCCGGTGCCCGGGATGAGGTAGATCTTTTCCAGGGTGGGGATGCGCTTCGGGAAGTCCTTGACCTTTTCGGCGATCTCGGGCTTGGACACGAAGAGGACCTTGATCCCGCTGTCCCTGACGATGTACTCCCAGACGTGGGTCAGCTCCGCCTCGTACATGGGGACCCAGAAGGCGCCGAGGCCCACGGTTGCGTAGTGGCCCACGGCCCAGTCCGTGCTGTTGTTGGAGATGATGCCCACCGCATCGCCCCGCTTGACGCCGATGCCGGCAAGCCCTGCGCGCAGGTTGTCCACGCGGCGGCCCACCTCCCGGTAGGTGACCCACTCGTACACGCCCTGCTTGTTTTTGGTCCCCAGGAATGGCCTGTCGGGAAACTTCTTCACGCTGTTCTCGAACAGCTCCACGAGATTGTCCGGTTTGTCGAGTTGAAACTGTGCCACGGATTGCCCCCCTTGCTCAGGTGATGTCTTATTCTCGAGAAAACTCCAGGTGCGGTACCATCGCCCAAAATGAGAAAAAAAGCAAGAGGATCTCTGAACAGGACGTATCCCAACATTCCTTTTCATGTTTACGGCAGACGGTGATAATACTGAGGATATCAACTCCATGGGAAGGAAAGGAGACCATATGGATATCACGCTCACCCCCGAGGAGGTGCGGGTGCTGGGCAGCCTGCTGGAGAAGGAGATGGCAACGCCTGAGTACTACCCGCTCACCCTGAACGCCCTCGTCAGTGCGTGCAACCAGAAGACGAGCAGGTCGCCGGTGACGGACTACGACGAAAAGACCGTGCTCGCAGCCCTGGCAGGGCTCGAGCGGAAACGCCTGGTATGGAAAAGCACCCTGGGCAGGGTCCCGAAGTACGAGCAGTCCTTTGTCCGCAACACCAAGCTCGTGGGCGGCGAGGTGGCCGTTCTCTGCGTGCTCATGCTCAGGGGTCCGCAGACCCCGGGAGAGATCAGGGCCCATGTGGAACGGCTCTTCGACTTCAGGGATCCCGTACAGCTCGGCCGCGTCATCGATGACCTGGTGGATGCCGGGTATATAGCGAGAACCGGGCGGATGCCCGGACAGAAGGAGGCCCGGTATAGTCACCTGTTTTCCGGCCCTTCGGAGCATAGCCGCGAAACGGAACCGGTCCCGGGGACTGCGGATGCAGGGACGGCTCAGGGAAGAGCAGGGGGGCTGGACGACGTATGGGAGGAACTCAGGTGCCTGCGAGGCGACCTGGAGGACCTCAGGCGCGAGGTGAAGGAATTCATGGCGCGGTTCACGGAGGATCTTGGAGCCTGAGACCCTTACAGCCTGTCCATGAAGCTGGAGAACACCCCCTTGAGGTAGGTGGCCGAGCTCTGACGGGCCATGTTCTTGATCTCGTCGATGTTGGCGTGGAGGTACCGCATGTCCAGCACCCACAGGGCGTGGCGCTTCTGGTACGGAACGCCTATCCTGTCCAGGTACTCACAGGGGAAGACCTGCACCGTGGCGGTGGGGCCGTATTCAAGGCCAAACCCGCAGACCGCTGAACGGAGCACATACCAGGGAACAGTGCTGTGCCTTGGCACGATGACCTTGACGGCATTGATCATCTCTGCCAGGTTGATGCCCCTGTCGCTCCTGTCCGCCACGAGGTATGCCTGCGCCGCACCCTCGTGGACGAGGGTGTAGGCGGTGCATCTTCGCGTGAGCCCGTATTCCCGGTAAATCTCCTCGATGGACGGGCCCGGTGCCACAGAGGTGTCCAGACACAGGGCGTCCGCCATGATGCCGCCGGATATGCTCCGGTAGGCGTCGTGGAGCCCCCGGATGTCCGCAGGGGAGCATTCCCTCAGCGCCCAGCCCCCGGGCAGGGCGGTGGAGGCGGCCCCCGTCTCAATGGTCAGCTGCGCGAACAGGTCCATGGACAGGTGTCCGGGGTCGTTCAGTGCGCGGTGCACGGCGCTGAAGAAGTCGCTGGGGAAGCGGTTTTCCGGGGGGAATGACATGATGACATAGTCCATGCCCACCGACGGCATGCGCGTGATGCTGTCGAAGTAGTTCAGTATCTGGTTCAGGACGTGGTGCCCGGTCATCTTCAGGCCCATGTCCTTGGCCGCGAGGTGATTGACCAGCCAGGACCTCTGGTATGCCTTGATGAGCGAGACATGCCCGTAGATGATCCCGTTGCGCTGGTACGTAAGGCTCGAGAAGATGTCCGGGCAGCTGTGGTAGAGCCTGGCGTAGGTCTCCTTGATGGCGTCCTTGTACTGGGCGATGCAGGTGTACTTCTCAGGGTAGATGAATCCGGATTCGAAGAAGAAGTTCCACAGGGACGCCATGTCCACGTCGTAGGACACCCGGGCGCAGGGGTCGTCGGCCCTCGATATCATGCCGAAGAGCCGGTTGTAGGACTGGAGGTCGATGTCGGTGATGAGCAGGCCGTACCGGGTGGCGTGCTTCCTGATCTTCTCCCCGTACACCACCTTGACCGGGCATCTCAGGCTCATGCCCCCGGCAAAGGCGATCTCGGCCTGGTCGATGATCATGCCCGGCATGAGCAGCGATGCATCGGTCTCCACCATCACGGAGAACCCGGATGCATTGATGTCCACGATGTCATAGGCCACGGCCGTTCCCGTGAGGGGGTGGGTGAACTTCATCTCCGGGCTCGGCACCAGGTTCAGGCGCGGATTGCGGTGCTTCCGCTCACCGTACTGTCTGGAGGGGACGTTCACGGGTGCGAGCACGATGGTTCTGCCCTGGTTCTCGGTGCGGATGAGCCGGGCGCTGCCCGAGAAGATCTGCCTGCCCTCTCTGGCCAGCTCCACGGTGATGCTGGCCGCGTCCTCGTCAGGCACCTCGTGCGGCCAGCAGATGCCTGCGAGCTCGATGCGGAGCCCTGAGGGATTGAACTCGTAGAGCATCCCCGCATACTCGAGCCCGCCGTGTAGGAGGCGGGCGTGAACCTGCCGGCACAGGTACCGCCTCGAGCGGCGCGACTGGTAGATGACCCCCTTTTTCCGCAGGCTCACGGTCATGGTTTCGGGCATGGTGAGAATCGGGTCGGCCTGCATCATGATCACGGACTTGCCGTTGTCGATGACCATGCCCTTGAACATGAAGTCCTTGAAGCTCTGGGCCGAGCCGTCCGGCAGCGTGAAGGTGACCTCTGACTTGACGCACGGTCCGGGGACCACCTTGAAGAGGTATTCCTGGGTGGAGTGCGGGCTGGCCATGTGCGCATACATCCCGCCGTCGACGAAGTTTCTCAGGTTGATGGCGTTGATGAACTGTTTCTGGTCGATGATGGACGAGAAGAACGGGAGACGTTTCAGGTCGGATCGTCTGAAGGGGATAAGGTAAGGGTTTTCCAGCAAAGACTGTTCCCGGGTGTGCCCGGTGCCCTGAACGGATGTGTCCATGGTATGCCCCCCTGGATCATGAAATGAAATGGTTCTTCTGGTCCTCCCCGTGATGGATTCGTTCCTGCATGCAACATGATCATACAGGTATTTCCCGTCAAGACAAGCATTTTCCTCAGTGGTTCGACCGGGTGGCAGGGAAGGGACCGGAGGGGGGATGCGGCGGTATGGCAGGAAGAAACAACAGGTGAATTTTTCCCGCAGACATATTAAGATAGGGGGGTGTCCCACGCTACGAGGGAAGCCATTCTTTTCAGGAAGGAGCTGGTATGAAGAAGGTCAATGAAGGCTTGAAGTGTTCCTATGTGGTGAACGAAGCGGGCGTGGCGCTCATGGAGATCAGCAACCCGCCCATGAACGCACTGAGCAGGCCCGTGCTGCGGGATATCAGGGATACCCTGTCCAAGGCCCTGGCTGACCGCGACGTACGGGTCATCGTGTTCACCGGCGCGGGCAAGGCGTTCATCGCGGGCGCTGACATCAGCGAACTGAACGACTTCGAGACCGCCCAGGAAGGAGCGGACTTCCTCATCCCGGGCCAGGAGATCACGAACCTGCTCATGCATGCGGACAAGCCCGTCATCGCGGCCATCAACGGGTTCTGCCTCGGCGGGGGCATGGAGATGGCCCTGGGCTGCCACATCCGCCTTGCCGACGAATCCGCCACCCTGGGCCTGCCCGAGATCAAGCTGGGCATCATCCCGGGGTACGGCGGAACCCAGCGCGCCCCGCGGCTCATCGGCGCGGGCAGGGCCCTGGAACTCATCCTGAGCGGGAACTTCGTGAGCGGCAGGCAGGCCGAGGCCTACGGGCTCGTGAACAGGGCCGTGGCCAAGGGGACCGTGGTGGAAGAAGCCATGCAGCTTGCGACCACCATTGCCGCCAAGAGCCGCATCGCCGTCCAGGCCGCACTGAGGGCGGTGCACGAAGGAATGGCCATGGACCTCTCCACGGCCATGAAGTACGAGCGCGAGCAGTTCGGCATCTGCTATGCGAGCGAGGACAAGAAGGAGGGGGTCGCCGCCTTCACCACAAAGCGGGAACCCAAGTTCTCAGACAGATAAGACCGGATACGGGGGCTGCCTACAGGTTCGTCTTGAGCACCAGGTCCGTGATGGGACCGCGTGACCTGCTGCCCTTCAGGACCATGTGCCCGTAGTTACGGTGCCCCTTGAACTTGGTCACGATCCAGTTCAGGCCGTTGTTGTAGGCGTTGAGGTAGGGGTGATCCACCTGGTTGGTGTCTCCGAGCACGAAGCACTTCACGTGCTCGCCCATACGGGTCAGGAGCGCCCGGGTTTCGTACCGGGTGATGTTCTGCGCCTCGTCGATGATGACCACGGCGTCCTCGATGTTCATGCCGCGGATGAAGTTCAGGCTGATGATCTCGATCTTCTTCGTGTTCAGCTCCGGGTGGGCCGCCTTTGGGTCCACGAACAGGGCGTTGGCCGGGCGCTGGGCGTGCAGCTTCATGATGAGGTCGGTGATGCCCCGCATGTAGGGCGCCAGCTTCTCCTTCTCGTCCCCGGGCAGGAAGCCGAGGCGCTCGCCGATCTCCACCACGGGCTTGAAGATGATGATCTTCCCATAGTCCTTGGGCTTCTGGAGTACGAGTTCGAAGGCGCAGGCGAGGGCGATATGGGTCTTGCCGAAGCCCGCCTCTGACTGGAGTGTCACCACGTCGATGCGCCTGTCCAGCATGAGCTCCATGGCGCAGTTCTGGTAGACGTTGCGCGGCTTCACCGCCCACGGGGTGTGCTCGTAGTCCACCGGCGAGCCGGTCCCCTCGAACAAGAGCTTGTGCTGCTGGTCCCACCAGAAGCAGTTGGCGATCTTCTCGTCGTCGCAATCGACAAAGCCCGTGTAGAGCTGAGACAGCGACTGGAAGGGCTTCGAGTCCTTGTATTCCTGGCTCCTGATCCCGTCGCAACCCAGCCTCACCCGGAACATCCTGTCGTTGGAGACCACCACGGGCTCCATGTCGCCGAAGTATTGCGATGCATTGGCAAAGGCGTACCGGATATCCTCCAGGATATCGTCGTCGTTGGTCTTGCTCACCGAGTACGTCTTGGTGGGTATGTGGATGACGTCGAAGCCCTGGTCGTGTTCGAGCCTGTCCGCCACCACCGCGATGATATGGGTCAGGTCGGGCCTGGTCTTGAGACGGTCGAGCTCCATGATGACCGAGTAGGGGATGAGGACCCTGTTCTCCTGGCCGTTCCTGAATGCATCGAGACAATCCGGGTTTTCTATCAGGGCGTTCGTATCGAGAATGTATACCTTCTGCATGCGTCTCCCGGGTGCGTCGGTACATGGTGTTGCCATGTCATGACGGGATCATACTATCACTGGCAAAGAAAAGGCAAAGGCAAAAATGGACAGCTCAAGGGTATGGACAGGGACGGCGCTGGTATTCTTTTCTCGCAGGATTGGTTCTAGTGTTCCCTTTCAGATCACCCTCAGAACATGGGCCAGGGTTCCGGCTACGAGCAGGGCGACCCCGGTGTTCAGCGCCACCGAGTACAGGACCACCTTCCAGCCCCCTTCCTTCCAGAGGGTGGAGATGGTGGCCACGCAGGGGATGTACAGGACCGTGAAGACCACCAGCACCAGGACCTGGCCGGAAGAGAGGATCGTGGAGATGTCCGGGGTGCCCAGCGACTGGTTCAGCATGAGGAGCGTGAGCTCCTTGCGGAAGATGCCCAGGAACAGCGTGATGCCGGTCTGTTCGGGCAGGTTCAGGATGCCTGTGGTGACGGGCTTCAGGATGCTGTTGATCACCCTGTCCATGCCCGCATGGGAGATGAAGGCAAGGACGAGACTCGATACCGCGATGACCGGCCAGGCAAAGGTGAGGAACTCCTTCAGTCTCCACCAAGCCTTCCTGGCAACAAGGCCCGCATGGGGGCGCCTCAGGGGGGGCACGTCCATGATGATGCCCGGAGCCGGGTCGGCCTGAAGGCGGGAAAGGATATACGAGACTGCCAGTGCCACCATGATGTTACCTGCGTAGATGGCAGTGGTCCAGGCAGCACCCAGGTACTTGCCGGCAAGCGCCAGGATGATCACGGTCCTGGCCGAGCAGGCGATGAAGGGAACGGTGAGCATGGTGAGCACGCGGTCGCGCTCGTGCTCCATGTTCCGTGCGGCCATGATGGCCGGTACGTTGCACCCGTAGCCCAGGATGATGGGGATGGCGGACTTCCCATGCATGCCGAAGTGGTGGAGCAATCCATCCACCATGAAGGCGATCCTCGGCAGCAGGCCGGAGTCCTCAAGGATGGCCATGAGGATCAGCAGGGGGAGGAGATAGGGAAGCACGATCCCCACCCCGGCCACGAAGCCGTCGTACAGGCCGGATACCGCCACGGCGGCCATGCCGCGGGTCATGCCGGTCAGCGTCTGTCCCAGGGCGTCCAGGGGCTCCTCGATGAGCCCCGCGATGACATCGCCCAGGACAAAGGACGCGAAGAACATGAAGAACAGGAGCCCCACGATGGTCACGAGACCCCCCACAGGGTTGATGATGAAGTGGTCGATGCGTTCCCTGATGGTGATCTGCTCCCTGTGCACCACCTTTGCCACCTGCTCGAACAGGTCGAACACCACGGCATGCCGGTGCGACGCGAATACGCCCGCCTCGGGCCAATTGTGCATCTCGGCCAGAGCCCGACGTTTTTCCAGGACGAACCGGAGGAAGTCCGGTGCGATCTTCCCTGCCCTCTGCTCGAACTCCTCGTCCATCTCCAGGAGCCTGATGGCCACGAACCGCTCGTCCACCTCCAGGGCCGTCTTCAGGGCAGGGGGGTATCGTTCCAGGATCGCGGCGATGCATTCCTCCACGTCCCGGTCATAGACGGGCAGGACAGGATGGAACTGCTCTCCGGGCAGCCTGATGGCCGCCTCAAAGAGATCCCGCACGCCGGTCCCCTCCACGGCGATGACCGGGTATGCCTCCACCCCGGTGAGAGCCTTCAGCATCCCCAGGTCGACCTCTATGCCCTTGGCCTGTGCCTCGTCGAACATGTTCAGGGCCATGACCATGGGGATGTTCATCTCAAGGAGCTGGATGGTGAGTTCCAGGGACCGGCCAAGGATCGATGAGTCGAGCACGTTGATGATCACGTCCACGTTGCCCGAGAGCAGGTAGTCCCGCGCCACCTTTTCCGCCAGGTCGAGGGAGGTGATGGAATAGGTGCCGGGCAGGTCTATGAGCCTGACGGTCCTGCCCCCGAGGTACACCCGTGTCTCGGTGAAGGACACCGTGGTGCCGGAGAAATTCCCGGTGTCGACCTTGAACCCGGCCACCGCGTTGAACATGGTGGACTTGCCGCAGTTGGGCTGCCCGGCAAGGGCTATGACCAGCTCGTCACGAGGAGGTCTGATCGCACACCTCCACGGAAGCTGCCATGCCGCGGCCGATCATGATCCTGGCGCCGGTGGAGACGTCCTCCACGAGCAGGGGGCCCCGGAACGGGGCTGTCCTGATGAGCCTGAACATCCTGCCCTCGCGGATGCCCAGTCCGGCCATGCGGGCCCTGAGTCCCTGGCCTCCCGTGATGCAAAGGATGACGGCGGTCTCTCCCTCCTTCATGTCGAGCAGGGTGCGGGGCTTCTTCCTGGGGGGCGTGACGGAGGAGTCCGGCGTCCGGGCCGAGGCCAGCGATACCTGCCCTTTCGGGTCGGGTGAAGCGCCTTTCTGCTTGATCGATGGCAGGTCTGACCGGCGGGGGGGATTCATGCATCACCACCCTGGCCCAGCATGGCCCTGCAGCCGGGGCACACCCCGGTGAGCTCGAGGAAGTGACCTTCCAGGGTGAACCCGTGTTCCTTTGCCACGGCCTCCTGGAGGACCTCGATGGCGGGATAGGAGAACTCGATGGTCTTGCCGCAGCGGGAGCATATGAGGTGGTCGTGGTGCTCGTTGGCCCAGATATGCTCGTAGAGCGCCCCGCTTGAACCCGTATCGTCTGTGTGGCTCGCCCGGCGTATGATGCCGGCCTGAACCAGCAGCGCCAGGTTCCGGTAAACCGTGGTCAGGGACAGGGAGTATCCCTGGGACCTGAGGAGCTCGAGGACGTTGTAGGGGTGAAAATGGCCGCCTATATCGCAAACAGTTTTCAATAAGGAGAGGCGTTCCTTCGTCAATCTTCCGCCGGTAGATGCAAGAGTGGAAGCGAATTTATCCACGCAATAGCCCTTGGGCCTGCAGGACGCGCACAGTGGCTTGAGGGGTTCGTGATGCATATGATTACCAATAATGACTCGGTGTAACTTTGTCAAGCACCATGAAAAGGGCCGGCTGAAACATTTGCTTGACCAGAACATTATATTAGAATAAAAATCTAATATGAAAAAACGCAAGGGCCCCCACGCCAGCACCCGGATCCGGAAAGGATCCATCATCCGCTCGGCGCTCAGGTGCTTCTCTGAGATAGGTTTCTCCGCCACCACCATGGAGGATATCCGGCAGCACTCCGGGGCGAGCACGGGCAGCATCTACCACCACTTCAAGGGCAAGGACCAGCTTGCAGCCGAGGTCTATATCGAGGGAATCCGCGAGTACCAGGCAGGTCTCGTCGAGGTTTTCCAGTCGGAGGAGGATGCACGGGAGGGCATCCGCCGTCTCGTCGGACACCACCTGCGGTGGGTCGAGGAAAACATCGAGTGGTCGCGGTACCTGTTCCGGAATCGGTTCTCGGCATTCCTGGCCTCCACAGAGGAGGCGCTTTCAACCATGAACCGGGATCTCGCCGAGAGCTCTTCTGCCTGGTTCGGCCGGCACATCCGGGCAGGAGAGCTTCGAAGGATGCCCACGGACATCATCATTGCTCTCATCCTGGGACCCTGCATGGAGCACACGCGGCAGTATCTCGAAGGCCTCACAGCCACGAGGACGGACCGGGCGGTTCGCGAGCTTGCCGATGCCATTTGGCGGGCCATTGCGGTCCATGCAGATGAAGCATGAAAGGATCGGCGCATGAAGACCCTGGAGCAGATCGGCATTCACGGCATCAAGGAGCACATCATCAGGAACTGGATGACCCACGACGGGATGTGGTTCTACCACTGCCTGCAGGCCCACGGCATCGAGGAGGCGAACCGGCTCAACAAGGCGGCCATCAGGTCGCTGTCCGCCATGGAGATCAAGAGGGCCCTCGTGCTGTTCGGCCTCGACGCGCAGTCCATCGAATCCTTCGAACAGGTGCGGAAGGTGATCGATGCGGCCTTTTTGGTGAGCTGCGGCGATTTCATGGGTTTCTCCTACACCTTTCCCCGTCACAACGTGCTGCGCTGGGAGTTCGCCGACAAGGCGTGCTTCGCGTACCGGGGCATGCAAAGGATGGGGGTCGTCGACCGCTACGAGTGCGGGGTCCTGTACCGGGTATGCTGCTGGCTTGACCATGTCGGGGTGAGGTATGCGGCATCCCGGGATATTACCGGATGCCTCATGGATGAGACCGGGACCTGCTCGGGAGAGCTCCGCTTCCAGTTTGCCGAACCCGGTGCGTGAAGAGATACAATCGAGAATGAAAGGTGGATCCATCCTTGAAGGAAAACGGACAAATCGTCGATGCCTGGCTGCAGCACCCGACCCTGGAATTCATCAACCACCCCATGTTCGCCTCCCTCAGGCGATGGATGGGGATCGAGAAGGTCGCCGAGGAGATTCCCGTGGAGCTCACCCTGTCCGCCATGGATGAGGGGCACGTGGCCAAGGCCCTCATCTGCTCCTGGTGGGGACCTTCCGGGCCGCTCATCGAGAACGACTTCGTTGCTGCCATCGTCCGCAAACACCCGGACCGGTTCGCGGGCATCGCCTCGGTGGACCTGTACCGGCCCATGGACGGGGTCCGGGAGCTGCGCAGGTGCGTGAGGGAACTCGGGTTCAAGGGCCTGCGCATCGTGCAGTGGCTCTGGAACCTGCCGCCGAATGACCGCCGCTACTACCCCCTCTATGCCGAGTGCTGCGAGATGGACATCCCGGTGGCCCTCCAGGTGGGGCACACGGGCCCGCTCTGCCCCTCGGACCCGGGCAGGCCAATCCCCTACGTGGACGAGGTGGCCCTGGAGTTCCCCGAGCTCAGGATCGTGGGCGGGCATATCGGGTATCCCTGGACGACCGAGATGATCGCGCTTGCCACCAAGTACGAGAACGTGTTCATCGACACCTCCGCCTACACGGCCAGGCGCTTCCCTGAGGAGCTCGTGCGCTACATGCGTTCGAACGGACGCAGGAAGGTCATGTTCGGCACCAACTACCCCATGATCACCCCGGCCAAGTGCCTTGAGGGGTTTGTTGACCTCGGGCTCGACGACGAAGCCCGGGGCCTCTTCCTATCCGGGAACGCCCGGCGGGTTTATAAGCTGTAACTGCCCATGACGGGAAACAGAGTATGCAACGGAGATACCATACCATGAGTACCTATGAGAAACTCCGTATGATCCTCGATGCCAGCCCCGCAGGTGCACCTGCATCCAGGTCCTTCGAGGAAATACTGAGAATACTCTTCACACCCGGGGAGGCCGAACTGGCGACCCACATGACCTTGGTACCCAGGCCTTTGTCTGCCATCGCCTCCCGCGCAGGCATGCCCGAGGACGAGACGGGCCGCAGGCTCGAGGCCATGGCGGACAAGGGGATCATCTTCGCACGCGACAAGGCCGGCACGAAATCGTATGGTCTGCTGCCCACGATCCCGGGTCTCTTCGAGTTCCCCCTCATGCGCGGCGCCACGAATCCTGATCTGGTCAGGCTGGGAAGGCTCTGGGACGAGTACCACCGGGAGGCCATGGGTGCATCGTTCTCCGGCAATCCCACGCCGCTCACGCGGGTCATCCCGATCAGCGATTCCGTTGCGTCAGGAACGCGGGTGCATGCATACGAAGAGGTTGCCCGGCTCATCGATTCCGTGGAGTACATCGCTCTCGGCCAGTGTGCATGCCGGGTGAGCAGGAACGCCTGCAACAATCCGAGGGAGACGTGTCTCATCTTCGACTCGGCGGGACGATTCCTCGTGAGCCGTGGCATTGCCCGCCGGATAAGCCGGGAAGAAGCCCGCGAGGTCCTCGACCGTGCCGAACAGGCGGGCCTCGTGCATACGAGCACCAACAACGCGGACAAGCCCGCACTGATCTGCAATTGCTGCTCATGCTGCTGCACGATCCTCACCTGTCGGACCGAGCTCGGCCTGCCCCACGCATTCGCAGCCAGCGGTTTCATGGCGCGGATAGCATCGAATGACTGCACGGGCTGCGGCATATGCACCACTGGGCGCTGCCCCATGGGTGCCATGTCTCTTGTCGAGGACAAGGCGGTCTTGTCCCTGGAGCGGTGCATCGGGTGCGGGCTGTGCGTGTCGACCTGCCCCGCCAAGGCCATTTCCCTCGTCAGACGGGAGGCTCCACCCGATGTCCCTGCCACGGGCCAGGATCTTGGTATGAAAGTACTCGGTGAGAAAGGGAAGCTGGAGGCGTTCCTCGGGCAGATGAAGGCGTGACGCGGTCAGGATCAGGGACGATCCGGGACCTTTCTCAGCGTATCGAGCAGGTGAAGCAGCGCGAGCACGGGGTGACGCAGGAGCATGCGCGGACCCGCATACCTCATGACCGACTGAACCTGTTGCCTCATGTCGGGCCGGTAGCAGTGAACCGGACATGCAGAGCACACGGGCTTGCGGTCCTGATACGGGCATTTCTCCAGACGCTTCAATGCATAGCCGAGCAGTTCAGTGCAGTCGCCGCAGAGACTCGTGCCCCCGTGGAGGTCTCGACAGGAGAGCCGTATCATAGCCTCGATGGTGCGGCGTTCCCGGGGCATCCTTCCGGACGGTTTCTTCGTGGCCTCTGGCCCTAGGTTCTTCAAGGGATCAGCCCTGGTTGAGGAAGATGTACTCGATTTTGTCCAGGGAGTCCTCGATGGCAAAGGGAAGGGCCTTGGCAAAGGTATCGAGGATGACCAGGGCGTTCACCGGCGCATCCAGGGAGCTGCCGGCGCGGATCCGCTTCGCCATGGCCATGTTCACCGCCTGGAGGTCGTGGTACTGCTTCACCAGCCCCTGGAGTGTGAAATCGGCCCTGCCGCCCTGCTTCTTTCTGAAGTACTGGGAGAGGAGATACAGGGACACGGCCCGGCAGATGGTCTCCTCCTGGGTGGCCAGCGGCAGGTGGAACCGGGCCATGGGCCTGAGGAACTCGGTGAGGGGGCAGCCCGAGACCGCACAGATGAGACCCATGAGCGAGCTGATCCCCTTCTGGGCGCTGGTGGTCCTGCTGATGGTCCGCTCTTCCATGCACACCTCCACGAACATCTCGTCAAAGGAGCGGACGTGGGTGAACCGCTGGACCACCTGGGCGATGCGGACGGCGAGGGGGCAGTGCGCATGACTCCCCGGAGGCAGCGGGCAATTGGGGCACTGGTGGAAATCGAGGACAGTCCATCCGGGCAGCTCTCCGGGCACCGGGTCCTTCATGCGCAGCGACCAGGCATCGATGCTGACGGGAAATACCTCAGGCGGAGCGCCGTCGATATGGAAGGTATACGCTATGATGATGTCCTTCATGGCCATTGTCCTGCCGTACCCTCCCGGAGATGCCGGGAGCCCTGAATCCTCTCCCTATCATTACGGTGCGGCCGGGGAATCTCTTTATTGTCATGTCACCGCAATCCTCTCCCTATCATTACGGTACGGCCGGGAGATCTCTTTATTGTCACGTCACCGCTGCAGGTCTGTGGGCCCTGTGCATCCATGACCGCAGGGCATCAGTCCCTTCCTCCTCCGAAGAACTGCTCCACGGCATTTCCCACGCCCTTGACCACGTCACCGGCCGCATCGGCTCCCTTCCTTCCGAGGGTGCCGGCCCCCTCGGCTACCCCCTTGATGCCCACGTTCAGGACCTCCGCCATGGACGCGGCCAGCCTCCGTGAAAAGGCTTCGTGCAGGGTGAAGCGCGGGTCGCTCATGTCCCCTTCCAGGACGAAGTCCAGGGAGATGCGGTTCTGACTGTCCCTGAGGAAGGTCAGCACCGCGTCGCGGGGCACCCCCATGAAGGTTCCGAACAGCCCCGGGGATGGAGCCAGCTCCAGGTCCGCGATGGTGATGGTACCAGGGGCCCTGATCTTTCCCTTCTTCACCTCCGAGGCGACATCGACATCAAGGGTTCCGCCCAGCACCTTCACGTCGCCCGACCTGTTCAGGTAGGGGCTGAGGGCTGCAAGGTCCATGGTCCTCAGGCGCACGGTCACCTCGGAGTCCCTGGAGGCAACGACGACCCATCCCCTGATATCCACCGTGCCACTGGTGTGCACGCCTCTGGCCACCCCCGTGAAGGAGAACTCGCTTCTGCCTGCGTACGCCGGGATGTCGAGGTTCCTGAGTGTAGCCTGGATCTGTTCCAGGCGGATCTGAGCCGGAGGCCTGGCCACCGAGGCGTCGAAGAACTCGATCACTGCATCCTTCAGGGTTATGCGCCCGATGGTCACCAGATCATCTCCGGCAGGTGCGCGGGAAGCAGCGCCCCGGCTGTCCCTGTTCAGGAGGCTTGGCACCACCAGGACCTTGCCGGCCGGGGTCCTGTATATGGAGAGGTATGGTTCTTCCACGATGACGGACCGCACTCGATACTGGCCTGAAAACAGGCTGCGCAGGCTGGGGACAACTCTCACCCGTTCGGCCCGCAGGGTATCCCGGGCGGGCCATTTGCCCTGAGCCCTGACCCGGAGGCCTTCCACGTACACCCCGGAAAAACCCACGCTGATGGAGGCGATCTCGCTGCCCGGCCCCAGTGCCTGCTCCACCTTCTCTCCCAGGGTGGCCACTGCGGTCTTCATGCCGATGGCGGCTGAGACAAGGAGGGTCACCGCGAGGATGACGCACAACCACAGGTATCTGTGAAAGCCCATGAGCCGGTCTCCATCCGTATGCGGTTACTCCCGGTCGTTCCCCGGGGGCAGGGGCTTTGTGAAGTGACGTCCGGTGAGGGTATATCCCAGTGGCCGGAGAACCCTCTGTGCATCCTCACCCCCGTGGATGGCGCTCTCCAGACGGATGCCCCGGCACCCCTTCTCCCTGGCAAGCTCCTCGGCCCATACCAGGAGGATGCGCCCCGTGCCGCGACTGCGGGACAGGGAGCCCGGCACCAGAAGGACCACCTCGCCGATGCGTGTTCTCCCCCCGATGTCCTCCTGAATGCGGAACGCCATGGCCCCGCAGACACGGCCTTCCTCCTCGCAGACATAGGACTCGTTGCCAGGGGTGCTCCTGATGTGTTCCAGCAGGTCCCGGACCGCAGCCAGCCTCGATGCGCGGCAGGCCGGTCCGCTGAACAGCCCGTGCAGGGTTTCAATATCGTCACTGCAGGCAGGCCTGATACGTTTCTCATCCCGGTGGCCCATGGTGTGTGATTGTAGCGTGTTCCAATGTTTTTTCAACAAGATAAAAAGACCGTTCTCATCCTGGCTTTCCGGCGTCCCGATACTTCCCCTTGTCAAATCCCCCGGCTTATGCCATGGAGGGCTTGCACCGATAGGAAGAGCAAACACGGGGAGTGCAACCACAGGTGAATACGTCCGCCGATCCGACCATGAAGCCGCTTCGCATACTCAGCTACAACACCCATGTATGCATCAGGGCGACCCGATCGTCCGAACGGCTGAAAAACCTCTGGAAGCATGTCCTGCCCTCGAGGTGCAAGATGGAGAACCTCAGGGCGATATCGGGCCTCCTGAGGCAGTTCGACGTGGTGGGGCTCCAGGAGTCCGACGCGGGGAGCCTCCGCTCCTACTTCAAGAACCACACGAAGTTCCTCGCTCACCATGGCGGGTTCGACCACTGGGCCGAGCAGGTGAACCGGGACCTGGTCTTTGCCCGGCACAGCATCGGGTTCCTCTCCCGCTACCGGATCCTGTCCATCTCCAGGCATCAGCTGCCTTCCAAGATCCCGGGCAGGGGCCTGATGGTGGTTCACCTCGATGTGGGGGGCGAGCCGATCGCCTTCGCCGTGGCCCACCTCTCGCTGGGCTCCCGGGACAGGATCAGGCAGGCCCTGGCCATCGGGGACATCATCCACGATCTCGACTGCCGGGCCATCCTCATGGGCGACTTCAACTGCACCTCACAGAGCGACGAACTGTGGGCCATCAGCGCCAAGGCAGGTTTGAAGCCGGCCATCCGGAACATGCCCACATACCCGAGCTGGAACCCCCGGAGGGATATCGACCATATCCTTGTCTCCGAGGGTATATCCATCAGCAGGGCGCGGACCATCGACTTCCCCATGTCCGACCATCTGCCGCTGGCCATCGAAGCGGTGATCCACCGGCGCATGGACGATGCCGCCCATGCCTTGTGCAAGGCTGCCTGACGCCGGTTCCGTTCATTTCCCTCAGCCAATTCTGACGACCATGAGCGTGGTGTTTTCCGTCGAGCTGCACGGGCATACAGGCACCCGGTATATAGACGGAGATATGACCGGCAACGATGACTCCCCCCCATGGCCGTGCGCACGGCCATGGGGGGCTGAGGGTTCGAGAGGTCTGTTACCCGATGTATTCCAGGGCGATCTTCAGCATCCTGCGGATGGGCTCGGCTGCCCCCCAGAGGAGCTGGTCGCCCACGGTGAAGCAGGTGAGGTAGCGTTCCCCGAGGTTCATCTTGCGGATGCGGCCCACCGGGACCGTGAGGGTCCCCGTCACCGCCGCGGGGGTCAGGGCCTTGAGGGTCTCTTCCTTGGTGTTGGGGACCACCTTGACCCAGTCGTTGGCATCGGCGATGATCTTCGTGATCTCCTTGAGGCCCACGTCCTTCCTGAGCTTGACGGTGAGGCCCTGGGAGTGGCAGCGCATGGAGCTCACGCGCACGCAGATGCCGTCCACCGGGATGGTCCTCCTGGTGCCCAGGATCTTGTTGGTCTCCACGATGCCCTTCCATTCCTCCCTGCTCTGGCCGTTCTCCATGGCAGAGTCGATCCAGGGCAGCAGGTTGGCTGCCAGCGGATACCCGAAGACCTTCTTCGGGAAGGCCTTGTCGTGGAGGGAGGACAGCACCTGCCTGTCCAGCTCGAGGGCTGCGGTGGCGGGCTTGGCGAGGAGCTTCCTGGACACCGCGCCCACGAAGGCCATCTGCTCCACGAGTTCGCGCATATTGTTTGCCCCGGCCCCGGAGGCTGCCTGGTAGGTCATGGAGGTGACCCACTCCACCAGATTCTCGCGGAAGAGTCCGCCGATGGCCATGAGCATGAGGCTCACCGTGCAGTTGCCTCCGATGTAGTTCCTGATCCCCGTCTTCAGTCCCCTGTCTATGACGTCGCGGTTCACAGGGTCCAGGATGATGATGCTGTCGTCCTTCATGCGCAGAGCCGAGGAGGCGTCTATCCAGTAGCCCTTCCACCCGGCCTTGCGCAGCCTGGGGTAGACCTCCTTGGTATGGTCGCTGCCCTGGCAGGTGACGATGATGTCCGCGGTCCTGAGTTCCTTCACGTCGTATGCGTCCTTGAGAGGGGGGATCGTGATGCCCACCCTGGGGCCCTTCTGACCCACCTGCGAGGTGGTGAAGAAGACCGGTTCGAACCCCTTGAAATCACCCTCCGCCAGCATCCTGTCCATGAGGACCGAACCCACCATGCCGCGCCATCCGATGAACGCCACTCGAGCCATGTGCCTATCCTTTCGCAAGAAGAGTCGTGCCGGCTGATGTGGCCGGCACCTGAATCATCCCTAGTATCCACAAATGACCCGGCGAGTCAATTGTTCCTTCGTTTCCCCTTGTGCAGGAGAACGGTGAGGACGAGGCCCAGCACGGCGAGGCCTGACTCGGCGAGCAGGGCGCTGGTGAAGCCGCCGGTGAGCTCCTTCGCCGAGGCGAAGATGTAGGGGCCGCAAAAGCTGGCAAGCCCGCACGCCGTGAAGATGACCCCGTAGATCTTCCCGATGTGGGCGGACCCGAACTCGTCCGCCGCAAGGGCCGGCATGGAGGCCATGGTCCCGCCGTAGCACGCCAGGAGGTAGAAACAGAGCCCGGCGAAGACGTACAGGGTATGCACGCGGGTCAGCAGGGCGAACCCTGCGGCAAAGGAGAGGAAGATGAGGGCGAAGACCGTCCTGCGCCCGATGAAGTCCGAGAACCATGACCAGGCCAGCCTGCCGAACCCGTTGAAAAGCCCTGCGATGGCCACCACGGTGCCCGAGGCGATGGCGATCTCCCTCATGGTTTCCTCGGGCGCACTCCCACCCAGGGCTGCGAGCATGACCTCCTGGGCCATGGGCGAGAGCTGCGAAATGAGACCGAGTCCCGCGGTGATGCTCACGAAGAGCATGGTCCACAGGATCCAGAACCTGGGCGACCTGACTGCCTGGGCAAAGGTGGAGGATCCCGGCAGGATGGCCGCGTGGGGAGAACCCTGTGGGCGGGGTGAGGGGGCCCAGTCCCCCGGGGGGTTCGAGAGGAAGAGGGCGGACGGCAGGATGACGGCAAGGCACACCATGCCCCACAGGTAGAAGGTGTGCGCCACGCCGAGGTCGATGATGAGGGCTGGTCCGAGGTTGCCCATGATGAAGGATCCCAGCCCGTAGCCCATGACCGCAAGACCGGTGAGCATGCCCCGCTTGTCGGGGAACCACCTGATGAGCGTGGCGATGGGGGTCACGTAGCCGAATCCCCCGCCGAGCCCGGCGACGAACCCGTAGGCCGTGATGAGCAGGGTGATGCTCTGGAGGCTGTTCGCCAGGCCGCCCAGCAGGATTCCCGTGCAATACAGGGCCCCGCCCAGGGTCCCGATGATCCGGGGGCCCACCCTGTCCACCAGTGTGCCCCCGAAGGCCACGGCCAGGGCGAACACGGCCCCGTAGATCATGAAGGCGAGCTGGGTCTGGGTCTCCCCCCAGCCGTTGGCGGCCATCATGGGCTTCTTGAATATGGACCACGCATACACCGTGCCCAGGCAGAGCTGTATCAGCACTGCAGCCAGGGCAATACCCCACCGTCTTGTCATGAGACGTGCGTGTGCGGTCTCCATGGATCGTCTCCTTCGTCCCTGCACTGTAGGTGTGCCCGTGCCGTCTGTAAAGGCATTTCGTATCCCGCCGGGGACCTCCTCATTCCTCAAGCCTGCCCGGGCCCTGCATGAGGGAATATCACGAGGAATTGTCAGAAAGTATGTCATTCAACAATGCCGGGCGCCAAACCGATAAGAAACCCCATGAGAACATGCGGAAGCTGTGCGTTCAGAACCGGGTGACAGGGGGGATAGCGACGTGATCGTTTCTTCAGGGGGGCAGTCTTTCTTTCCGTTCATGATGCCCTCCCTCGCAACCTTTCTCACCGGGATGACGCTGGTGATCTTCGTGGCCAGGATGAAGAAGGCCCGGGGTGAAGAGCGGCTGCTGGCCATCATGTCGCTGCTCGTCGCCCTGACGGTGCTGCCGCGGATCATGCAGGGGATCGGGTTCGACTTCGGGATCCAGGTGGATGTCCCAGCTGTATTCGGCGCCATGGCGCTCTTTGCCATCCCCCTGGCCGGGCATCTCATCCATGCCTTCCGGGGGCGGCCGGGGATGCCGGTCTCCGTGATGATTCTCTACGCTGTAACCGCGCTCGTGCCGGTCATGGCGATGTTTGCGGGGCCCCTGCTCGCGCCTGTCCTGAAATGGTTCGCGCCAGCCACCGCACTGTTCTCCCTGGCATCGGCCTTTGCCCCGGACGTGCGTGGGAGGAGGCCCCGGTCATCCCATGCGCCCCTCGCGACTACAGCGGTCATGTCCGGAGCGGTGCTCATTTCCGCTCTGGTCGTGCTCGACGTGCTCCTTAACATCCCCTACGATCCCCTGGGCTTTGCCTTCATACCCCTGCTCATGGTATCGGCGGGTCTCTTCGCCCAAGCAGAGGCACGTGCCGGGCACATTGCTCCCCGGCTCAGCCTCGTCTCTGCCTTCATCATCACCATCGGGCTCATGCCCATCATCACGGGTATCGTGTTCATCGCCGCACGCGGCCCTGACCTGCCCGGGATCGGGCAGCGTCCATGGCTGACCGGTTTCCTCGTCTCCAGCATTGCGTCCCTTATCCTGTGCGCCGGCATGGCCATCATGTGCCTCCACAAGGCCGGGGGGCGGGTTGAGGTGGTGCTGGCGTCTGTCCTGGCCATGCTCTGCGCCGTCCTCAACCTTCGGGACATCATGGGGTACGTCATCCAAGGGGAGCTCGCCAGGGTCATCCTCATGAACGACACCGTGCTGACCCTCACCATCGGTGCCATCGTACACCTGGCGAGCCGGGTGTCGGCCAGGATCGGCCGGCGCACCGTGTATGCCTTCTACGGTATGAGCGCCCTCATGGCGGTGCTCATGCTCGCCGCTGCCGCCCGGGGTGTGGGGGGCGGTTACCCCATGACCTTCGGCGCCAGGGTGATGGAGCACTTCGTGTTCATCGGGGCGGTCTTTGTCGCCCTGGCGCTTTCCATAGTCGCGCTGGCCCGCAGCCGGGCTGCAGAGACCGACACGGTGCGGAGGGACAAGGTCTCGCTCATGCTCGCAGGATACGTTCTGACGTTCCTTTTGCTGCCCGCGAACATCGTCATCCCCCTGATCGATCCGGTGTGCTCGGTGAACTTCCTCGCCTTCGTGCCCATATCCTGCATATTCCTGAGCGTGTTCCACGAAGACATACTCAGGATAAACGCATTCACCCGCAGGCAGATCCTTTCCGATGTCCTGCGCGGTGTGCTCGTCACCTTCTACCTGGCGACAATGCCGCTCATCTACCTGGTGCTGAAGGACCTCTCCTTCGGGTACATCGTGTCCCGGATCATCCCCTACGGCATACCGCCCCTGCTGTCATTCGCGAGCGCCGCATTCCTCTCCCTGTTCGTCCTGGGACTGGAGAAGAACCGGTCCGAGACCTTCCCCTTCAGTCTCATTTGCTTCTGCTACGCGGCGCTGAACCTGGACATCCTCTTGGTGGGCATCGTACCCGATGTCGATGTGGCCCTGCTCATCTCACGGATAGACCATTTCTTCCTGGTGCTCATCATGCTGGGCGCCAACCTCCACCTGATCTATCTCATCACGGGCAGGCGGGACCGGTGGTGGATCGTGTATCTGGCGTATCTCACCGGGGTCGTCATGGCGCCCCTGACCATGACGGACCAGTACTTCCAGGGCATGTTCCGGTATTACTGGGGGTTCTTCGCCAAGAAGGCCGTGCTCTACGACGTCATGTCCGTGCTGTGGATGTCCGCGGTCCTCTATGCCATCGGCCTGCTCTTCACCACCTTCAGGAGACAGGAGACGGCACAGCGGAGCACCCTGATGAAGGTGCTCATCGCCTTCCTCCTCATCGCTGCGCTGAGTCTGGCCAACACCCCGGCCATCTACGGGTTCGAAATCTATCCCCTGGGCACCTTCATCTTCATCGCGCTTTTCTTCCTTACCTACGGCCTGTTCAAGTTCAACCTGGCCATGGCCATGCAGTACATCCGGAATCTGCTGTTCTGGTCGGGCCTCATGGTCTGGCTCGTGACGGTCGGGCTGGCCCCCCTGGCGATCACCTGGCCGCACGGGAACACAGCGGCCCTGCCGGCCGGGATCCTGCTCATCGCCGTGCTCTACACCCCCATCAGGAACGCCTGGGATTCGGTGCTGAACCTCTTCATCAGGAAGGCGGACGACATCCTGAACGACAGGTACAGGCAGTTCACGGAGCGCCTTTCGCACATCCACCACCTGAACGAGCTCCATGCCATGGTGAAGACCTGGGTCTTCGAGGTCTTCGATGCAGTGCGCTGCACCACGGTGTTCTGCCCCAAGAACTCCAAACGGTTCATGGGCTGGACCTCCGCGAACGACCGTGCCTCCGGCGGCCTTTTCGGCAGGCCCGGCAGGAGGCCCGAACAGGACCGGTACGTGGAGGCCGGTATCGACGAGCCGCTGATCAGGCTCTGTTCCATGGAGCACCAGTCCATGACGCAGGAAGAGCTTTTCCGGAAGCTCGGGGATATGCATGCCCCGGAAGGAGACCTCGAACCGGACGCCGAGATCGTGCTGCCCATCGTGGCCCATGACCGCCTCGTGGCCGTGCTCCTCGTGGCGGGCAAGGCGGACGGATCGAGGTACACCTCCCGAGAAAGGGAACTCCTTGACACCATGGGCCTGTTCCTGGGGCCGCACGTGGAGAACGCCATGCTCCTGGAAAACCTCGAGCAGGAGGTGGAAGACCGCACCAAGGACCTGAACGATGCCCTCGTGAGCGCCATGATCAAGGAAAAACAGATCGTGGAGCGCAACCTCGTCATCGAACGGCAGAACCAGGTCATGGCGGTACTGCTGGACACGAGCACCCGGCTGCACCAGATGGAAGGCCTCGACGATATCTTCTCCTTCACCCTGGCACAGCTGAGGTCCCTCTTCCCGGACCTCAGGGGAGGGATCATCCTGGAAGGCGCCCGGCGCAGCCTCATCGAGGCCAGCGCCTTCGCGGGGCTGTCCGACAGGGAGCAGAAGATCATCCTGGACCTCAGGGGTTCCATCACGCAGCCCGACATCGGCGCTGTCATCGCAGCGCGGATGGGGAGCGAGACGACCCCCGGTGAGGACCCCGGGTCAGGGGACTGGCGGGTCTTCCCCCTGCAGGAAAGGACCGAGAAGGCGGCCGGCTCCATGATCCTGCACGGCCGGGACCTGGACGGCCCCGCCGGGGAGACCATACACCTGTTCATCGCCCAGATATCCGCAGTGGTCCAGAACAGGCTCCTGCTCCTGCACCTGGAGAGGATGGCGAGCACGGACGGACTCACCGGCGTCTACAACCGGGCCTTCCTCGATCACGAGCTGGACAAGTCCATCAAGCACGCCAGGCGGTTCAGGAACATGTGGTTCTCCCTCATGATCATAGACGTGAACGGCCTCAAGCAGATTAACGACACCTACGGCCACGGAGCCGGCGACACGGTCATCGTCAACGTGGCGGAGCTGCTGAAGTCGGCATGCCGCGAGACCGACATCGTGGCGCGGATCGGCGGGGACGAGTTCGCCGTGCTCATGCCGTCCACGAACCGGATCCAGGCCGAGATACTCAGGGAGCGCATACGCGCCGGCGAGAAGCGCCTCGCGGTCATCCTGACGCCTTCGGACGGGATGCACGTGAACATCCCGATCCGCATCAGCATAGGCCTTGCGAGCTCTGACGAGGACGATCCCGAATCGGTCATGAAGGTCGCGGACGACCTCATGTATCTCGACAAGCAGCGGTTCTACGAGGAGCAGACACGGGTTCTGACCGGGGGGCGCCCCCCCCTGTCGTGACGCCGGCCGTGTTTTTACGCACAGCCCAGACCCGAGAGAATCACAACCGTTTTTTCAATGCACATGCGCGTGTACACTGGCATAATTTCAGGAAAGGATTGACATTACCCGGGAAAGGAACTATCACTTACCGGTAAGCACATAATTCCCTCATTGAGGATATCAGGACTGAAAGAACGAGGAGGAGGTATCTATGAAAAATCGGTGTATGTCCAAAGCAGCAATCATGGCAATCATTGCCCTGTTCGTATGCGCATCGGCCGCCCTTGCCGAGAACCGGGCCGGAGCGATCAACGTGACCCCCTGGGTGGGAGGCTACAACCTGGACGGCGACCTGCCCTACGACAACGGCTGGACCGCGGGCCTGAGCCTCGGGTACAACTTCACCGAGAAGTGGGGCACTGAGCTGTCCATCAACTACGCCGACTGCGACTATGACGGGCCCGTCAGCCTCCAGCCCATGGACTTCAACAACGACCAGGGCAGGATCTACATGTACCGCCTCGACCTGCTCTACCACCTCACCGGCATCCTGCCCGACATGGTGGTCCCCTACCTGGCAGCGGGCGCGGGCATGGAGACCTTCGACAGTGACCAGTCCGGCGTGGACTCCGATAACGACTTCATCCTGAACTACGGCGCAGGCCTGAAGTTCTTCGTCACCCGCAATGTGGCCCTGCGGGCCGATGTCCGGCACGTGATGGATTTCGACGGCGGTGACACCTACAACAACCTCCTCTACGCACTGGGTCTGAACTTCGAGCTCGGCGGAAAGGCCGCGGAGCCCGAGGTGGTAGAGCCCCTTGACAGCGACGGCGACGGCGTCACCGACGACATGGACCGCTGCCCCGACACACCCGCCGGCACGGTGGTGGACGAGTGGGGATGCCCGAAGAAGTCCGCGCCCGGCGATGCCGACGGCGACGGCGTGACCGACGACCGCGACAAGTGCCCGAACACCCCTGCGGGCTGCGCAGTGGACAAGGACGGCTGCCCCGTTGACACAGACGGCGACGGCGTGGCGGACTGCTTCGACAAGTGCCCCAACACCCCCAAGGGCGTCACGGTGGACAAGAACGGCTGCCCGCCGGCTGCGGAACAGGGCGCCATCATCTTCCGGAACATCCAGTTCGACCTCGGCAAGGCGACCCTCAAGGAGGAGAGCTACCCCATCCTGGACGAGGTCACCGACTACATGAAGACCAATGCGGGCGTGAAGATGGAGGTCCAGGGCCATACCTGCAACCTCGGCAGCAAGGCTTTGAACGACCGTCTCTCCGACCAGCGCGCCAACGCGGTCCGCTCCTACCTGGTGAAGCAGGGCGTGGCGGGCGACAGGCTCACTGCAAAGGGATACGGCTTCAGCCAGCCGGTTGCACCGAACGACAGCGAGGCCAACCGGGCCAAGAACAGAAGGGTTGAGTTCAAGCCCATCCAGTAGGATTGCGTTTCACCTGCAACGGCAATATGGCGGCCGGATCCCTCACGGGGTCCGGCCGTTCTTCATCAGGGGCGTCAGTACCCCCGGAAGGGAGGATCCATGGAACACGGACAGAAGATCAGCGCCCTGGAGCTGGCGCTTACCAACGAGCTCAACGAGCGGGAATTCTACCTCAGGCATGCCGATCGAACGCGAAACGAGCTGGGAAGGAACATGTTCCGGCAGCTCGCCGACGACGAGGCCGAGCACTATGCCAGGCTGAAAGATCTCCACGAGAGCTGGTCGCGGAAGGGTGCCTGGCCCGAGACGGTGGATGCGGGGCTGAAGCAGGCGGCCATCCGCCAGGCCATGCAGGACCTCCTCGCGAAGACATCCGCGGCACCGCAGGCCGACAGGGACGACCTGGAGGCGCTGCAGGTCGCCGCGGCCTTCGAGGCCAGGGGCATGGAGGCCTACGGCGCACTCGCCCGGGACATGACCGATGCCCGCGAAAAGGCCTTCTTCGAGTTCCTGGCTTCCATGGAGCGGGAGCACTACCTGGCCATCAAGGACGTGGAGGAGTACCTCCTGGACCCGCAGGCATGGCATGCCAGGCGGGAGCGCCATGGACTCGACGGCGCATGAAGCGGAACCCGAAGCGCCCCAGGCCCCTGATAATCGTGTCCGGCAGCGCCGGGGCGAGTGCGGCGGGCATCGTGAACACCCTGCTCGCCCAGTTTCCCGGTCACGACGTGCCAATCGTTACCGAGGCGCATCTCAAGGACAGAGACCGGCTGGACAAGGTCATCGCGCGGGCGGCGAAGAACGGCGGCATGGTCGTGCATACCCTGGTGGACGATGGGCTGCGACAGTACCTGAAGGATGCCGCACAGGCGCGGGGCGTCCCTGCCGTTGATCTCATGGGCGACATCATCCAGTGGCTGACAGAGGTGCTCGGGTGCAGGCCCCTGGGCAGCCCCGGCCTCTACCGGCGCCTGAACCGTCAGTACTTCGACCGGGTGGAGGCCATCGAGTTTGCCATGGAGCACGACGACGGCAGGAACCCCCAGGACCTCAGCCGGGCTCAGATCGTGCTGGTTGGCCTGTCCCGGGTGGGCAAGACGCCGCTGTCCATGTTCCTGGCAATGCAGGGCTGGAGGACGGCCAATGTCCCCCTGGTGTCCGGGAGCATGCCCCCGGGGCTGGAGAAGGTGGACCCGGGGAGGATCATCGGCCTGGTCATCGATGCACAGCGTCTTGCCTCGCACCGCCGTGTCAGGGGCGACAAGCTCGGCCTCAGGGGGGGAGGCTATGCGGACCTCGGCGGGGTGTTCGAAGAGACGGAGCAGTCCAGGGAGCTTTTCAGGAAGAAGGGGTATGCCGTCATAGACGTGACGGACAAGCCCCTGGAGACCAGTGCCGATGAGGTGACCAGGATCATCACCCGCCGGTACGGTGCCGAAACCGGGGGAGACTCTTAGGCGCACCGGCCAGAGACTGCATTATATACATGATTCGCCTGTCCGTCAGAGGAACGGCACAAAAAAAACCAATCATTCTATTGACATGTATGGTATGTAATGTTATGTGCAGCGCCATGGGACACCCGTGATGAGGGCCGGTGCTCCACGAACCACGCGTCAGTGAAATGGCCCCCGGCTTCCCGAGGATCAGTATTGAGGGGCATTCAGTAAGGATGGTGTACATTCTTGTAAGGGGGAGGGTTTCCATGAGAACTGTTGCCGTCATCAATCAGAAGGGCGGATGCGGGAAGACGACCACTGCCATCAATCTCGGCGCCTGCCTCGCATACCTCAAGAAACGGGTCCTGGTGGTGGATCTCGACCCACAGGCCCATGCCACCCTGGGCTTCGGTATCAATCCCGGCGAGCGCCGCACCAGCATCTATGACCTGATCGCCCCGGGCTATGCCGGCTCACCCCGGATCGGGGAGGTCATCGTCGGTCTGGGGGACCACCTGGACCTGATCCCGTCCGATGTCATGCTCAGCACGGCCGAGCCCCTGCTTCTCCAGAAGGAGGGCAGGGAGTACTGCCTTTGCGGCGCGCTGGAGCCCCTGCATGACCGGTATGACTTCATCATCATCGACTGCCCGCCCAACATCGGCGTCCTCACCTTCAATGCGCTCCATGCGTGCACCGAGGCCATCATCCCCATGGAAAGCGGTCTGTTCGCCCTGCACGGCCTCGCGAAGCTCCTCGAGACCATTCACGTGGTGGATCAGAAGAGGGCGGTCCCCATCGAGGCATATGCCCTTGCCACCATGTACGACCGGAGGACCAGGATCGCCTACGAGTCCCTGGACGAGCTGCGCCGTCACATGCGGGGGCACGTGTTCAAGACGGTGATCAATCTGAACGTGAAGCTCAAGGAGGCGGCCGGGTACGGGCAGACCATCCTGGAATACGACCGGAACTCCACCGGCTTCAAGGACTACCTGGCCCTGGCCCGGGAGACCCTTTCCATCAGGAAGCTCAGGAAGGTCAGGGCCAGGGAGCAGGACCGGTACCTCAAGCCCGTCATCACCAAGGACGGCGTTCTCTTCACCTACTACTCCCCCAAGGCATCCCGGGTGTACGTGGCCGCGGACTTCAACGACTGGAAGGTGGACCAGCTGCCCATGGAGAACGTGGAGGGCACCGGCATGTGGCAGAGGCTCGTGCCGCTGAAGAAGGGCAGGTACGAATACAAGTTCTATGTGGACGGCCAGTGGGTGAACGACCCCGAGAACCCCAGCACGGTGGCGAACGAATTCGGTGAAAACTCCACCATAGAGATCCCATGAGCGTGAAGGACCGTCCCAAGCTGGGCCGAGGTCTGAACGACGTCTCCCGGTTCTTTCTCACCCCTGCGGCCCGCTGTGGACAGGAACCCAGGGAAGGGACCGTGCCGCTGGCGAGGCCCGCGTCCATCTGCGTCTGCCACCCCGCATCGCCGCTGATCCAGTCGGCTTTCACCGCCAACCTGGCCCTGGAGACGGCAAGAAACCGCAGGAAGGCCGTGGTGTGGGATTGCTCCGATCAGGAGAACGCCCGGCTGACCGCCCTCATGGGCTCCCTCCTGGAGACCGGGCCCGGACAGGGAGGTGCCAGCGGGCGGGTGGGCCTCTATGGCCTGCCCGAGATCGTCATCCACGACGGCAGGGCCGGCTGGGGCTTCCAGGGTGCAGAGACCGACGACGGCGTCCGGATGGACGAAGGCGACGGTCGGGAACCGCTGGTGATCGTCAATGCATGCCCCACCATCGAGTTCTTCCTTGCCGCCCCTGATGCGGACGAGCATGTCGTGATCACCGGCACCGGGGAAAAGGACCTGCTCCAGAGCTATGCATTCATCAGGGTCATCGATGCGAGGTCCCCTCGCTGCAGGGTCTCGCTGATCTTCGACCACGCGGAAGACGAGGTCCGCCAGCAGCGCATCATCCAGCGGTTCAGCGCCTTCGTCCTTGCCCGTACGGGACGCTCGGTCCGCCACCTGGGTTCACTGGTCCACGACGAGGCGCTGGAGCGCTCCATCGCAGAGGGGAGGCCGCTGGTGCTCCAGCAGGGCCCTTCTGAAGCGAGGAGCTCTTTTGCCGGGATCTGCGCCCTGCTCATCGAGGGATGTGAGCACGCTCACGAGGGGGCCGGATCATGATGCGGCTGCTCAAGCCCGTATCCGTGGCGGACACGGCCCGTCTCGTCAGGATGTGCGCCCAGTGGCTGAAAGACGAGCTGGGACTAGAGATCGTGGAGTACCGCATCGGTAACGCGTTCACCGGCAGCATCGACATCCTTGCCGTGGACAGGGGCCGCGTATACCTCGTCACGGTGAACACGGGAAGACTCTCGGACGCCATCCTGGAGTCGCTCACCGGGTACCGGTGGTTCTGCGAAAACAGCGAGTTCCTCCACCGGGTGTACCGTTCGGGCTCCATCGACCTCCTCCAGAAGCCCGTGCTCGTTCTGCTCTCCCCGGAGTATCCCCCGGAGATCCACTCGGTGCTGCGTCTGGGGCTCGCGGTAGAGTTCAGGCTCTTCAAGTACCTCGTCCTCGGTTCCGAGGACGAGCCTGACCTCTACGTGGAAGAGGCACATGGACACGAAGCAGCGACGGCTCCGGCGGCCTTCGACCCGGCGGAGATCAGGAGAGAACTCGGCATCGAGAAGGCCGGGCTTGGAGACGAGGAGATCGTCGAATTTCTCGCCGCGGTGCGGGGGCACTGACAGGGGCGTTTTTCAGGCGCACGCCTAGTTCTTGATCCACTTCTGGCGGAGCTGGTCCTCGATGCCCTTGCCCCTCACGGACAGGATGCCCTGGTTGAGCAGGGAGAGCAGTTCCGCATTGCCCTTCTTCACCACGATCCCGTAGTCCTCCCTGGGGGTGGGGCACCCCTCGGGGACCGTGCCGGTCTTGATGGCGAACCTGGACTTGTACTTCTTGTCGAAGAGGGCGTAGTTGACGGCCAGGGGGGAGTCGCACAGGATGCCGTCGATGAAGCCCTTGGAGAGATCCCTGAAGGCCTTCTCCGTCTCCTCCACCGTGTAGAAGGTGATGTTCACCTTCTGGTAGAGCCGGATGGTCTCGGCGCCCGTGGTCAGCTTGAAGGCCGCGATGGTCTTTCCGTTCAGCGGCTCCTCCGCCTTTGCCTTGGGCACCACGAGGACCTGCTCCGCGGTGAAGTAGGGCTCCGAGAAGTCGAACTTCTCCTTCCGGCTGTCCGTGATGCTCACCGAGGCGATGACCGCGTCACACGTGCCCCGATCGAGTTCGGAGAAGATCTTCTTCCAGGGCATTTCCACGAGCTTGAGCGTGATGCCCGTCTCTTTTGCGATGGCGTTGATCAGGTCGATCTCGTACCCGGTGAACTTCCCCTTCTTGTCCTTCATCTCCATGGGAGGCCAGTTGCTGTTCACCGCCACCACGATCTTCTTGGGCTGGGTCTGGGTTTCGGATGCGAAGGCGCTTCCGGCCAGGCAGAGCATGGCCATGATCAGCGCATGGATCAGCAGGTGTCTCGTGCTCGTCATGGGGCGTTCCTCCCAACGAAAGATGTACAGCCGGCGCAACTGCCGGCAGTGGTGGTCCCTATGGTCCATGGATACTAGCAAACCTGAGGGGTGCAAGGCAACGGTATTCCTGCGGGCGTCCCCGGCGCACTTCCCTTTCGTTCACGATGCAGCTAATATGGTCCTGTCGGCACATCCTTGTGCAGGAAAGGAGCGATCCCGTGGCGAAGACTCCGGTGGAAATGTTCCTGGTGCGGCTCGAGCAGTACGTCTCCGGCAGGATGGGCAGAAGGACGTTCATGAAGACCCATGCGAAGGGGGCCCTCTGGCTGGCCGCCTCCGCGAGCCTCGTCTCCCCGCGGGTGCTTTCCGGGGCCGAGATCCCCGACATCGCCGTCTGCGTGGGGGATGCGGCAGCTGCCACGCGCAGGGCCGTGACCATGATGGGGGGCATGAAGTCCTTTGTCCGGACCGGGGACAAGGTGGTGATCAAGCCCAACATGAGCTTCACCGGGGACGTGATGGACGCGGTGAACACCCACCCGGAGGTGGTCCGGGAGCTCGTGGCCATGTGCAGGGAGGCTGGCGCATCGCGGGTTCGCGTCCTCGATCACACCCTGAGGCCTTCCGAGCAGTGCATCGAGGGCATCAGGGACGCCTGCAGGATCTTCGGCAACGACGTGGTCCACGCCCTGGAGAAGCGGGACCTCTACCGGGAGGTCACCATCAGCCGGGGTGTGTCCCTGAAGGAGACCGAGGTCATGCGTGACGTCCTGGAGAGCGACGTGCTCATCGCGGCGCCCGTGGCCAAGTCCCACGGCAGCACCGGGGTGAGCCTGTCCATGAAGGGCATGATGGGGCTCGTCTGGAACCGGACCGTCATGCACTGGCGCTACGACCTCCACGAGTCCATCGCCGACCTGTGCACCATCCTGCGGCCGAAGCTCGTGGTGGTGGACGCCACCCGGGTGCTCACCACCCACGGCCCAGGCGGACCGGGCAGGGTGATAACCCCCAGGACCGTGATCGCATCCACGGACATGGTGGCTGCCGACGCGTACACGGTGCAGGCCTACGAGTGGTACGGGAAGAAGATGCCGGCGGACAAGGTGAAGCACATCCGGATCGGCCACGCACGGGGGCTCGGGCGCATGGACACCTCCGGCCTGACCGTGAGGAGAACCGTGCTCTGATGAGGCTCCAGCGGATCGTCCAGGGCATCAGCCTCGCCTCGTTCCTCGCCCTGCTGTGGTGCGGGGCGACCAGACCCGTGCAGGTGATCCCCGCGGACATCTTCCTGCGCATGGACCCCCTGCTGGCAGGGATCGCCGTGATGGCGGGAAGGGCCGTCATCGTGACGCTCCTCCCCGCGGTGCTGGTCCTCGTCCTCACGCCGCTGCTGGGAAGGTTCTTCTGCTCCATGGTCTGCCCCCTGGGTGCCACCATCGACATGACGGATGCACTCCTGCGCGGTTCACGGGGCGGCAAACCCGATGCAGGTGCGGGACTGAAGCTGGTGAAGTACGGCGTGCTCTGCTTCATGGCCGCCGCCTCCCTGCTCGGCGTTTCCTGGGCGGCGTTCGGATCGCCGCTGGCCGTCGCCACGCGGTTCTACGGCCTGCTCGTCCACCCGGCGCTCATGCTGGCCGCCGATGTCGGCCTGGCCACGGCGAGACCCCTGCTGCGCGGTGCTGGCATCGATGCCTTCGTGTACACAGAGCTTCCCCGCCCCGTGTTCGGCCTGCAGTGGGTCACCGCGCTCCTCATGGCGGGTATCGCGGCCGGTGCGCTTTTTGCGCCCAGGTTCTGGTGCCGCTGCCTCTGTCCTGCGGGCGCCCTGTTCGGTTTGGTTTCGCGGCGGCCGCTCGTGTTCAGGCGCCGCGTCAGCGGGCGATGCACCTCCTGCGGGGCGTGCAGCGCAGCGTGCCCCATGGATGCCATCGGCACCGACCCGCGGACCACGGACCATGCCGAGTGCACCCTGTGCGGGAGGTGCTCGGCGGTCTGTCCCGAAGACGCCATCCGGTACGCCCCCGGGCCGGCATCACCTGGCCGCCCTGCGGTCGTCTTCTCGCGGCACCGCAGGGCGCTCATGCTGTCAGGCCTGGCAGGGGCGGGATCGGCCGTGGCGGTGCTGGTGGGGCTGAAGCCGTACCCCTCCGGGGACGCGCCGGGGCAAGGCGCTGGCCTGTCCCTCCTCAGGCCTCCCGGGGCTCTCCCGGAAACCGGATTCCTCCAGACCTGCGTGGGGTGCGGCGAGTGCATGCGGGCATGCCCCACCAACACCCTGCAGCCCGCCGGTATCAGAGCGGGGTTGTCCGGCATGTTCAGCCCGGTCATGGTCCCCCGCCTGGGTCCCTGCGACATCGGGTGCACCCTGTGCGGCCGGGTTTGCCCCACCGGTGCCCTGAGGCGCCTGGACCCACAGGAGAAACGGTACGCGAAGGTCGGCACCGCGGTTATCGACCGTCACGTGTGCATCGCGTGGGAGCAGGGCAAGCCCTGCCTGGTGTGCGACGAGGTCTGCCCCTACGGTGCAGTGAGCCTGCAGCGCCGGGAAGGCCCGGGGGTGTCTGTTCCGGTGGTGGACGAAGACCGGTGCAACGGGTGCGGCTTCTGCGAGCACTACTGCCCGGTGGGGCCCGTGGCCGCCATCGTGGTGAGGCCCATGGACGCCCTGCGTCTGGATACGGGCTCCTACCGGGAAAAAGGCCGGGAGATGGGGTTGTCCCTGGAGCCGAAGACAAAGACACTTCCCGGAGGGGAAGAAGATCCCGCGGGCACGGACGGCGCCCTGCCGCCGGGCTTTTCGGATTGATACACATCGTGTATGACGGAAGAGATACGCCCGGGGTCCTTCTGAGAGGACGCGGGGCGGGAAAGGATCCTGGATTCCATGAGCGGCACGCACGATCGGTCGTTGCACATCACCCCCGGGCATATTCTGGCAATATGCGGTCTCATGGGCGTGCTTCTTCTCCATGCCTGCGCAAAGGAGGCTGTGGTACAGTACCGGAACGTGCCTGCACTGACCCCGGGGACCAGGGCCGAGATGAACACTCCCGGGTTCTGGATCGGCAGACACGCCTCGCCGGACACCCCGGTCATGACGGGCGCCCAGATCGAGTCCTTCAACGCCGCCGTCAGGCAGACGACCAGGGCCGTGTATGACCTCACCGGGTTCTCCGCAACCCGCAGCGGCACGAACCTCCGCTCTTCCCTGAAGAGGATGCTCGAGTCCATCGCGTCAAGGAACTACGTGACCCGAGACGGGCAGCCCGTGGGCAGGGAAACCCTGGGAACAGTGGAGCATCTCATGGCCCTGGATGCGATCCCGGAGACCGTGAGCGTGCACTGGGCCTACGTGGTGATGCCCTGCGACCAGCGGCTGCTGCCTGTGGAGGAGCCGTATTACAAGTCGACAACGGACATTGCCATCGACAGGCTGCAGAACAACGCCCTGGACCTGGCCACCCCGCTGGTGGTGCTCCATGCGAGCACGGACGGGAAGTGGCTCTACGCCATCTGCCCCTACAGTGAGGGCTGGGTGAAGGCGGAATCCGTGGCCCTGTGCCCCAGGGAAGAGATGCAGCGGTACGAGGCGTGGGATGACTTCGTGGTGGCCACAGCAGGCAAGGCCGATCTCTACGACGACCCCTTCCGCACCAGGCATCACACGTCCGTGCACATGGGGGTGAGGCTTCCCCTGCTGCAGGAGGCTGACCGGGACACCGTGCAGGTCCTCATCCCGGTCCGCACGGACGGGGGGTGGTGCGTCTTCGACGCCGCCTATGCGAGTGCCGCCCAGGTGCACCGGGGGTATCTCCCCTGCACCCCGCGCACGGCCATCACCCAGGCGTTCAGGCTCCTGAACACCCCCTACGGGTGGGGGGGCATGTACGGAGAGCAGGACTGCTCCCGGTTCGTCCAGGAGATCTTCGCCTGCATGGGCATCCTCATGCCCAGGAACTCCGGCTCACAGGCAAAGGTGGGGCGGCTCGCCGCCTCCTTCGGCAGGGACGACCCGGCCGAACGGCGCCGGGAAGCCCTGGTTTCAGCAACGGGGGGGCTCACCACCCTGCAGTTTCCCGGCCACATCATGCTCTACCTGGGAGAGATCGACGGCGAGCCGTACGCCATCCACGACCTCTACGCCTACACCGAGCCCGTCCGCGATGGAGACGACGTGCTTGTGCCCGTGAGCAGGGTGGCCGTGACCAGCCTCGCCATCGGCGAGGGCACACAGAAGGGCTCGCTGCTCATGCGTCTGGTGAACGTGCGGGAGATCGCTCCTTATGCCATGAAGGAATAGTAACCGGGAATTTTTCATGGACACCTCTGGCCAGACGGATCGCCCGTGCTTATCATTGAGCAGAGGAGGCGATCCACGACTCGCGGAGTCCGGTATGAACCATCTCATCATCTATGCACATCCGAACCCGGCGAGCTTCAACCACGCCATTCTCGAGGCCTATGCGGACGAGCTCGCATCCGCCGGTCACCCGGTGCGCGTCCGCAATCTCTATGCGGAGGGATTCAACCCCGTGATCCTCCAGAGCGACTATGAGCTGATCAACAGGGGGACTCCCCCGGACGACATCCGGTCCGAGCAGGAGCATATCCGCTGGTGCGGCATCATGACCTTCATCTTCCCCATCTTCTGGGCAGGCATGCCCGCCGTCCTCAAGGGGTACATCGACAAGGTCTTCTCCGTGGGGTTCGCCTACGTCTTCGAGGGAGACAGACCCAGGGGCATCCTCAGGGGCAGGAAGGCAGTGATCATCAACACCACGGGCGGGGCTCTGAACTACTATCAGAAATCCGGCATGGTGGAGAGCATCACGCACACCATGGACGGGGGCATCTTCCGTTTCTGCGGGTTCCAGGTCCTGGAGCACAAGTTCTTCGTGGCCGTGCCCATGGCGACCAGGGCCGAGCGGTCCCTCATGCTCGAAGAGGTCAGGGCCATCGCCCGGTCCCTGCCCTCGTGAAGCAACGGCTCCGTCAGAACGACACGGAAACTAGGCCGCCGGTCGGGATTCCCTCCACGACGTTCTCGCTGCCCTCGCAGGCCGCGGCAACGGTGTAGGTCCCGGCCGGCAGGGCTATGTCGTACGACCCGTTCTCGCCCGCAGTGAAGGTCTTGATGGTGACCAGGTCGGAGCCGGTACCCGGTGCCGGCTGCCTGAATTCGACGACCGCCGTCGTATCGGCCCTGCCCCGGGGCAGGCTGATACGGCAGGTGATGGTCCCCATGGGGGCAGGCTCGAGGATGAATTCGGCCGGGTAGTTCATGACATAGGGCGCCGTAAGCTTTCTGCAGGCCGGCGCGTAACCGTCGGCATAGGCCACCAGGAGATGCGTCCTGGGCTGCAGCCTGGTGCCGGGCTCCACGTGCAGCAGGTAGGATCCGGAATCGTCCGTCAGGGTGGCACCGGCAGTGGACCCCGTGGCGGTTGCCGCTCCAAGGGTCTGCGCGCTCACCCTCACCCCGGCCAGGGCGTTGCCGTCCCGGTCGAGTGCAGATCCGGATACCGTGGCGCTTTGGGCGATATCCACGACCTTGATGACGGGCTTGAGCAGCATGGCGCCTGCGGAGCCGGTCTTTGCCACTGAATGCAGGGCATCGAAATCCAGCACGAGCTCCGTGGTGTACAGGGGGTCCACCGTGAAGGGGTGCTCGATCAGTATGCCCGGGGCGAATCCGCGTTGCACCTTCAGCTCGATCTCTGCGCCCGAGGCGGTGACGAGGTAGTTGGCATGGGGATGGGCATGGTCGAGGATGTTCAGCTCTCTGTCCGGAGAACGGCCCAGGATGATCCGCATCCCGGTGTACGTGCCGGCCTCCAGGCTTGCAGCTCCCACAGGATCGAGGGAGCCGTTCAGGAGTTCCATGAGGTTGAAGGTGGTCTCCGGGGAGCAGACGCTGAACCACTCGGTCTCCGGGGTACCGGCCCTGTGCACCTGGACCTCTGCGATGGTGACGTACAGGGCCTGGTATCCGGGTGCCGGGGCGTCGGTGAGCGACAGGGCCAGGGTTCCGCTGGATGGGCTCTGAGAGCCGCTGCATGATGCCGAGAGCAGACAGAGGGAAACGAACGAGCACGCAATGAATGCATATGGCCTATCGTGAAGCGACCCCATGATGCCTGTACCCCCCCAGTAGTTCTTACCCCAGTACATCGGACGGATTCGGAGGGGTATGAGGGGTGTACCTTTTTGTAATCGCCCGGGACGGGTCCGAACCCTTCCATGGGCCCTGCAGGGGGAAGGGAGAGCCTCCTCCATTGACACCGGGGCGAAAGGGGTTATTACATGGTCATAGGATAGATGACGGTGAAGTGTGCCCGCATTCAGGTGCATGGGGAGGCGAACGCAGGTGGCAACCAGGAGGAGCGGTTCCCCGAGGGATCGAGAAAGGAAACCCCGGGCCAAGAACATGAGCGCAGGGGCGCCGGACATCCCTGTCCCCCCTGAGGCATCCGCCCCCATTCCCGAACGGAGGATGAAGAGTCAGCAGGAGGTCCGTGAGTTCTTCGACGTCATGTCGAACAACATGCTCGACGGGATGGTGGTCATCGACTGGGAAGGCGGCATCCTCTTCGCCAACAGGGCAGCCTACCGCATCGTGGGGCTGAGACCCAGGAAAGACCCCCGGGGCCTGAACATGGCCCAGTTTATCCACCAAGACGACGTCCAGCGCGCCTTTGAGAACAACCTGCTGGCAAAAGAGGGCAAGGGCGGTTTCCTCGACGAGTTCCGCATCGTCACCCCCCGGGGGGACATCCGGTGGATCGAGGCCATCGGGCAGAAGGTGCCGTTCAGGGGCCGGGAGGCGAACCTCACCACCTTCCGGGACGTCACCATGCGCAAGCGGTCAGAGGAGGCGCTGAAGCTCAGCGAGCAGCTCCTCCTGCTCTCCGAGAAGAAGTTCGCCGCGGCCTTCCATGCGAGCCCGCTGGCCATCTCCATATCCGATCCGGCCATGGGCAGGTACATGGATGTGAACAGGGCATACGAGGCCCTCACCGGCTTTTCCCGGAAGGATCTCGTGGGCAGGGAGGTGCTGGGGTTCGGCATCTGGGCCGACCCTGGAGACAGCGCCCGCTATATCGAACTCGTCCAGGCCCGGGGCAGGGTGGACCGGTTCGACACGAGATTCCGGAAGAAGGACGGCACCCTCCGGGACGTGGTGGTGTCGGGGAGCATCCTGGAGGTGGGCGACCAGCGCCATCTCCTCACCATCGTCCACGACGTCACCGAGCAGAAGCGCTCCGCCGAGCTGCTCCAGCTTTCCGAACAGAAGTTCTCCCTCGCCTTCCAGTCGAGCCCGGACGCCATATCCATATCCGAGCTGGGCACGGGCAGGATCATCGACATAAACAGGGCATACGAGCGCCGGACCGGCTACTCCAGGGAGGAACTCATAGATCACACCACGACGGAACTGGGGATCTGGGCGCACCCCGAGGAGAGGGAACGGTTCATGGATGCGCTCCGCAGGGACCGGGCCCTGAATCTGTTCGAGGCGGCACTGAGGACCAAGGCGGGCCAGCTCAGGGACATGCTCCTTTCCGCGACCGTCATTGCCATCGGAGGCACCGAATACATTCTTTCGATGGCGCGCGACATAACGAAACGCAAGAGTATGGAGCGGGCACTGAGGGAGAGCGAGGAACGCTACCGGAAGATCACTGCGGCCATCACCGACTACATCTACACCGTGTACCTGGAGGAGGGGAACGTCACCCGCACGGTGCACAGCGCCGCCTGCGAGGCGGTGACCGGGTACACGGCCGAGGACTTCGAGAAAGACCCCTACCTCTGGTTCTCCATGGTGGAGGAGGAGGACCGGGAGATGGTGCGCGAGCACTTCAACCGGGTGACCGCCGGCGAGCGGGTGGACCCCATCGAGCACCGCATCCGTCGCAAGGACGGCACGGTCCGCTGGGTGAGCAACATGCCGGTCATCCACCGGGACGAGACCGGCGCCATGGATTCCTACGACGGTGTGGTGAGCGACATCACCGGGCGCAAGGAGGCGGAGAGAGCCATCCGGGAGCGCCAGGCCAGGCTCGACAGCATCTTCCGGGTGGCACCCACGGGCATCGGGGTGGTGGTGGACCGCGTCCTGGTGGAGGTGAACGACCGCATCTGCGAGATGACGGGCTATGCCAGGGGCGAGCTCGTGGGCCGGTCGGCCCGTGTCCTCTACCCGAGCCAGGAGGACTACGACTTCGTGGGCGCCGAGAAGTACCGGCAGATCGGCGAGAAGGGCACCGGTACCGTGGAAACGAGGTGGCTGCGCAAGGACGGATCAGCCATCGACATCATCCTGAGCTCCACGCCCATCGATCCCCAGAACCACTCCGCCGGGGTCACCTTCACAGCCCTGGACATCACCGAGCGCAAGCGCGCTGAAGAGGCGCTACGCGCGAGCGAGGCGAAGATCAGGGGCATCACCACGAACATCCCCGGTGCCGTCTACCAGTTCTACGCCAGGCCCGGCGGCGAGATGGGCCTGTACTTCGTGAGCAAGCGCGTGGAAGAGCTCCTGTGCATCGACAGCACTCCGGATGATTTTTTCGAGCGGTTCACCGAGCGCGTCGCGCCCGAGGACAGGGAGCGCTTCCTTGCCTCCATCAAGGAGGCGGTGAGCACACAGAGCCCCTGGGAATGCGAGGTCAGGTACATCAAGCCCGACGGAGAGGAGCTCTACGTGCGCGGTGTCTCGCATCCCGAACGGCACGACGGAGAGCTCGTGTTCAACGGCGTGCTCCTGGACGTCACAGACCGCAGGAAGGCTGAGAACGCCCTGCGCGAGAGCGAGGAGCGCTACCGGCTCATGGCCGAGCTGACGGGCAAGCTCGTGTACGACTGTCATATCCCCTCGGGGCGGATCACCTGGCACGGCGCCGTATCGCAGGTCACCGGCCTTGTTCCCGAGCGGTTCGGCGGGACGGACATGAAGACATGGATCTCCATGATCCACCCCGAAGATCGGGAAAAGACCGCGGCGATCCTGGATGCCGCCCGCGCCGAGTGCGGCTTGTACCAGGCCGAATACCGGGTGCGCAGGAAGGACAGGGAGTACATCTACGTGGAAGACCACGGGGTGTTCGTCGCCGACGAGGAGGGAAGGGCGTACCGCATGCTGGGCAGCATCGGGGACATCACGCAGCGGAAGAACGCGGAGGAGCTGCTCCGGGAGAAAACCGAGGAGCTCAACCGGTTCTTCGACGTTGCCGTGGACCTGCTGTGCATCGCGGGCATGGACGGTCGGTTCCGCCTCCTGAACAGGGCCTGGGAGGGGTTGCTGGGCTATTCCCGTGAAGAGCTCATGGCGGGCAGGTTCTTTGATTTCATCCACCCCGACGACGTGAAGGGCACCGAGGATGTCGTGGCCCGGCTCGCATCCGGCCATGAAGTGGTGAACTTCGTCAACCGGTACCTGCGGAGCGATGGTTCCTATTGCTGGCTCGAGTGGCGCGCGGCGCCCGTGGAAGACACGATCTACGCTGCGGCACGTGACATCACCGAGCGCAGGCAGGCCGAGGAGGCCCTCAGGGAGAGCGAGGAGCGGTACCACAGCCTGTTCGACAACTCCCATGCCGTCATGCTGCTCATCGACCCGGAGACCGGGGACATCGTGGACGCGAACCCGGCCGCCTGCACCTACTACGGCGCGACCAGGCAAGAGCTCACGGCGAGGAAGATCACCGACATCAACACGCTCTCCCGCGACGAGGTCTTTGCGGAGATGGAGAAGGCACGCTGGCAGGGGAGGAGGAGCTTCGTCTTCAGGCACCGCCTCTGCAGCGGCGAGATACGGGACGTGGAGGTCTTCAGCGGTCCCATCACGGTGGCCGGCAGGACCCTTCTCTATTCCATCGTGCACGACATAACGGAGCGCGAGAGGGCCGAGGATGCGCTCAGAGAGAGCGAGGACCGCTTCCGCACGCTGATCCAGAGCTCCTCGGACATCATCGTGATACTGGACAAGGACGGGCGCATCTCTTACGAGACCCCCTCCTTTTCCCGGATACTGGGCTTCCCGCCCGGGGCCCTCCTGGGAAGGTCCCCCCTTGAGAACATCCATCCCGATGATGTGCCCAGGGTCGCCGGTGATCTCGGGGAGGTGTTCGAGAAGAAGAACGACGGCACGCCCACCGAGTTCCGGTTCCGCAGGGCGGACGGAACGTGGGTGCACCTGGAGGCAATCGGCAACAACCTCATGGACTACCCGGGCATCGAGGGCATTATCATCACGGCCCGCGACATCACGGAGCGCAAGCGGGAGGAGGAGCACCGCCTCGAGATGGAGCGCCGGCTCCTCCATGCCCAGCGCCTCGAGAGCCTGGGCGTCATGGCGGGCGGCATCGCCCATGACTTCAACAACCTCCTCATGGCCATCCTGGGCAACCTGGACCTCGCCCAGCTCGACCTGTCCCCGCTCTCCCTGTCCCGGCCCTATCTTGACCATGCGCTGGTGGCGGCCCGCAGGGCAGCGGACCTCACCAACCAGATGCTGGCCTACTCGGGCAAGGGCAGGTTCGACCTGAAGGTCTTCGACCTGAGCGAGCTGGTGGAGGAGATGTCCCACCTGCTCAAGGCATCCATCTCCAAGACCGTCACCCTGAACCTCCAGACGCCCAGGGGGCTCCCCCCCATAAAGGCGGACCCAGGCCAGATCCAGCAGATCGTCATGAACCTTATCGTGAACGCCTCCGAGGCCATCGGCGAGGCGCCGGGCGTGGTGGGCATCACCACCGGGGTCAGCGAGTGCGACCGTGCATTCCTGCAGCAGAGCCGCCTCAAGGAGAAACCCGAGCCGGGCACCTTTGTCTTCCTGGAGGTGACGGACACGGGGTGCGGCATGGACGACGACACCATGGACCGGCTTTTCGACCCCTTCTTCACCACCAAGTTCACGGGCAGGGGCCTCGGCCTGGCAGCGGTGAGCGGTATCATCACCGGGCACAGGGGCGCCATCGTGGTCAGGTCCAGGCCCGGGGCGGGTACGTCCATCACGGTGCTCATCCCGGAGGCCGTCGTGGATGAGGAGGAGACCGGGCCGGACAGGTTCAAACAGGCGCGGCTCCCCAAGGCCAGGAAGAAGAGTGGGGGAACGGGCGGCACGGTGCTGGTGGTGGATGACGAGGACATGGTGAGGGAGCTCTGCGCCTCCATGGTGGAGCGCCTCGGATTCGATGTCCTCACGGCTGCCGACGGTGAGGAGGCCCTCGAGGTTTTCCGGAAGCATGCGGGCAGAATCTGCTGCGTCATCCTGGATCTCACCATGCCCAGGAAGGACGGCATGGAGACCCTCGAGGAACTCAAGAAAATGGACGAAAAGGTCAGGGTCATCCTCTCCAGCGGGTACAACGAGCAGGAGACCACCCAGCGCTTCCTCGGCAAGGGGCTGGCGGGATTCATCAAGAAGCCCTACCGTCTCGAGAGCCTCCGCATGGAGCTGGACAGGGTGCTCAAGTCCCTGTGAGCGTCTCCCCCCGGTGCACAGGCGCAGAGTGACCCCCCCTTCACCCCGGTGCATTGACTGTCACTGCAAAGCCATTATTATTTGCTCCAAGGCCGTATACACGCCCCGGCGTCCTGTCAGCGTGTTTCCCATCAGGAAGGAGGGACCATGGATTTCGAGGCCAGAGAAGTCAAGGTCGTGGATCACCAGCAGCTCACGCTCCAGCTCAAGGCCCTGTTCGCGAGCCAGGGGCTCGCCGTCCTGTCCACCAGCGAGCACGGCCAGCCCTACTGCAACCTGGTGGCCTTCTCCTCCTCGGACGACCTGAAAAACCTCGTCTTCGCCACCACCCGGGCCACGCGGAAATTTTCGAACATCGGCTCCGAGCCCCGTGTCTCCATGCTCGTGGACAACCGGAGCAACAAGGTGTCGGACTTCCACGAGGCCATGGCGGTGACGGCCACCGGGAACGCCTCCGAGGTCATGGGCCCGGCCAGGGATGCACTGCTCAAGGTCTACCTGGCAAAGCACCCCCATCTGGAGGACTTCGTCATGTCTCCCACCTGCGCCCTCATGCGCGTCGAGGTGGACAGGTACTACGTGGTGAGCCGGTTCCAGCACGTCATGGTGCTCAAGCTGAAGGAATGAATCTCGTCATCCCATTGCAGGCCGTTGCGGAGGCCGGTGTCCACCGGGTGGGGGGCAAGGCCTTCAGCCTGGGGATACTTGCATCCAGGGGTATCCGGGTTCCCCGGACGCTGTGCGTCACCACCGAGGCCTACGACCTGTATGCCCGGTCAACGGGTCTCCTGGAGCGTATCTCACTGGAGCTGAACCGCAAGGACTTCTCGGACATGCGCTGGGAGGAGTTGTGGGACGCGTCTCTGCGTATCAGGAGCATGTTCCTGAACACGGCCATGCCCAGTACGCTGGTGAAGAAGCTCATGCAGCCCATCGAGGAGTTCTTCGGTGACGCCAGGGTGGCGGTGCGGTCCTCGGCGCCCGGGGAGGACTCCTCCGAGGCATCGTTCGCCGGGCTCCACGAGTCGTATCTGAACGTGGCTGGCATCTACCCCATCCTCGACCACATCCGCCTGGTGTGGGCCTCCCTGTGGTCGGATGCGGCCCTGCTCTACCGCAGGGAACTCGGGCTGGACGTTCACCACAGCAGCATGGCGGTGACCCTCCAGGAGCTCGTGGACTCAGAGCGCTCGGGGGTCTTCTTCGGCCGGAACCCCGCGGACCCGTCCCAGGCCGTCATCGAGGCGGTCTACGGACTGAATCAGGGCCTCGTGGACGGTGCCGTGGAACCGGACCGGTGGATCATCCATCGTTCCGACGGCTCGATCATCAGCCATGACGCGGCCGTGAGGGAAGGCAGGATGGTTCCCGGTCCCGCCGGGGTGGTGCGGGCCCCTCTGCCTCCCGATCTCATATCGGTTCCGCCCCTGGACGAGGGGGAAGTCCGCAGGATCGTGGAGATGGGGATGCGGGTGGAGGGACTCTTCGGTGCGCCCCAGGACATGGAGTGGACCATGAGCGGCCCTGACCTGTACGTGCTCCAGGCCCGTCCCGTCACGGCGGGCGGTTCCGGGCAGGCAGATGACAGGGCGTGGTACCGCAGCCTGAGCCGGAGCTATGACAACCTCACCAGGCTCTGGGCGCGCATCGAGGATGAGCTGGTGCCCGAGATGGTCTCCGTGGCCAAGCGGCTCGACGACCATGGCCTCAGGGACCTGGACGACGGGGCCCTGGCCCGGGAGATCGAGTCGAGGGTCGAACTCTGCGCGCTCTGGGAGCGGACCTACCGCGAGCATTTCATCCCCTTTGCCCAGGGCATGAGGCTCTTCGGAAGGTTCTACAACGACACCGTGAGACCCCAGGACCCCTACGAGTTCATGGACCTCCTGAGGTCCGACGATCTGATCAGCATCAGGAGGAACAGGGGGATCGAGGACCTCGCCGCGGTCGTCCGGAAGGATCCGTCCCTGGCCGGAGCACTGGCGCGGGGCGACCTGAGCCGGCACCCCGGGTTCCAGCAGCGGGTGCGGTCCTTCCTGGACGAGTTCGGGGACCTCCCGTGCTCGACTCCGGGATGTGCCCGGGAAGGCAGGGTCCTCTACGACGTGGTTCTCCGGCACGCATCCCGGCATGACGCAGGGTCTCAGCAGTCGGGGCGCACCACGGAGTACCTGGAGGAGTACTACCTGCTGTTCTTCCCCGACGAGCAGCAGCCCTTTGCCCGGGAGCTGCTCCGCCTCGCCCGGGCCAGCTACCGGCTCAGGGACGACGACAACATATACCTGGACAGGATCAAGGTCCACCTGAAGGCGGCCCTGGACGAGGCAAGGAAGCGTCTGGGCCCGAGGGCGGACCGTGTCGGGGACGACGACATCCCGCGGGCCCTGAGGGACCCTTCCATCATATCACCCGTGCAGCCGGAGGCCGAATGTGTGCATGCACAGGCCGGATTTGCCGTGCGCATGCGGCAGCTCGTGGGTCAACCCGCGGGCAGCGGCATCGCCACCGGCACCGCCCGTGTCGTGTCTTCCCGGCAGGAACTCTCAGCGTTCAGCCCGGGCGAGGTCATGGTCTGCGACGCCATCGACCCCACCATGACCTTCATGGTTCCCCTGGCTGCGGCCATCGTGGAGCGCAGGGGGGGCATGCTCATCCACGGCGCCATCATCGCCCGGGAGTACGGGATTCCCTGCGTCACCGGCGTGCCCCATGCGGTGGAGCTCATCAGGACGGGGGACGTGCTCACCGTGGACGGCTACCTGGGTATCGTCACCATCGGCGAGGGCACCCTGCAGGAAGCAACAGCAGGGGCGCAGGGTCATGGAGGCGGTTGTCTCGGCGGCACAGAAGCCCTATAGTGGTGTGGAACGGGTATGACGCACGACCCGATGCAACTCTCTTGAGGACAGGAGGCTCCCATGACCGAAGGATCATTTCAGGCCCGGGGTGAAAAGGGCCGCATCATCCTGAACGGGACCATAACGGACTCGGCCTCGACCGCCCTGGGAGACGCCTATGCCGCAGCCGCAACGGAGACCGGCATCGAGCTGGACTGTGCTGGCATCGAGCACATCGATATCTCCGGGATGAACGAGCTCATCAAGCTCAGGCTCCGCGCAGGTGTTCAGGGGAGGAAGGTGACCGCCACCGGGGTGGGCCCCGAGCTCATGGACATCTTCCGGGCCACCAGGACCGTGGAGGCCTTTGCACCCCGGGCCGCGACGTCCCCGGTGGCATATGCAAAGGAACGCTCTGCCGCGTGGGCCAGGCCCGTCGAGAGGATCTCGCTGTCCGAAGTGCCCGAAGGGGCGGTGAACCTCAACGTGGACGGGCTCGGCCTGGTGGGCCCGGTGCAGGGCTTCGGCCAGCTCTGGGAGAAGACCTACCGGGTCAGGCTCACAGGGTCTGCAGCGACGCCGGCCGAAGTCGTCCAGGCGCTGAAGGATCACTTCCCCAGCCTTCAGCCGCCCCAGAACCGCTTCTTCCCCACGAGCAGGGGCATTGCCCCGGGCGAGACGGTGATCATAAACGCCCACACCCCTGCGGGGCTCATCAGCACAGGCGTGTGGGTGGTGTATGCGGACAGCGGGTCCTTCACCTTCATGACCCCCCAGGGACACCCCGAATCCGGCTGGGTGAGCTTCACCGCCTACGAGGCCGACGGAGTCACCGTGGCCCAGGTGAGGGGCTTCGCCCGGGCAAACGACCCGGTCTACGAGCTGGGCTTCCGCCTCGTGGGGTCAAAGGAGCAGGAGCGCATCTGGACCCACGTGCTGGAGTCCCTGGCCCGGCACTTCGGGGTGCCGGGGTGGGTGCGCATGGCCAAGGCCTGCGTGGGGCCCGGCCTCCAGTGGGACCAGGCGCTCAATGTCTGGTACAACGCCCAGATCCGGACCATGCTCTCGTCCTTCAGAAGGGCCTTCTCCTAGGCCATGCCGACCCATGCGAGGGCCAGCACGCGCTGGGACGCGGCCATCGTCGGGTCAGGCCCCAACGGCCTGGCCGCGGCCCTCACCCTGGCCAGGGCGGGCAGAGCGGTGAAGGTGTACGAAGCGGCGGACACCCCGGGCGGGGCGGTCAGGTCCGGCAAGGCCACCCTTGCTGGGTATGTCCACGACCTGGGCGCTGCGGTCTTTCCCATGGCCGTGGACACCCCGTTCTTCCGGGGCGTGCCCCTGAAGGAGTACGGCCTGGAGTTCATCTTCCCGGAGGCCTCCGTTGCCCACCCCCTGGACGACGGCACCGCGGCGATGCTGTGGCGCGACCCGGACAGGACCGCCTCCGACCTCGGGCCCGACGCCGGCCGGTACAGCACCCTCATGCGGCCGGTGCTGGGGAGATGGAACGAACTGGTGGACGACCTGTTCGCGCCGCTCCACCTCCCCCGCCATCCGGTATCGTTCCTCTCCTTCGGCCTGCGGGTGTGCCTCCCCGCCGCCGTCCTAGCCCGGGCGGTCTTCCGGACCGGACGCGCCCGGGCCCTGCTGGCAGGGCTCGCTGCGCACTCCATCCTGCCTCTGTGGCACCCCATGAGCGCCGCCTTCGCCGTCATCATGGCTGCGAACGGCCACCTTCCCGGCTGGCCCATCGTGCGGGGCGGGGCAGGGGGGCTCTCCGCCGCACTGGCGTCCTGCCTCCGTTCCCTGGGCGCTGAGATCGAAACAGGGCGCGAGATCAAAGACCTTCAGGACATGGAGCCGTCACGGGCCGTGTTCTTCGACACGGCGCCCGAACACGCGCTGCGCATGGCCGGGCGCAGGCTGCCGCCGTCCTACGGACGCAGGCTTCAGGCATTCCGGCACGGCCCCGGCGCCTTCAAGGTGGACTGGGCCCTTTCCGGCCCCATCCCGTGGAAGGCGTCCTGCTGCAGGGAGGCTGCCACGGTGCACCTGGGAGGCAGCTTGGCGGAGATCGAGCGGTCCGAGGGCGCGGTGTGGCGCGGCGAGCGGCCGGAGAAGCCCTTCGTGCTCCTCGTGCAGCCGAGCCTGTTCGATGCCTCCCGGGCGCCTGCGGGCAGACACACCGCATGGGCCTACTGCCACGTTCCCAACGGGTCTGCCGCGGACATGACCGGACCCATCGAGGCCCAGGTGGAGCGCTTCGCCCCGGGTTTCAAGGACCTGATCCTGGCCCGGAGCACCATGGGGCCCGCAGACCTGGAGCGGTTCGACATGAACTGCATGGGCGGAGACATCGCCGGAGGGGCCAACACGATCACACAGGTTTTCGGCAGGCCCGTGTTCAGCGCGAATCCCTATGCCATGCCGGCTCCCGGCTTCTACCTCTGCTCCGCCTCGACACCGCCGGGCGGCGGCGTGCACGGGCTGTGCGGCTACCATGCCGCCAGGGCGTTCCTGGAAGAAGGGTGACACCATGATATGCCGCTCCCCCGCGGTGGTGTTCCTCTCCCTTGCCCTGGGTATGTTCACGCTTGCCGGCCGTGCATCGGCGGAGGTGGTCGAAGGCCCCGGGTCGGTGTCCGTCTCGGGAGCGGTGTTCGAGAAGACCCTGAAGGCTGACGGGTCAACCCTGCACCTGGCAGGGGCAGGGCTGCTGCGCTACCGGGTGGTGTTCAAGGGGTATGCGGCGGCCCTGTACCTGGGCACGGGGCATGCCCCGGCCGACGTGTTCGGCGATGTGCCCAAGCGCCTGGAGATCGAGTACTTCCATGCCATCTCCGCGAAGGACTTCCGGGACGCCACGAGACAGGGCGTGGAGAAGAACGTGGCCGGTGCGGAACTCGGCGTCCTGAAGACACGCCTCGACAGGATCCTGGCGGCATACCTCCCCGTAAAGCCCCACGACCGCTATTCCTTCACCTATCTCCCGGGGCGGGGCTCCACGCTCAGGCTCAACGGCCGCACCCTCGTGGTGGTGGATGGCCTGGACGTCGCCAATGCCTTCCTGAAGATCTGGCTCGGGGCCGACCCCGCGGGCGAGGACCTGAAAAGGCAGCTCCTGGGCAGGCCCTGAACGGTTCCCTGCCGCATATTTACGGATATTTTACCTCCCGGCGTATTGAATCGGCCCCTGCAGGGCATTATGTTTTATACATACTCGAATGAAATGAAGAGGTTGTTCCATGAATCCAGAATCCATCCGGAAGGTCGCAGTGGTGGGCGGCGGCGTGGCCGGCATCGTGGCGGCATACCTCCTCCAGGAGAGGTTCGAGGTGAGCCTCTATGAGCGGAACGCCTATATCGGAGGCCACACGAACACCGTGGTCATTGAGGAGGGGCCGGATGCCGGCACGTCCGTGGACACGGGCTTCATCGTGTTCAACGAGCGGACCTACCCGAACTTCATCCGCTTCCTTGGCCGGCTCGGCGTGGGAAGGCATGCGAGCGGCATGTCCTTCAGCTACCACGACACCGCCACGGGGCTGGCCTATGCCAGCACCAATGCGGACACCTTCCTGGCCCAGCGTTCCAACATCCTCAGGCCCTCGTTCTGGATGATGGCCCTGGCCATCCTCAGGTTCAACCACCTGACGCCGCGGCACCTGGAACAGGGGCGCCTCGCCGGGCTCACCCTGGGGCAGTTCCTCGAGCGGAACCGCTTCAACCGCTATTTCGTGGAGCAGTACCTCATCCCCATCTGCGCCTCGGTATGGTCGGCGCCGGATGTGCGGATGATGGAGTTCCCCATGGAGACCTTTGCCCGGTTCTTCCTGAACCACGGCCTGCTCTCGGTGACCGACCAGCCCAGGTGGTACACGGTGGAGGGGGGGAGCCACTCGTACGTGAAGGCCTTCCTCGGGACCTTCAGGGGCAAGGTGTTCCCCGAGACCCCGGTGCGGTCCGTCCGGAGGACAGGCGGCAGGGTGCAGGTCGAATCGGACCGGGGCATGGAGGAGTACGACGCCGTGGTGCTGGCCAGCCACGCGGACGAGTCGCTTGCCATGCTCGCAGACCCCTCCGCCGAGGAGCAGCGGCTGCTGGGCGCCTGGGAGTATTCCCGGAACAGGACCCTGCTCCACACCGACACCTCGTTCATGCCACCGCTCGCCAAGGCGTGGGCGTCCTGGAACTACCAGAGGACGGGGTCCCTGCAGGAGGGCTCCCCGGTCATGCTCACCTACTGGATGAACAGGCTCCAGGGACTGAGGACAAAGGCGCAGTACTGCGTCACGTTAAACCCCAGGAGACAGCCCGCGACCGGGGCCACCATCCGGGAGCTGCTCTACACCCACCCCGTGTACACCACGGCATCGCTGGCCACCCAGGAGGGCATCTCCGGACTGAGCGGCGACCGCAACACCTGCTACTGCGGCAGCTACCTGGGGTACGGGTTCCACGAGGATGCGGTAAAGTCCGCAGTGGCTGCGGCGCGTCTGTTCGGGGTCGAGCAATGAGATCGAAGATCTATGCGGGGTTCGTGGAGCACACCCGGTTCAGGCCGGCCCGCCATGCCCTGAAATACTCCCTGTTCGTCTACTGTCTCGACCTGGATGAGCTCGAAGCGCTGGGCAGGGACCTGCCGCTCTTCGGGTACAACCGCTTCAGCCTGGCGTCCATCCATGACGGCGACTACCTGGACCCCGGGCCGGGCACCATCCGGGAGAAGCTCCTGCGCCGCCTGGGGAAAGACCTGGCGTCCAGGGTGGAGCGCGTCTTCCTCCTCACCCAGCCGCGCTATCTCACGGCCGTGTTCAACCCGGTGAGCTTCTACTACTGCTTTGACGCGAAAGACGAGCTCGTGTGCTGCGTCGCCGAGGTGAACAACACCTTCGGCGAGCGGCACGTGTATGTCCTGGCGGAGCGGAGCGGCCAAGGGAAGGGGTTCCCTGCATCCTTCCCGACGGACAAGGCCTTCCACGTCTCCCCCTTCAACCGGGTGGACGGCTCCTATGTGCTCACCTTCTCGGAGCTCGGGGGCAGCCTGGACATCAGCGTGGACCTGCTCCGCGAGGGTGAGAGGTTCTTCACGGCCAGGCTCTCAGGCCAGGAGATGCCGCTGTCCACCCTGAGCCAGCTGAGGCTCACGATCCTGCATCCCCTCATCCCCAGGCTCACCATGGCGAGGATCTACTGGGAGGCCGCCAGACTCTACTTCTTGAGGGGCCTTTCCTACAACCCCAAGCCCGTTGCCATGAGCCCCATGACCATACGGAGGAACCCGCCCGACCTCCTTGACCGGGTCTGTCTCAAGGCCGTGGACGGCCTGCTCCGGAACATGGACAGGGGACGGCTCCGGCTCGAGCTCCCGGACGGGTCCGTGCGCACCTACGGCCCCGGGAACAGCCCTCCGGCCGAGGCCTGCATCCGGGTGAACGACCCGAGCCTGTTCTCCCGCGTGGCCCTGCACGGGGAGGTGGGCCTGGGCGAGGCATATGTGGAGGGCCTGTGGGACAGCGACGACCTCGCCGGGGTCATGAGGCTCCTCGTTGCCAACAGAGCGGCCCTTGCCGAGGGCAACATGACCCTCTCGGCCCTGTCCCGGTGGCGCAACTTCCGGCTGCACCTGAACAGGCCCAACACCCTTACGGGGAGCAGGGACAACATAGAGGCCCACTATGACCTCAGCGCGGAGTTCTACCTGACCTTCCTGGGCGAGACCATGACCTACTCGTGCGCCCTCTTCGCAGGCCCCGGGGACAGCCTGGAGCAGGCCCAGCGCGCCAAGATCCGTTCCGTCATCGACAAGGCCCGCATCCGGGAGGAACACCACGTCCTGGAGATCGGGTGCGGCTGGGGCTCCCTTGCCGTGCAGGCCGTGAGAGATACGGGCTGCAGGTGGACCGGCATCACCATCTCCCGGACCCAGTACGAGTACGCCCGGTCCCTGGTGCAGCAAGAGGGCCTCGAGGACCGCGTCACCATACTGCTGGAGGACTACCGAACGGTCCGCGGCTCTTTTGACCGGATCGTGTCCGTGGAGATGATCGAGGCCGTGGGACACGAACACCTGGGGGAGTTCTTCGCCTGCTGCGATCGCCTGCTCAGGCCCGACGGCATAGTGTGCATCCAGTCCATCACCATCCCGGACTCCCGCTACGACAACCACCGGAGGCAGCCCAACTGGATCCAGAAGCACATCTTCCCGGGCGGGATGCTGCCGTCGCTCACCGCTCTGTGCAGGGCCATGACCTCGCACTCTGGCCTCCTGGTGGAGTCCGCGCAGAACATAGGCCCCCACTACGCCGAGACCCTGAAGCGCTGGCGGGAGCGGTTTTCTGCGTCGGCGGAAGAGCTCGCGCGCATGGGCTTCGATGAGGCCTTCCAGCGGAAATGGGTCTACTACTTCGCCCTGTGCGAGGCCCAGTTCGGCCTGCGGGTTTTGAACGACCTCCAGCTCGTGCTCGTCCGGGAGGGGAACACCGAACTCATGGGCATCGGCCCGGCCGGGGGTACGGCGGCAGCAACCGGCACAGGGGGGAAGGAATGAACAAGGAATGGAGGTTTCGGGCCCTGGCGCCGGTGGTGGTGCTGGTGCTGAGCGGGTGCGCCGGGTCGGCGGTCAGGGGGACCCACGACATCGCGGTGACAAAGGCGGCCCTCAGGGACACGGACAGGGGGAGGATGGAACTCATGGAGCACGGCACCGAAACGGAAAAAGCTGCCATCGAGCGGTTCAAGGCCTTCTACCGGGTCTTCTCCGCGCAGCGGATCAACGAATCGCTCTCAGAGGTCTACGCGGAAGACGCCTACTTCGAGGACGGCATCCGCCAGGTCAGGGGCAGGGAGGCCATCCGGGAATACTTCCTGGGAACCACCACCGCCTTCGAGGAGTGCACCTTCGATATCGTGGATGTTGCCACGGGCAGGGACGACTACTACTTCCGCTGGATCATGACGCTCAGGCTCAGGCGGGACCCGGGCAATCCCCTGGTGCTGCCGGGCATGTCCCACGTGCGGTTCGACAGGCAGGGCATGGTGGTGTTCCACCACGACTACTGGGAGACGCTGGCACTGTTCGAGCGCTTCCCGGTGATCGGAGGCGTGCTGCGCTGGATCAAGTCGCGGATATGAGTCGGCTCACCGGCGCGCTGCTCCCCTCAGCGCAGGCGCACCTCGCCGTCGACGATGTCCATGTTCACGGCGCTGGGGAAGAAGCACACGCTGCCCGGAGAGCTGTACCTTCGGTAGAGTTCCATCATGTGCGGGCTCATGCTGGCCGTGGAGACCGTGATGATCGGGACCGATACGGGATAGTGGCTGGAGCAGGAGCCCTGCGACTTGTAGGTTATGGCACCGAGGCCGTCCGAATCACCCCAGGCGATGGTGTCGATGTGGATGTTCATGGTGATGTCCACCCAGATGCTCACCCCGGTCTGGCCGGAGACCTCGGAGAGGTCCTCGTCGCTCATGGGTGTCATGGCGGAGAGCGACAGGGGGAACAGCAGCGCCATGACGGTCACGGTCCAGAAGGATTTCATCGACACCGCACCTCCTCGGTCCCCACGGGCCCCTGGGCAGTGGGCTCACTCGCGGGGAACCTGTTCGTCTTCTGCCCGAACCTGATATTACCACGACTCCCCGGTTCTGTCGAGAGGTCCCAGGAAGCCGCATCGTGCGGCGCACGGTCGTGGACCTTGCAGGGACATACCACGATGCCCCTGTCATGAGAGAGTCGAGGTGCTCTCGTGCTCACGGCATCCGCCCACTCGCATGAATAGCAAAACCTGCCGACCATGCACATGGCCGCCTCCTCAAATGAATAGTCGCCCCTCGGCGGACAGTTATGCCAATGAAACCATATCATTATAAATTAAAGCGTTCAATGTGTCCAGGAAAAAATGACAGCGAATGGCCTGTGTCTGCATTTGCGGGCACTCGATTGCGCGCAGGGGCGGTCCGCGGCATCGAGGATGCTCCGCGGCTCACCGTGGCGCCTATCGATACGGCCCCAGCCCACGGCATGCAGGGCACTCGTCCCCCAGGTCGCTCCGGTATGCCTCGTTGCAGGACGGACACAGGGCTATGGCGGAGCGCCTGTGCTGCGGGACCGTGAGGAACTCCTCCTTCACCTTCACCTGTTCCACGCCGTAGATGCCCCGTCCCGCCCTCTGGAACTCTTCGAGGATCTCCTGCAGGTCCTGCTCCTTCTTGGGCTTCTCCTTCAGGAACCAGGCCCTGATGGCGGGCCAGTCACCGAGCCTGCCTGCATCGAGGAACACCCGGACGCCGCTTCCTGTATATTTGTTGTAGAAGGTCAGCGCATAACGGCTCGTCTCAACGATCTTCAGCCAGCGGTTGCCGATGGTGCAGGGTGTCAGCAGCTGCACCGCATCGGGCAGACAGTGCTGGCTCTCGCAGATGACGTCGAAGAACTCGCCCTCGGGCAGGCGGTCCCTGGCGATGTCCACCATGATGCCGCCCGCCACGATCCCCGGCGCCACGCTGCCGTGGAATTCCCTCACCTTGTCGATGAACGCGTCGTACTCGTACGGGCCGATTTTCATTCTACCTCCCTCAGGGCGCATCCGGACTGACGAGCCGAGTGCGGGAGTTCAGGTGCACGAGCGCCGTTCCGGCAAGCAGGCCGATGACGTACCCGTAGGGCAGGCCCACGGCCAGGAGCCCCACGAGCACGGTGATGGGGAACTCGTTCCGGGCGCCCACGACGTCCCGGACCAGCCAGATAAGGGCCAGGGCCTCGAAGAGCAGCAGCACGCCGAGCATGGGCAGCGGGAAGGCCTTCACGACGTGGTCGAAGCCCATGCCCAGGAACAGACCCGTCACGATGAAGATCGCCCCGTAGATGACCACCGAGCCGCCGGTGCGGCCCCCGAAGGCGAAGTGCCCGGCCATCCCGCCGGACCCGTGGCAGGTGGGGACGCCGCCGAACCACGGGCTGACGAGGTTCATGAGGCCGTAGGTCATGCCGATCCTCTTCAGGGAAAAGGAGCGCTTCGGAAACAGATCCTGCGCGAGCTGCCTGGTGGCGAGCACGGAGTTGCACAGGGACAGGGGGATCTGGGGCAGGGCGAGCACCAGGAAACCGGTCAGGATGTCTGCGGGTCGGGGCGGGTGGAAGCCCGGGAGGTGGAACCCGAAGCTCCTGGCGAGGCTGCCGCCGTCCAGCTTGAATGCCGCGGCGTAGACGAGGCCGATGAGCACCACCGCGAGGGCGGCCGGGAAACGCCGGTTGCCGAGCAGCGCCACGATGATGACAAAGGCCGATGCGGCCAGAGCGTACCCGAGAAGGCCGTCGGAGAGTACGAACTTGCCCAGCGCCACCGTGGCGAGCTGGAGCCCGAGTCCGAACTGGATGCCCCGCACCACGCATTTGGGGATGACCCGGCCCATCCAGTCGAGGAGTCCCGTGGCGGCGAGCAGGAGCATGGTCGTTCCGATGGCGAGGCCTGCGCCGAAAAGGGTCTCCGCCGAGGTCTGCTGGGCGATGACGATGGCGGCCATGGCCTTGAGCGGCTGCACGGGCATGGGGAGCCGGTAGGACAGACCCGTGAAGAGCTGCATGACCCCGAACATGACGAGCACGCTTGTGCCGTCGAGTCCGCACGCCAGGGCCACGCCGATGAGCAGGGGTATGTCCGTGCCCATGTCCCCGAAGGCGCCGGCGAGCTCGTTGCGGTCGAAGCGTATCCTGGGGGATATGTCGGCACTGCCGGATCCGTCCACGGCGGGGGTATCCTTCAGGGGGCCGAGGACCTCCTCGGCCGGGGCCGGGGCCACGGCACCCTGCGCGTCAGGGGCCATGCTCAGGCCGCCTCCACCCGGCAGGGCACGTACCGGTGCAGCGGGGTGGCGGCGAAGCTGTCCCGGTACGTGTTCTTGGTGAGGCGGTTCACGTTGGCGCCGTAGGTGCTGCCCTGGTGCACCATGCCGAACCCGTGGGGCATGAGCACCTGGCCCTTTCGGGTGGCTTCGGTGACCTCGGCCTCGACGAAGACCTCGCCGGCCTCGGTGACCACGCGCACCGTCTGGCCGTCCGCGATGTTGAGCGCGGCGGCGTCATCGGGGTGCACGGCCAGGGTGCACGCGCGCCTGCCCTCGTTCCATGCGGGGTCGCGCATGAGGGTGTTGGCGTTCATGCTCATGTGGCGCCCTGCCTGGAGCACCAGGGGGTAGTCCGGGTCCGGCCTGAGGGCCTCCTCCTCGGAGGCAGGGGTGATTCCCGCGATCCAGCCCGCCATCTCGGGGATGTGCACGTGCAGTCTCCTGTCCTCGGTCTGCAGGTACGCGAAGTTGTCCGTGGGGTCGGACATGCCTATGATGAGCCCCTCGGGGTGGTCGAGGACTGCCTGGAAGAGCTCCTCTCCCATGGCGGGTCCGGTCTTGAACCCGGCCCTGGCCGCGCACCTGCGGAAGTCCTTGGGCGCCACCTGGAGCAGGCCCCACAGGGCGGCCAGGTTCGCTGACCCGAGCTGTTCGCCCAGGGTCTTGGCCAGGACGTACTGAATGTTTGGCAGGGCCCCCGGCTCGACGCCGGCGTAGTTCATGAGCTCCATGCCGAAGGTGAGGCGGTCCTTTCTGGCCGCCTCCCTCAGGGAGTCGGGGATGGGGGGGATCAGCCCGAGCCTGTCCGCGAGCATGGTGTGGATCATGCCTAGTTCCATGCGCTCGCCCTCTGGCTCCACCACGGGCCTGCGCATCTGGAAGTAGATCTCCGGGTACGTCCAGGCGAAGAACGTCCCGTCCCACGACTCGTAGCCCGATTTCGCGGGCAGCACGTAATGCGAGAGCGCCGCGGTCTCGGTCATGGCGAGCTCGCAGGTGACGAGCAGGTCGAGCTCGCGGAATGCCTTCTCGTACATGGTGGTGTCGGCAAAGGAGCGCAGGGGGTTGGACTGGCAGCACAGCACGGCGCGCAGTCTCTCGGGGCTCTCCGCGAGTATCTCCTCGGGCATGACGTTGGGCGGGAAGACCCCCATGAGGGCCGGGAAGCCGGTGGCCATGGTCCTCCATGTCTTGGGGTCGCGCTCGTCCGTGTGCGCGCCGATTGGCATGAGGTGGCCTGGAATGACGTTGCCGCCCCGCACGCAGAGCCTGCCGCAGACGGCGAGCAGGATGAGCTCGAGGTACGTGGTGGCGGTGCTGTGGCGGTTCATGTATACGCCCAGGTCCGAGTGCATGCACCACTTCCGAGTGGCCAGCAGGCGGCAGACCTCGTACACCCGCTCGTAGTCGAGGCCGCATACCTGGACGGCGGAGCGCGCATCGAAGCCCTTGAACCACGGCTCGATATCTGCAAAGCCGTTCACGTGCTGCTCGATGTACTCCTTGTCCTGCCAGCCCTCTGCCAGGATGATGGAGATCATGGCCCGGGTGAGGAGTGCGTCCGTGCCGGGCCGGATGGCCAGGTGGATGTCGGCGATCTCGGCGGTCTCGGACCTCCTCGGGTCGATGACCACGAGGAGCTTGTCCGGGTTTCTGGAAAACTCCTTGAGCACCAGGGGGGCCCGGGGCATCTGGTGGCTCTGCATACCGTTCCACCCGATGGCCAGCATCATGTCGGAGGCGTGCTCGTCCGGGATGCCGAAGAGGTACTGCCTGCCCGTGAGCCTGCCCGATGCCCAGAAGACGCCCGTGAGCTCCTGGGCCAGCGCGTTGTAGTGGTAGCGAGACCCGAGGGCCCGCATGAGCCTTACCCCGAAGGCCGCCTCGAAGTGGCAGCCCTGGCCCCCGCCACCCATGTAGGCAAAGCTGCGTGGACCGTAGGTATTCACGACCGACCTGAGCTTTCCGGCGATCTCCTCTACGGCCTGGTCCCATGAGATGCGCTCGAACCCGCTCCCCACCCGTTTGAGGGGGTAGGAGAGCCGGTCGGCATGGTGCTGGTGATATGCGATGCTGGCCCCCTTGCGGCACACGTAGCCCTTGGAGCGCGGGTTGTCCTTGTCGCCCCTGGACTTCGTGATCCGGTTATCCTCCACATACACCTCGAGCCCGCAGTTCTGCGCGCAGAGCACGCAGCCGGTCTTCCTCCACTCACCCATGTCGTGTCCTCCTCCGTGGCGTTCCCGATGGGACAGGGTTTTTCAGGACGTGATCGAACACCATGCGCTTGCATATCTCGAGCGGTTCGCTGCTCCTGGTGAGCTTCATGTGCATGATGGCCCCCTCCCAGCTGTTCAGGATGAACCATGCGGTCCTGTCCGGGTCCACTTCGGCAGGCAGCTCACCCCGGTCCTTGGCCTCGGCGAGGAGCTGTGCGATGCGGCCGTGCATGCGCGAGTACACCTCGCCCACCTTCTCCCGGAAGGGCTCGCTCAGATCGCTCATCTCCTGTATGAGGTTGCCGATGGGGCACCCGCAGCGCAACCCCATGGTCTCGAACATCTCCCGGTAGGCATCCATGAATTGCTCGAGCCGGGTGAGGGCGGGGGTGCCGCCGTCGCCCAGGTGGCTCTCACCCATGGCCTGGATGAACTCCCAGTAGTAGTCCACCAGGGCGAGGCCGAAGTCGTCCTTGCTTCTGAAATAGAAATAGAACGATCCCTTGGGGATGCCCGCGGCCTGCAGGATCTCCTGGAGGCCGGTGTGATGGAACCCCTTTGCGTGCACGATGCGTGCCCCTTCCCGGAGGATGGCGTTTCTCGATATGTCGCGTGGCATGGAGGGCATAATAGACCAGTCGTCTAGTAAAGGAAAGGGGAAATTTATTCTGCGTGGTTTACCCTGTGCCTGGATTCATGTAAGATACCCATGTTATTGTGGAATACCCTTTCAGGGATCGTGTGTCCACACCAGGGGGGAGGAGGAGACGGAAGGTCATGGCGCTCCATGAACTGGCGGGCAGGCCCGCTCCGCAGGCCATGCTGGTGGACGTGAAGGCTCTGGTGGAGGCGTACTACGGCATCCGGCCGGATCCCACGGACCCCCGGTGCCGGGTGTCCTTCGGCACCTCGGGCCACCGGGGATCGTCCCTGGCGGGCAGCTTCAACGAGGAGCACATCCTGGCCATCACCCAAGCCATCTGCGACTACAAGAAGGAGATGCACATCGACGGGCCGCTGTTTCTGGGCATGGACACCCACGCACTCTCGGGGCCGGCCTTCAGGACCGCCCTGGAGGTCCTTGCAGCCAACGCCCTGACCGTGATGATCGCAGAGGGCGGCGCGTACACCCCCACCCCGGTGATCTCGCACGCCATCCTCGAATACAACAGGGGCAGGAAGGACGGCCTGGCCGACGGCATCGTCATCACCCCGTCCCACAACCCGCCCGCTGACGGTGGGTTCAAGTACAACCCGCCCGACGGCGGGCCCGCGGACACCGGCATCACGGCGTGGATCGCCAGGCGCGCCAACGAGCTCCTGGCTGGACACGACGCCGAGGTCCGGCGCATCCCCTTCGAGCGGGCGCTGAAAGCCCCCACCACCACCGAGTACGACTACATCTCGTCCTATGTGGAGGATCTGTCCGGCATCATTGACATGGAGGCCCTGGCTTCCGCCGGGCTGAGGCTCTGCGCCGATGCTCTTGGAGGATCAGGCGCGGCCTACTGGCCGCGCATCGCCGAGCGATACGGCCTCGACATCACCCTGGTGCACGGCGAGGCCGACCCCACCTTCTCCTTCATGACCGTGGACCATGACGGCAAGATCAGAATGGACTGCTCCTCGCCATACGCCATGGCAGGCCTCATCGCCCTGAAGGACCGGTACGACCTCGCCTTCGGCAACGACCCGGACTTCGACCGGCACGGCATCGTCACCGCTTCGGGCGGCCTCATGAACCCGAACCACTACCTGGCCGTGGCCGTGGAGTACCTCTTCTCTGAGCGCACCGGCTGGAAAAAGGAGGCGGGCATCGGCAAGACCCTGGTGAGCAGCTCCATGATCGACCGCGTGGCCGAGGCTCTGGGGAGGCCTCTCTACGAGGTGCCGGTGGGCTTCAAGTGGTTCGTCAGGGGGCTCATGGACGGCACCATCGGGTTCGGCGGCGAGGAGAGCGCCGGGGCCACCTTCCTGAGAAAGGACGGCACCGTGTGGACCACGGACAAGGACGGCATCGTCATGGCCCTGCTGGCCGCCGAGATGACGGCAGTGCGGGGCAGGGACCCCCACGAGCTCTATGGATCATTGGAGGAGCGGTTCGGCACGTATGCCTACGAGCGCATCGACGTGGGCGCAACCCCGGCCCAGAAGAAGGTCCTTGGCACACTGTCTCCGGGGCTCATAAGCCAGCGCGAGCTCGCGGGCGATGTTGTCCTGCAGGTGCTCGACGCCGCGCCTGCGGGCGGAGCCCCCATCGGGGGCATCAAGGTGGTGACCGGGGGCGGATGGTTCGCTGCCAGGCCGTCCGGCACAGAAGACGTCTACAAGATCTATGCCGAGAGCTTGAAGGGGGCCGACCATCTCGCACAGCTCCAGGAAGGAGCCCGGGCTCTCATCTCCCAGGCCTTTGCAAAGGCGGGGATTTGAAGGGACTGATGGAGGCGATGGGCTTCCCGAGCCTGAGGCCGTATGCGGGGTTCACCGCGACCCGGGTCGTGGTGGACGCGGTGAAATACCTCGCCGTCATGACCGCCATCGTGCTGGTCATCTGCAAGGGTACGGCAAGCATGGGATACCACTGGCAGTGGTACCGGGTGCCCCGCTATTTCTTCGGGCAGACCCCGGAAGGGTTTGCGGCGGGCCCTTTGCTGCAGGGGCTCATGGTCACGTTCCGCATCACTCTCATAAGTCTGGCGCTGGCCTTTTTCGTCGGACTTGTGACGGTCCTCATGCGGCTCTCCTCGTCGTTTTCCGCACGCGCCGTGGCCCGGGGATACCTGGAGCTGATCCGGAACACGCCGCTGCTCATCCAGCTCTTCTTCCTCTATTTCGTCATCTCCCCCATCGCGGGGGTCAATGCCTTCGTCTCGGCCGTGATCGCGCTCAGCCTCTTCGAGGGCGCCTACATCTCCGAGATCTTCCGCGCCGGCATCGAGGCCGTGCCGAAGGGGCAGTGGGAGGCGGGCCTCGGATCGGGCCTCAGCGTGTTCGAGGCCTACCGGTTCGTGGTGCTGCCCCAGGCGGTGCGGAACATCCTGCCGCCGCTCACCTCGCAGGCCATATCCCTGGTGAAGGATTCGGCCCTGGTGAGCACCATCGCCATCTACGACCTGTCCATGCAGGGCCAGGCCATCGTATCGGAGACCTTCCTGGTGTTCGAGATCTGGCTCACCGTGGCGGCCGTGTACCTGGCCATCACCATGACACTGTCCATCCTGGTCCACCGGATGGAAGCGAGGTTCAAACGGTATGTATAAAAGGGAGATCACCGGGCCGCCCAGGCACCACTGTAGGTTGTGCAGTACGGGCGGTACCATGTTCAGGGAAAGGGGGGACCGTACATGAGGAGGAACAGGATCATCGGAGTTCTACTGGCGTGTGTAGTCATTGCCTGCTCCGGGGCACTCCTGGCGGCCAAGGGCGTCCGGGAGGAACTCACCGGCCAGAGCACCATCGAGCAGGTGCTCCAGCGCGGGGTGCTTCGGGTGGGCATGTCCACCTTCGTACCTTGGGCCATGAACGACAAGCAGGGCAACCTTGTCGGCTTCGAAATCGACGTGGCCAGGAGGCTGGCCCAGGACATGGGGGTGAAGGTTGAGTTCGTGCCCACCAAGTGGTCAGGCATCCTGCCCGCCTTGCTCACGGGCAAGTTCGACATCATCATCGGCGGCATGGGCATCACGCCAGAGCGCAATCTCAAGGTGAACTTCTCCATGCCGTACGACTACACGGGCATGTCCATGGTGGCGAGCACCAAGCTTGCCAGGGGCTACAAGAGTCTCGCCGACTTCAACAGGCCGAACGTGACCATTGCAGCAAGGATCGGGACCACGGCTGCTGCATCTGCGAAGAAGTACTGTCCCAGGGCGAAGCTCAGGCTCTTCGACGACGAGTCCCAGGCCGTGCAGGAGTTGCTCAACGGACGGGTCCACGCGCTCATCGCATCGGCGCCGCTGCCCGCCTTCCAGGCCCTGGAGTACCCCGACCGCCTCTTCCTGCCGTTCAAGGAGAGCTTCACCCGCGAACCCATCGGATTCGCCGTGGTCAAGGGCGACGTGGACACGCTCAACTTCCTCAACAACTGGATCACCGTGGTGGGTGCCGAGGGATGGCTCAAGGAACGGAAGACCTACTGGTTCGAGACCAAGCAGTGGAAGAACCTCATCGAGTAGGGTGCCGGGGGGGCTTCCGGATGCATCGCCGAGGGCGGGGATGACATCGTGAGGAGACGGCCGAGGCTCAGGCTTGTCGACGTGGTCATCCTCGGGGTCCTTACGGCAGTCGCGTTCTGGATCGCCCACCGGGTCAGGGTGGACCTGCGGTACAACTGGGACTGGGAGGTCATACCCCAGTACCTCTTCCGGTTCGACCAAGACCGGGGCGCCTGGGTGCCCAATCTCCTGGCCCAGGGATTCCTCACCACCCTCAGGCTCAGCCTCTGGGCCACCCTGCTGGCCACCCTCATGGGGACGGTCATGGCCCTGTTCAGGATCAGCCGCAGCCTGTTCCGCCGCATGGTGGGCAGGACCTATGTGGAACTCATCCGGAACATGCCGCCGCTGGTGCTTGTGTTCATCGTGTACTACTTCATCAGCGACCAGTTCCTGCGTGCCGTGGGCATCGAGGGGCTCCTGCGCTCGCTGGGCCCCGGGGCCCGGGAGTTCCTCGCCCACTGCTGCGCCCCCGTGCCCAAGCTGCCCGTCTTCGCCGCGGCGGTGGTCATGCTCGCACTCTACGAAGGGGCCTACATCACCGAGATCGTGCGTGCGGGCATCCAGTCCATCGAGAAGGGCCAGTGGGAGGCCTCCTCGGCCATAGGGCTCACCCGGTGGCAGCAGATGCGCCTCGTCATCTTCCCCCAGGCCACGGCGCGCATCCTTCCTCCGCTGGCGGGCCAGGTGATCTCCACCATCAAGGACTCGGCCATCGTGTCGGTCATCTCCATCCAGGAACTCACCTTCCAGGGTCTTGAGATCATGTCGTCCACGTACCGCACCTTCGAGATATGGATCACCATCACGGCCATGTATTTCATGCTGACCTTCGCATGTTCCCTGGCGGTGAGGAGGCTGGAGATCGCCATGCAGAGAAGGTGAAGGTTCCGGTCCCCGACCGGTCTCTCACCGGTATGTAAGGATGGGCCACCCCCGCTCAGCGGCCACCTTCCTGAGCCTGTCGGTGGGCTCCACAACATGGGGCCTTCCCACGAGCTCCAGCAGCGGGATGTCCGCATGGTGGTCACCGTAGGCCGAAGAGCCCTTCAAGTCCATGCCGAGAGCATCCGCGAGCTTTGCCGCAAGCCCCCGCTTGTGCCGTTCAGAGCACACGGGCCCCTTTGTCCTTCCGGTGAGGATGCCTGAGGGGCCGACCTCCAGGTCGGTGCAGAGCAGGTGGTCAAAACCCAGGTCTTCCGCCACGGGTTCGAGCAGGTATTTCAGGCCTGCGGAGATGAGCACCGTGACGTGCCCTGCGGCCTGGTGTTCCCGGAGACGGTGCACGATGTTGGGCGCCAGGTGGGGCCAGAGCACCTGGTGGTAGTAGTCCTGCGCCCCTACCTCGAACAGCGCGAGCGGCCTGCCCCTGTAGAAGCTTATGAGGACGCGCGTCATGGCCTCGTCACTGAGCAGGTGGCGCTGGTAGAAGAGGTTGGCCGCCATGACCTTGAGGACGTAGGTGAGCGACACGAGGCCGTGCTCCCACAGGTAGCGGATGCCCAGGCGGGGGCTTTCCACGTCGATGAGCGTTCTGTCGAAATCGAAGAATGCGCCGATGGTCCCCATGCCGCCTCCAGGCCTGCCGTCGATCCATACTACCTTGAGAGCGGACGTGCGTGCAAGTCTTCCTGGTCCCTGCCGACGGCATGTGCCGGCAGTGTCCGGAGGCAGCATTCCCCTGTCGTTTCTTGTTCAACAATGCTGGATTTTCATGTCCGGCGGCATTATATGTAATGAGGTATGTATTTCTGAGCGTTGCACGAGGAAAAGTCAGGGGGGAAGGGGGAATCTCATGAAAAGGATTATCATGTATGTCGGCATGCTTCTGATGTTGTCGTTCATCGCCTCGCCGTGCCTTGCCGAGGAGAAGGTCTACCGGATAGAGGTCCTGCAGGTGGCCAAGATCGATGCGTTCCAGATCGCATACAACGGATTTCTCGACGTGCTCAGGAACAACGGCTTCGCGCCGGGAAAGAACCTGAAGATAAACCGGGTCATCCTCGACTACAACGTGGAGGGTGGTGGCTTCCTCGACAAGATGGGCATCCTCTTCAAGATCAGGTCCGAGGCCTCCCGCATCGCGGAGGCCAAGCCAGACCTGGCCATCACCATCGGGACGCCGGCCACCAAGTATGCACGGGACAAGATCACCGGTGCCGGCATCCCGCTGGTCTTCATCGCGGTGGCCATACCCCAGGCCGCGGGGTGCCCGTCGCTCACCAACGGCGGGCCCGGGGTCACCGGGGCCACGCTCTACATGGACATGAAGAACGCGCTGAAGATCGTCAGGACCGCCTTTCCGAACCTCAAGACCGTGGGCATGATCAGCAGCGAGGACGAGAACGGCATCGCCCACATCGATGAGGCGAAGAAGAACGCCCCGGCCTTCGGCATGAAGGTTCTCTCCAAGCAGGTGAGCAAGAGCGACGGCATCCTGCCCGCGGCGAAGGAGCTCAGGGCCCAGGGGGTCGAGGCCTACATCATCCCGCTCGACACCTACTACGGCATCAAGAACTACCAGAACGTCAATGACCTGAATGGCTTCTGCAGGGAGAACAAGATCCCTGTCCTCAGCTTCGTGTTCCAGCATACCAAGGGCGCGGTGCTCTCGGTGGGCTCGGACTTCGACACGGTGGGAGGACTTGGGGGGCAGAACGCGGTGAAGATCCTCAAGGAGGGCAGGAAACCCGAGAGCCTGCCCATCCTCAAGCAGGAGGATCTCAAGATCATGGTGGACACGGAGCGGATGAAGGCCCTGGGGATCGAGATGCCCATGCAGATCCTCCAGATTGCGAAGCCTGCGCAGTAACGGCGAAAGGGGCCAGGCCCTTTCCTGGCCTATGACTGTCAGGGGCAAGGGGACGGCAACAGTACCCCTTGTCCCTTGATTTTTACAGTTTGACGGACAGGGATGAGTGTGCTACGCACAAGCCCAATGAGTACCGACGACAGCACAGGCAATAGATGCATGTAGCCTGACCCCGGTGCAGACATCCTGCCCTGGGGCCGGGCACGGATGACTGCGCCGAACCGTGGGAAGAGGTCCTTTCTCCATCAAGTCCGCGCAGTCGAGCTTCACGGGGTATGTGTATGCGGAGAGACTTCCAGCTTGTTGACTGCAGGGTTGCAGAGTGCACGGGAAAGACAGGGGAGATCCAGGTCTTCGTCAACCCGGATGCCGAAGAGAAGCGCTACCTGATCCAGGACCTGGGCGTGGACGAACACACCCTGAACTCGTCCCTGGACCCCGACGAGCTGTCCCGTCTCGAGTTCGAACCCAACCACGTGGCGCTCATCTTCAAGATGCCCAAGAGCTATTCCGGCGAGGACCAGCTCCTCTTCAGGGTCTGCTCCACGGGCGCGTTCCTCTTCAAGGATACCCTCGTCCTGGTGGTCTCCGAGGACGTGCCGCTCTTCGAGGGGAAGCAGTTCACCCGGGTGCCGTCGCTCAGGAGTCTCTTCCTGCGGGTGATCAACCGCTCCGCCTACCACTTCATGGAGCACCTCAAGGTCATCAACCTCCTCACGGACGAGCTGGAGGACAGGGTAAACACCTCCATGGAGAACAAGTACCTCATCAACCTCTTCACCCTGGGCAAGAGCCTGGTGTACTACCTCAACGCCATCAACTCGAACGCCATCGGCATCGCCAAACTCAGGAACAACGCCGCTAAAATCGGCTTCGACACCGACGACGCGGAGTTCCTCGAGGACATCATGGTGGACAACAACCAGTGCTACCGGCAGGCCGAGATCTATTCCAACATCCTGGCGAGCCTCATGGACGCCCGGGTCTCCATCGTGAACAACAACCTCAACATCCTCATGAAGACCCTGAACATGATCGTGCTGTGCATCATGGTCCCCACCTTCGTGGTGAGCGCCTTTTCCATGAACGTCAGCATCCCCATCCAGCACCACCCCTTCGCCTTCTGGATCATCATGGGCATGTCGCTGGCCTCGGCGCTCGTGGTGTTCGGCTTCTGGAAGATCAAGAGGCTCTAGGTGAAAGGGTCTGCGGGCCCGGGGAACCTGGAAGGAGCGGGCCCGCGAGGCCATAGGGCTCCCGCACGGGGACTGGAGGCCTGTTTACTATTGTAGCATGACCGGGTAGACAACAGTGCGGCCCGGGGGGAATTTGTCATTGCCAAACCCGGCCGTTTGGTATAGACACACATCGTTTCTGCACGAACATCACACGATGGAGGGCCGCATGGATGGAGAAGGCGCCCATTGTCCGCTTGAAGGGGGTGACGAAACGGTTTGACGACGTAACGGCCGTCGACTCGTTGAACCTCGACATCTACCCGGGTGAGTTCCTCACCCTGCTCGGCCCCTCAGGCTGCGGCAAGACCACCGTGCTCAGGCTCATCGCAGGGTTCGAAACCCTGACCCAGGGCGAGATCTTCATGAACGGGTCCCGCCTCGACGGCATACCGCCCAACAAGCGCAACGTGAACACCGTGTTCCAGAGCTACGCCCTGTTCCCCCACATGACCGTGTTCGAGAACATCGCCTTCGGCCTGCGCATGAAGCAGACCGACGCTTCCGCCATCGGCCGCCAGGTCCGGGAGGCCCTGGACATCGTGAAGATGTCCGGCCTGGAATCGCGCATGCCGCACCAGCTCTCGGGCGGCCAGCAGCAGCGGGTGGCCATGGCCCGGGCCATCGTGAACAAGCCCCTGGTCCTGCTCCTGGACGAGCCGCTGAGCGCCCTGGACTACCGGCTCCGCCAGGAGATGGAGATCGAGCTCAAGCGGGTGCACCGCCAGCTCGGCATCACCTTCGTGTTCGTCACCCACGACCAGGAGGAGGCCATCAGCATGTCCGACCGCATCGCGGTGATGAACCAGGGCGCCATCGAGCAGATCGGCACCCCCATCCAGATCTACGAGGAGCCCAAGAACATGTTCGTGGCCAAGTTCGTGGGGGAGATCAACGTGTTCGACGCCTTCGTGAGGGAAGTGGGCAACGGCAGCGCCGTGGTGGACATCCACGGCAGGCTCTTCCCGGTGCAGAACCGCTCCCGGTTCGGCCCGGGAAGCCTCGTGAAGGTGCTCCTGCGGCCCGAGGACATCCAGGTCACGGTGGAGGAGGAGTGGAGCGGGAGCGACCCCTCACTGACCGGCAGGGTGGACGAGGTCATCTACAAAGGCAAGACCGTGGACCTCATCATCAGCCTGGACGAGGGCGAGAGCATCTTCGTGACCCAGTTCTTCAACGAGGACCAGGAGAACATCATCTACCGAGAGGGCCAGCGGGTCCACGTGAACTGGCTCTACGGGTGGGAGGTCGTGCTCTAGCCATGGTGAAGAGCCGGTTCAGGAACTTCGCCGTGGGCTCCACCATGCTCTGGATCACCGTGTTCGTGGTGGTCCCCTACCTCTTCGTGGTGCTTTACAGCTTCCTCGAGCGGGATCCGGCGGCCATCATCGCCTGGAATTTCGACCTCGCCGGGTACCGGGAGATCTTCTCCCCGGTGTTCCTCGTGGTGTGCTGGTACTCCCTGCTGCTGGCACTCGGCACCACGGTGATCTCCCTGCTTGCGGGATACCCCTTCGCCTTCATCCTGGCCCGCATGCCGAGACCGCTCCAGCGCATGGGGCTGCTCCTCATGATCATCCCCTTCTGGACCTCTTCGCTCATCCGCACCTATGCGCTCATCATCCTCATGAAGGCCAACGGCATCATCAACACGGCCCTGCTCTCGCTCGGCCTCATCGAAGAGCCCCTGAACATGCTCTACACCCAGACCGCGGTGTTCGTGGGGCTGGTCTACACGCTGTTACCCTTCATGGTGCTGCCTTTGTACACCTCCATCCAGAAGCTCGACACGAGGCTGATAGAAGCAGCCCGCGACCTGGGCGCAGCGAACCGGCACATCTTCACGCGCATCATAGTGCCGCTCACCATGCCCGGGATCGTGGCAGGCAGCACTATGGTGTTCCTGCCGGCGCTCGGCCTGTTCTATATCCCCGACCTCCTGGGCGGCGCACAGACCATGCTCATCGGCAACTTCATCAAGAACCAGTTCCTCACCACGGTGAACTGGCCGGCCGGGTCCGCCGCCAGCGTGGTGCTCACCGTCATCATGTGCCTGTTCCTGTACGTGTACTTCCTGAGCTCGAGGAAGGCGCACACCTCAGGCATGGGGGACATGGCGTGAAACGGGCGCTGCGGTTCATCTACCTGAGCGCCGTGTACCTGTTCCTGTACGTTCCCATCCTCGTACTCATCGTGTACTCCTTCAACGACACGAAGTATTCCACCAACTGGCAGGGCTTCACGATGAGGTGGTATGCCCAGCTCTTCACCGACTCGCCCCTGAAGGAGGCGCTCATCAACTCGCTCATCATCGCATCTGCCTCCAGCGTCTTCGCCACGGTCCTGGGCACGCTGGGGGCCTTCGCCTTCTACCGGTACCGCTTCCTGGGCCGGAAGATCATGTACTCGTTCATCTACATCGTCATGATGAGCCCGGACATCGTCATGGGCATCTCGCTCCTCATGTTCTTCATCACCGTGGGGCTCGCGCCCGGCCCCTTCACGCTGCTGCTCGCCCACATCACCTTCTGTCTGCCCTTCGTGGTGGTGACGGTGTACTCCCGCATCAGCGGGTTCGACCGCACCATCATCGACGTGGCCAAGGACCTGGGAGCCAGCGAACTCCAGATGTTCCGGCACATCATGCTGCCGCTCTTGATGCCCGCCATCATCGCGGGCTGGCTGTTGAGCTTCACCCTGTCCCTGGACGACGTGGTGGTGAGCTTTTTCACCACCGGGCCGTCCTTCGAGATCCTGCCCCTGAAGATCTATTCCATGGTCAGGCTGGGGATCAAACCCGAGATCAATGCCCTGTCGGCAATGATGTTCCTGCTGTCGCTGGTCACGGTGAGTGTCGCCCATCTTGTCACAAAGGAGAACCGATAGATGAAGAAGATCATGGTTGCGTTCCTGCTCGTGATCCTGCCGGCGCTGGCGTTCGGTGCCAGGCAGGAGGTGTACGTGTTCAACTGGACCGACTACATCGACCCGGACGTCATCAAGCAGTTTGAGAAAGAAACCGGGATCAGGGTGCGCTACTCCACCTATGACAGCAACGAGGCCCTGTTCGCCAAGCTGAAGATCGTGAAGAAGGATGGCTACGACGTGGTGTTCCCCTCCACGTACTTCGTGGAGCGCATGAGGAAGCTGAACATGCTCAAACCCATGGACAAGACGAAGCTCACGAACCTCAAGCACATCAACCCGGCGCTCCTGAACAAGCCCTATGACCCCGACAACACGTATTCCATCCCCTACATGTGGGGGTCTTCAGCCATCGGCATCAACGTAAGGTCCGTGAAGGAGAAGGACATCACGAGCTGGAACGACCTGTGGAACCCCAGGTACAAGGGCAAGGTGCTGCTCATGGACGACGTGCGTGAGGTGTTCGCCATGACACTGAGGTCTCTTGGCTATTCGGGCAATGACCGTGACGAGGCCCACATCAGGAAGGCCTACGAGAAGCTGCTCAAGCTGAAGCCCAGCGTCAAGGTCTTCAACTCGGACTCGCCCCGGCAGCCGTTCCTGAACAACGAGGTCGTCATTGGACAGATCTGGGGGGGTGAGGTGTACCAGGCCAACCAGGAGAACCCCGACATCAGGCTCGTCTACCCGAAGGAGGGGGCCGTCTTCTGGGCGGACAGCATGGCGATACCCGCATCGGTGCGCAACATCGACGCGGCGTACAGGTTCATCGACTTCCTGTGCAGGCCCGACGTGGCCAAGAAGAACTGCGAGTTCATCGGGTATGCCACGGCCAACCTCACGGCCCAGAACTCGCTCGATGTCAGGACCAGGAGCCACAAGGCCGTGTATCCGGACGCCGAGGTCCTGAAGAGGGGCGAGTTCCAGGCCGACGTGGGCGAGGCAATGCTCGTCTACGAGAAGTACTGGGAGCTGCTCAAGACGCAGTGAGATCCGGTCCGGCAGGGAATGCATGAAGCGCACGCTCTACATGGTAGGCATCATCCTGGCGTTCACTGCCTTGGCGGCCTTCGCCCGGGATGCCGGTGAACAGGACAGGATCGAATTCCTGATCTACTCGGTGGAGAACCTGAAGGGCGCCCTGTTCATCAGGAACGGGGCTCCCCACGACGGCAAGGAGGCGGCCGACCACCTGCGCATGAAGCTCCAAAAGGCCGGCAGCAGGGTGAAGACCGCGGACGACTTCATCCGCCTCTGCGCCTCGGCATCCTCCATGACGGGCAGGCCCTACATGATCAGGCTGCCCGACGGCACCGTGATGAGGTCCGAAGAGTTCCTGCGGGAGAGGCTCAAGCGCTATCGGCCAGCCGTGAGGTAGCCTGAACGAAGGCATCGGGCGGCTACGTGCCGGTGAACCGTATCCGGTACAGCGCCGCGTCATATGCCGCCCTGCGCGACGGGCAGCGTTCCCGCGGGCAGAGCGCGCAGTTCACGAATCCCTCCGCGGACACGAAGGAGATGCCGGACACCGACTTCAGCGGCCGGATCACCATCCTGTCCGTGAGCCGTACGCCCATGGCTCGAACTGTGTCGCCCAGGAGGGCGAACAGCGGGGCCTGCTGCTCGATGGGCCATTCGGGGAGCGATCCGGGGTTCATGGTGGAGAACTCCTGCACGCCGAGCCGGTCCTTCAGGTGCTGCTCCAGCCGGGCAACGGCGCTCCCCAGCGCAAGGAGCATGATGTTCTCGGCCCAGAACGCGTGCAGGGTTCCTGACAGGCCTGAGGACCATTCCTCCAGCTCGGTGCCACAGGTGGCGACAAAGGGAAACACGACACCTGCCTTTTCCAGGTTCACCCGCAGGATGCGGCCGGTGAAACGCACCTGGCCGATCTCCACCGAGTCGTCTCCTGCCATGACGGGGCTTGCCACGCCGAAACCAGCCCTGGGTCGCGCCACAGCGCCGGCCTCACGGAGGATTGCACAGAAGTCGGCCGCGTTCCTCGTGCCGGGCCTGATGCGCAGAAGCTCCATGAGCCCGTTCTCGTCGGCCTCAAAGGGAATGTCGTCGAGGATGATCCGTTCCATGCTCAGTCTCCCGGCGGGAATGCGATTGCCTGGATGAACGCCTCCTGGAAGCCCTGCCGCTCAGAGAGCACGATCTCCTCTGACCTGTCCCTGATGGCGGCTGCCGAATCCAGGAAATCCGGGTCCGTGCAGGCCTGCTCGGCGGCCTTGAGGCTCGTGTTGCCGAGGAACGAGAAGCGGGCATTCCCGAGGGTGGGGATGAAGCCGAGCCTCCTGAATCTGTCGAGGTCGAGGTGCTCCCCGAAGGCCCCGGCGATGAACACGTGCTCGATCTCCTCGGGCCTGCACCCGGCCGCATCCAGGAGGAAACGGGACGCGGCCAGCGTTGCGGCCTTGGCGAGCTGGACGTTGCGGACGTCGGTCTGGGTGAACCGGATGGGCCCCCAGAGCCTGAGGGCCCGTGACCGGTCATCGTGATCCTGCGACAGGGGGGAGGGGAGGTCCGTCGCCGGTGAGAATGCGCCGCCGGGAAGGATCACGCCCCGGTCCAGGAGGATAGCCAGCAGGTCGATGACAGCGGTGCCGGTGATGCCCGCAGGTTCCCCTGCGCCCAGCATGTCGAAGGCGAGTCCTTCCGTCCCTTGTCTGATGTGCGTGATGGCGCCCGTGTCCGCTGTCATGCCCCAGGAGATGGTCATTCCCTCCAGGGCCGGTCCCATGGCGCAGGACGTGGCGAAGATGCGCCCCCTGCTGTCCAGGCAGAAGAGCTCGCCGTTCGTGCCGAGGTCGATGAAGAACACGGTCTTCCCCCCGACCGCCTTGTCGCACAGGGTGAGCCCGCCAACGAGGTCCGCACCGATGAAGGCGCTGAGCACGGGCAGGGCATGGATGGATCCCCGGACAAGCCCGGAGAGCCCCGCCGAACCGGGCTCGAGGCCGGTGAAGTCCCGCACCGGTGCGGAGTAAGGGTACCTGCCCAAAGGGGCGACGTCCAGGCCGAAGAGCAGAAAGAGCATGGTGGTGTTGCCGGAGAAGACCGCTGTCTCGAGCCGGTGTCCGGGTATTCCCGAAGCGGCCAGGGAGTTTTCAAGGCAGATCCGCACCGCGTCGCGGATGAGCCGGCCCAGCCTGGCGTGGACCGCCGGCTCCGCGGCCGCGGCGATGCGGGAGATCACGTCGTGCCCGTAGCGGTGCTGGGGGTTGAGGAAGGATGCCGCAGGGAAGGCCTGTTCCTTCTCCACGTCCACCAGCGAGACCTTCACCGTGGTGGTGCCGATGTCGATGGCAGCGGCAAGACGGCTTTGTGGGCCGATGCCCAAGATGGCGGGCGTTTCCTGCGTGGCGGTGGGTCCCATGAGCACCCGCATGTCCCGGTCCATGACGGTGCGGCAGGCGAGGACCTCCGCAGGCATACCCTCGACGCTCACCCTGCACCTGCCGCAGGTTCCCCTGCCGCCGCACGGCGTCCTGACCTGCACGCCCATGTCCAAGAGGGCCTCCCACAGGACCGTTCCCCCGGGGAACGACCGGCTGAGTCCCGATGGCACGAGGGTGAGGACATGACCGGCCATGCCCGCCTGTCACCTCAGGGAGAGCGCGGTCTGCATGAAGGCCTCCATGTTCTCCAGGGGCGTGTCCGGCACCATGTCGCACCCCGAAGAGAGGATGAAATGCCGGCCCCGCATGGATTTCACCAGGGATTCCACCGTTTCCCGCACCAGCCCGGGCGTTCCCCGGTGCAGGACCTCCACGGGAGAAATGTTGCCCATGAGGGTCTTCCCGGAGAGCCCGGGCGTGGCGTCCAGGGCAGCGGAGAAGTCCACCGCCGCATCGAGGCTCAGGACCTGAACGTGCGCGGTGAGGGCAAAGGCAGCAAGGTGGCGCCTCGTGTCCCCGCACACGTGGAGGATGGGCGATGGCAGACCGCATGCGAGGTCCTCGATCCGTGAGCGGACCGAGCGTTCGTAGACGGCGGGCGAGAAGAAGATGAGCTGCGGCTCAAGGATGGCTATGTGCGATGCGCCGGCAGCGGCGAGCGCGAGGGCGTAGGGCCGTATGAAGCGCAGGCAGTTCCCGAGAACCCCGCCGAAGGCGGACGTATCGCGCGCGGCGAGCCGCACCAGGCAGGTGGCGCCCAGGAGGTGGGCGGCAAGGGTCACGGGGCCCACCACGAAGGCCCCCACGGGCCTGCCCGTATCCCGGGCGATCCGCGCGACGACCCGCACGTTGTCCGCCATGGTCTCGCAGGCCTGCGGGTCAGGGGCGCTCAGGCCGTTCAGGGCATCGGGGTCTTCGAAGGGGTGGCCCGAGATAACTGGCACGCGGCCCTTGAACTCGAAGGGGCAGTTCAAGGCACGGGCCTCCACGGAGGTGTCCATGACCGGGAACACGATGTCCACGTCCGGGAAGCGGTCCAGGAAGGCCGTGACGGAGGCCGCCTGCACGTCAGGGGAGAGGATGTTTTCCCTCGCTTCCGTTCCGGTGATCCGGATGCCCAGCCCGGAGGCCACCGGCGCGATGAGGAAGGGTCCCGCTCCTGCCATGTCAGGCCGCCTGACTGAAGCCGTTGAAGATCCTGAGCGCGTCGATGGCGGTCTCGCCGTAGGCGTCTGCCCCCATCTCCGCACACAGGGCCTGCGACGTGCATGCCCCGCCGATGACGATCCGCACCTGCTCCCGCAGGCCCGCCGCCCTGGATGCCTCCACCACCTCGCGGATGCTGTGCACCATGGTGGAGAGCAGGGCCGAGAGCCCGATGAGCCTCGCCCCGGTGCTCCTTGCCGTGTCGATGATGCTAGACGCGCTCACGTCCACCCCGAGGTCCACCACCTCGTACCCGTTGGCGGACAGGATCATGCCAACGATGTTCTTGCCGATCTCGTGGATGTCGCCCGCCACCGTGGCCAGAATCACCGTGCCCCGTTTCGATGCGAGTCCCGGGTTCATGCGTCGTTTCAGGATGGGCATGGCCTCCTTCACCACCTCGCCCGCCATGATGAGGTCGGCCAGGAAGTACTCGCCCGTTTCGAACTTCTTCCCCACGATGTCGAGCCCCTGGCCGATGCCGTGCTCGATGATTTCCTCGGGCGTGAGCCCCTCGTCCAGGCATTTCTGCACCAGGGAGCAGACGTTATCGAGGTCCAGGGTGTCGATGGCGTCGCGGACCGCAGCGATGGATCCGTTCATCATGAAGCCTCCTTGGGGGGTGTGGAGATGGGGTAGGTGCCGTACCGGCGGGCGGCCTCCAGCATGACGGTGAGCTTGTGCGCCGGTATGGTGCTCAGGCTGTGGACCGGGGAGATGATGAACCTGCCGCCCGGTCCGAGCCCTGCAATGAGCCGCCTCACCTCCTCTGTCACCTCCTCGTCCCGGGATCGGTCCGTGAGCAGGTAGTCCACGCCCACGCCGCCGATGATGGTCACCCGGTCTCCGTGGAGCCTCTTCTCCCGGAAGATGTCCACGTTGGAGGTGGTTTCAAAGGCGTGCAAACCGTCCACGCCCCAGGAGATGAACGTGTCGAAGAGCAGGGTGTTGTCGCCGCAGGAGTGGAGCACGTACTTGGCGCCGCGGTCGTGCACGGCCTTGATGATGCGCCGGTAGGACGGGCCGAAGAGCTCGTCGATGAGCTTCGGGTTCATGATGGGCCCGCTCTTGAAGGCGAAGTCGTCGGTCTGGATGATCACCGGCACTCCCGCATCCAGCATGGCCATGTTGGTCTTGAGGCAGAGCTCCTCGTTGATCTCAATGAAGCGTCTCACGCGGTCCTTTTCCCGCCTGATCCATACGGGCATCTTCTCGAAGCCCACTGCCCACAGGAGCGACTCCTGGATGCCGTAGGCCGAAGCCTGGCCGAAGAGGCAGGCCTTGTGGCCGTACCGGGAGACCATCTTCCGGAAGAAGGTATACGCGCTGTGCGCCAGGGCGTCGGCATCGGGCCAGTACGGCCACGCATCGAAGTCCTCTGTGGTCCTGAAGCAGGGCTCCCGGTACATGTAGGTCATGTTCCCGTGCCCGTCGGGCTGCAGGTTGAAGCGCGACCCCGTGAAGCGCACCATGGTGTGGTGGTCGATGATGATGAAGGTCTCGTCCAGGATGGCCCACAGCGCGTCGAACCCCAGCTCAACCTGCGCCCTGATGCGCTTCTCCATGCTCCGGGTCACCTCGGGCTGGAACACGTACCTCGTGAGCGGCGTTCCCCACCGGTCGAGGATGAAGCGGACCGCGGGATTCGTAAGGAGCTTTTCCTGGGAGATGAGCGGCCTCCCCAGGACCTCGTTGTAGGTGCGTTCCTCCACCATGGCGCAGAAGGTGGGGACGCGATCCGTCTCCTTCCCTCCCAGGGTCCGGATGACCCGTTCCACAGGGTGCATGGGAACCTCCTCTCGTACCGCCTTGCGGGGCAGACATGACCGGGCAATCTCTATGGAGCCGGTCGGCCCGTGGCATGGTCATATGATAGTGCAGTATGGATGCAAATCAGACCCGTGTCAAGCGTAAATTGGTCAGACCAGATGGCGGAAAAAGTAATTATCAGACGATCTGTGAGAGTCAATAAGGGTGAGTCGATACCTCATTTCCCCCGCCGCAGGGGGATGGGGGAGCTGCCGGGGGACAGGTCGAGGGCACCGGTGAGCCTCGCCTCGGCGTCCTCCAAGGCCTCCAGCATGATGCGCTCGGAGCGCAGGGCGTCCCTGTGGAGAACCGCCTGCGTGAGGTCCTGCACGAAGGGGATGGTGGCCTCCCGGGACCCCGGCAGGGTATAGTAGAGGTCGGTGTAGTGCCGGTAGATGGGCCGGAAGGAGTTGAAGAGCAGGTGGAACAGAATGTCCCTGGTCATGCGGGCGATCTCCAGGTGGAACCGGAAGTCGCACTCCGAGAGCGACTGCGTGGCTCGCCCCCTGCTGCGGACCGCCTCCAGCAGTTCGTCGCCCGCTGCCACGAGCCGGCCCGCGGACTCTTCGTCGGCCTGGAGCGCGGCCTCCCGGGCGAAGATCGGCGCGGTGATCCTCCTGATCCTCAGGAGCGACACGAGCACACCTGCGTCTATGGCCTCTGTGGTCTGCATGAGGTGGATGAGCAGGTCCAGGGAACCCTCGGACTGGTAGTCGGTGACGTAGGTGCCGCTCTGGGGCAGCGTCTTTACCAGGCCGAGCTCGCTCAGATGGGCCACGGCCTCCCGCACGGCCGACCTGCTGGCCTTGAATTTCTCCGCGAGCTCCCGCTCCGAGGGGAACCGCCCGTTCGGGGGGTACTCGCCGCGGAAGATGGCCTTCTGCAGCTCCAGGTAGATCTTCTGGGAGACCTTCAGGGTCATGCCTTGTACCTCACCATCAGGAGGTGTACCGGATAGCACGTGGCCAGTCAATGCCCCAGGCTCCAAGGCTGCGCGCCGGACACCGTTGCAGGGGAGGAGCTCTCGGGGTATGATGGGTTCCGGGCCGGGAGGATATACGGCCTGAACGGAAGGAGAGGAGGGCTTTGTATGGCTCAGGATCCAGGCCTTGGGTACCGTATCCGGGCGAGTATCGTGTCGGTCAGGGGAGTATGCAGCGCCGGCCACCGGGAGGGCGACAGCTTCGATATCAGCTGCCACGACCCCGCGGGGCTGTGCGGGTATTTCTACCACGACATCTTCCCCTCCCTCCAATGCTTCCAGTTCGGCGGACGCATGCCCTGGTGGCAGAACGACACCATAGAGCTCTCCTGCCCGGACGCGGACAACCTCGTCACCATCCGCCTCGCCAGGGAGCCCCGGTAACCCTCCTTCCAGGCCAGGGCCGGGGCCTGAGTGCTGCGCCCCGCAGCAAGGAGGGCCCCCATTACGGTCCGGTGCCGTGAACCATGGTGAACACGGCGATGCCGAAGGCCACGGCCGTGTTCAGCGATGTCTTGACCCCCTGCATGGGTATGCCGATGACCCGTTCGCACAGGGAGATGATGGCCGGATCCACCCCGCAGACCTCGTTGCCGATCACCAGCGCCACGGGCCCGAGAGACAGGGTGGGATTACAGGAGAAGATGGACTCGGACCGGTCACCCCCCTCCAGCGCCCACAATCTCAGGCCCCGGGCCTTCAGGCCGGCGGCGGCAGCGAGGCCGCTCGAGGAGTAGTCCCAGGGGATGGACTCGTCGGCGCCAAGGGCCGTCTTTTTCAGCCTGGGGTGCTGTGGCGTGGGGGTGATGCCGCACAGGTGCAGACGGCTGATGCCCGCCGCGTCGGCGGTGCGGAAGATGGAGCCCACGTTGTAGACGCTCCGGATGTTGTCCAGCAGGACCTCGATGCGGGGCAGGTCAGGATCCGCCACGCAGCGGGGCGCCTTGTGCTCATCGTACAGGCCCACGCCCACGACCGTGGGTGAGCCGCACCGAGGGCAGCGGAGCCCCCGGTTGTCGTGTTCCACGACGGGGAAGCGGAGCGAGCATCGTTCGGCTGTGCACTGCATGACCCGGTGCCGGATGACCTGTGACATGGCCTGCAGGGTAGCACATGACAGGGGAGAGAGGAACCGCTGCCACGATTGGCCTTGAACAAGAGGCGGAAAGCAGGCAATAGAACACGGGAACCGCATCAGTGATGAAGGAAAAACACATAGGGGCGATAAGATGGAAAAGATAGTCCTGCTCTTCAAGGAAACGAGGCCGCAGTTCCTCACCCTCTCGGTGGTCCTTGCCTTTCTCGGGACCTCCATCGCATGGTACTATGGATCCTTCCATCCCGGGTACGCACTGCTCGCAGGCCTGGGGCTCGCGCTGACCCACGGCAGCGTCAATGCGATCAATGATTACTTCGATTACAGGAGCGGCATCGACCTGCACGTCACGAGAACTCCCTTCAGCGGGGGGAGCGGGCTCGTTCCCGAGGGGAAGATCACCCTCAATCAGGCCCTCTGGGTGGGGATCTCCACCTCGCTGGGCGCACTCATCATAGGCATCTTCTTCGTGATCGTACGGGGCTGGCTGCTGATACCCCTCCTGGTCGCGGCGGCGCTGTGCCTGGTCCTCTATACGCCCGTGATCCTGAAGACCCGCTGGCCAGAGTGGTCGCCGGGGCTGGGACTGGGCATCCTGCCCATACTGGGGTTCTATTTCGTGCAGACAGGGGAATACACGTGGACGGTCCTGATCGCCTCGATCCCCAGCGGCATCCTGGTGCACAACCTGCTCCTTTTGAATGAGTTCCCGGATGTGGAGGCGGACAGGAAGGGAGGCAGGAAGACGACCCCGGTCGTATACGGCATGGAGGCTGCCGGAAGACTCTTCAGGATAGCGACCGTGTCCGTGTATCTGTGGATCATCGGGTGCGTGCTGGCAACCCTCGTGACCGGCACCGTCGTCATGCCGGTCTACAGCCTGATCGCGCTGGCGACCCTCCCCTGGGCCGTCAAGGCCATGCAGGGGTCCAGGGAATACCGGGACAGGGACAGGCTGGTCCAGGCCCTGAAAAGCAACGTGACATTCATCCTGATGACCCAGGTGCTGCTGGGTGTGGGCTATATTCTGGACAAGCTGTTATAGCTCAAGTGTAGAGTGTCGTTCTCACTTCCCGTATGCGCCCCAGAAACTGTGGACGAATTCGAATAGTTCCCAGAGTATGATGGCCCATACGAACCACATCGCGCTCAGGATGCTGTTGTGCACGTATTTCGGACGTACCGTGATGGTCTCGGGCTCACTGTATGAGCTGAACCTCGGAACCCAGCGCGGGGTCCGTGCCATGTAGTCACGGTATTCGGCGCCGAACAGCGCGATGAGTCGCCTCTCCTCCTTTCTCACCACATAAGGATAGTAGGCGGCGAACACCACGGCAAGAAACAACGCCAGCAGCGGATTCCCCACCGTCAGTCCGAGACCGACGGCTCCCAGGAAACTGAAGACATACAAGGGGTTTCGCACAATCGAGTAGGGTCCGAGCTTCATGAGGACATCGTTCTTCTTTCCCCCGACGTAGATCAGGCACCAGATCCGGCCGAAGGCTGCTACCGCGAGGAGAATGAATCCTGTAATTTCAGACAGTTCCTGCATGAGGGGGGGAGGTAACCCTTATTACGGCTGAAGAGAATGTACAGCACCAGGGTGCCTGCGATGATCCTGGTCAAGATTATACGGCTCCGACTCGAGAATAATTTGTCCGTCATGGGATGTCCTTATGGATGCACGGAAGGGTGTATCTGTTGCTCACGTGCAGAACTGGCGTCGGTGGAGGTGTCTGTCTTCATCCTGTCCACACACTATAATGATTTAAACCGCACATGGAAACCCCCTCCCCTGGACATACCCTATTCTGAGCCTCCGGACCGGCAGATCGGACGATGCGATCCCTGATGCCAGATCGTGCACGGTGTGGAATGAATATCCGCACGACACAGCATGGGCGAGCAACTCCCTGAAGGCGTTCAGGTGGATGCCGCCCTCCACCTCGGCGTGAACTGGGAGAATGAAGATGCCGCTGCCTCCCGCATGATTCGAAAGGGCCGCTGTTACCCCCCGGACCCCTACTTCCTCAATGCAGGGGAGATTCGAGGGGATCTCCGGAATGCCGTTTTCCGCGAAGATGAACGGCCGTTGCGCCCGGGTGCAGCTCAGGTGGCGGAAACCGAGCTCCGCAGCGAGGCGGAGAACCCGCTCGTCCACGCGCCACCCCGGTGCGCCGAAGGATTCGGGGGCCTTCCCCACCAGCGATTCATATGCACCCATCATCTTCGCAAACCATCTCCTGATCATGCCCATGGTCATGAACGGCAGCCAGTCCTGCCAGATCCTGTGGTCCCATGCGTGGCACGCCACATCGTGGCCTTCCTCCACGAGGGAACGTACCTGGTCGGGGAAGCCGAGCCCGATGAGTGGCGCGGGGAGGAGGGTCCCGTACAGCAGCGTCCTCATGCCGTAGAGCGCACTGGCGTTGGTCCTGAGCATCTTGAGGAGAAACCTGGGGCGGAAGAGTTGCAGCACCGCTAGGCCCGACCTGTCCGGGCCGAAAGACACATAGAAGCTCCCCCTGAGGGAGAACTCGCCGAGGACCTGGCGGATCCTTGGAACTCCAGCCTTCATGCCTTGGTGAGTATCGATGTCAATCTTAAGCGCTAGCAGCGGCACGATGGTTTTCCATTTCCGAGAGGAAGCTGTCGAGGGTTCTCCTGAGGGCCTCGTCCAGCCCGATGGAGGGTTCCCAGCCGAGCACCTTCTGGGCGTTCCGGATGGAAGGTACCCTGTTGTAGATATCCTGATACCCCTCGCCGTAGAATTCATCGGCACCCTTGATGACGATGGGGGAGTACAGCTTGTCGTTCCCGTGGGATGGGTGCTGCTTGAACATGTTCAGGAGCTTCCGGGCCAGTTCTTCTATGGAGCAGTTGTTGGCAGGGTTCCCTATGTTGAATATCTGTCCCGATGCGGCCTTGTTCCTGTTGACGAGGATGCTCATGAGTGCGTCGATGCCGTCGGTGATGTAGGTGAAGGACCGCCTCTGCCTGCCGCCATCCACCAGCACGATGGGCTCCTGGTAGACCAGCGAGGCGATGAACTGGGTGACGACCCTGGAAGACCCTTCCTTGGCGGTCTCCAGGGAGTCCAGGCGGGGGCCGATCCAGTTGAAGGGACGGATGAGGGTGAAGTCCAGCTCGCCTCTAAGCCCATAGGCCCAGATGACCCTGTCGAGGAGCTGTTTCGAGCATGCGTAGATCCAGCGCTGCTTGTTCACCGGGCCCATGACGAGCGGTGATCCGTACTCGTCGAAGTCCTTGTCGCCGCACATGCCGTACACCTCGGATGTGGATGGGAAGACGACGCGCCTGCGATACTTCACGCACTGTTTTATGATGCGGAGGTTCTCTTCGAAATCGAGCTCGAAAACCCCCAGGGGGTTCTCGATGTACGTCTTCGGTGTGGCGATGGCCACGAGCGGAAGCACCACGTCGCACTTCTTGATGTGGTAGTCGATCCATTCCCTGTTGATGGATATGTCTCCCTCAACATAGTGAAACCGGCTTGAGGGGGGGATGTGGGTGAGCTTGTCGAAGCCCAGGTCCATTCCGTAGACCTCCCAGTCGGTGCTCTGCAGGATCCGCTCGCTCAGGTGGGATCCTATGAAACCGTTCACGCCAAGTATGAGTACTTTCATGATACAACCTCTCCCTCATGGTTCCTGAAGAATGTCTCCAGTTCGCTCCCCGTGATCACCGTTCTCTCCAGCTCGACCTCCAGGGGAACGATGCTCCCCTGCGACGTACCGATCCGGGGCACTCCACCCTGAAAGAAGATCACCCCCGGACCGGGGCCTTCGAAGGCATCATGGGCCGCCCTCCAAATTATTATCTGCCGTTTTCCGCAGTGGAAGAACGCACCGGGGTACGGTCTTGTAACGCCGCGGATGAGGTTGTAAATCTCCTGTGCGGTCTTTGACCATGAGATGCGCCCGTCTTCGGGCCTGCGCCCGCCGAAGTACGATCCGCGGGAGAGATCCTGGGGTGTCAGGGGGATCTTCCCCGCACGCATGCCTGGGAGCAGCTCGTCGAGCAGGATCCCTGCGGCCTGCTCGAGCCTGCCGAACAGGGTGAACGCGGTGTCGTCCGGGCCGATCTCGACTCTCCTCTGTCCCACGATGGGCCCTGCATCGGGCTTGAGGGTCATGGCATGCAGCGTCACCCCGGTATGCCTCTCGCCGTTGATGATCACCCAGTTCACAGGGCACCGGCCTCGATATGCGGGCAGGAGAGAACCGTGCAGGTTGTACGCGCCGTAGGGCGGCATGGCGATGATACGCTCCGGCAGCATGGAGCGGTAGTAGAAGCTGAACATGATGTCGGGCCGGATGGACTCCAGCCGTGTCATCCATTCCGGCGATGCAGGGTCTGCGGGCGTGGCGTGCTCTATGGCAAGCGCCCTGCAGAGGGCTGAGACGGACCCGAACCAGACACTCTCTCCTGGGTCGTCCTCGTGGGTGAAGACCAGGGGGATCTCGAATCCCTCCTGGAGCAGCTTCTGGATGCCGAGCCTTCCCATGTTGTGATAGGCGAACACGACGGCCCTCATCTAGTAGATCCTCCTGATGGTGTAGGCGGGACGGTTCTTCACCTCCCGGTAGATCCTTCCGATGTATTCCCCCATGAGCCCGAGGGCGAAGAACTGCGCGCCGAGAAAGAAGAAGAGGATGGCGAACAGGGTGAACACGCCCTGCGCGGCCCACTCCGCGCCGAACATAAGCCGCGCCACCAAGAGCAGAAGGCCGGAGCCGATGCCCAGCAGGGACATGAGGAAGCCCGAGTAGAGCAGGATCTTCAGGGGGAGGTCAGAAAACGAGGTGACCAGGTCGAAATGGAGCGACACGAGCTTCCGGAAGGAGTACTTCGACTCTCCGGCGTGCCGCTGCTCGTGCTTCACCTCGATCTCCGCGATGTCCTTGGCAAAGCTCACGGCGAGGGCTGGGATGAAGGTGGAGTGCTCCTTGCTGTTCACCATGTGATGCACAACGCTGTGCCTGTACGCCCTGAGCATGCACCCCCAGTCGTTCAGCGAGACACCGGTGATGCGCCTGGTGAGTGCGTTGACCAGCCTGCTCGCGAGCTTCCGGAACGCGGGGTCGTTCCTTGTGGCCCGGACAGTCCCGACCACCTCGAAACCACCCGCCTCCATGTGCTCCACCAGCCTGGGAATCTCCTCGGGTGGGTTCTGCAGGTCGGCGTCGAGGGTGACGACGATCTCACCCTCGCTGTTCTCGAAACCTGCGAAGACCGCGGCATGCTGCCCGTAGTTGCGGGTCAGCTCCACCACCAGGACCGTATCCCCGGCATAGCCTTTCATGATCTCCAGGGAACGGTCGGTGCTCCCGTCATCCACGAGGATGATCTCGTACTCCCTGTCCATCCCTTCCATGACTGGCAGCAGCCGCTCCATGAGCTTCCCGATAACGGGCTCCTCGTTGTAGACCGGTATGACCACGGAGATCTTGTCGCGAGCCATGCCTACCTCCCCCCCCTCAGGGCATCCCTGACGGCCTCGACCACCCGTTCTATCTGGATGTCGTCCATGTCGGGGTAGAGGGGGAGACTGAGTACCCTGCCCGACAATGCCCGGGTTACCGGGAGGTCCGCCCACCCGAAACGGTCCTTTATGTACGTGAGCATGTGGCAGGGGGGGAAGTGCAGCCCGAAGCCTATGTTCCGGTCGGACAGCCTTGCCATGAACGTTGACAGCGGAATGGAGGTGACCTTCACCACGAAGAGATTCCACGCATGGAAATGGTCGTAGCCGGGTGCTCCGGGAAGATCGATCCCCTCCAACCCCGAGAAGGCCTGAACGTATCGCCTGACGATCTCGCCCCTTCTGGCGTTCACCCAGGAGAGCCTGTCGAGCTGTGCCAGACCGAGGGCGGCCTGCATGTCCGTGAGATTGTACTTGAACCCTGGCTCCTCGATGTCGTAGCCCGGGTCCGCGGCGGTCCCGTACCGCTTCCACGCATCGCGCTCGATGCCATGGAAACGGAGCAACCGTATCCTCTTCGCCGTCTCTTCATCGTTGCAGGTGAGCATCCCCCCTTCCCCGGTGGTGATGTTCTTGATGGGATGGAACGAGAACAGGGCCATGTTCCTCGAACCGACGTGGTGACCCTTGTACAGGGTGCCCACTGCATGGGCGGCATCCTCAAGCACGGGTATCCCGGGGGCCGCTTCCCCTATGGCGTCGAGATCCGCCGGTGCGCCGGCGAAGTGGACCGGGATGATGAGCCGAGTCTTCTCGGTAATGAGCCGCTCTATATCCATGGGCCGGACCAGGAGGGTGTCGTAGTCCACATCGGCGAATACGGGCCTGGCGCCTGCCAGCACAATCTGATTGATTGTGGAGGCAAAGGTCATGGAAGGGGTGATCACCTCGTCCCCGGCCCCGATGCCGAGGTGCCTGAGGACGAGGTGCATGCCTGCGGTGGCCGAGCTCAGCGTCACCGAGTGGCGAGAGCCGGCAAGCTTGCTGAACCGCCGTTCGAACTCCAGGCACCGTTGCCCGGTCGTGATCCAGCCCGACCTCAAGACCTCGGTAACGGCACCGATTTCCTCATCCCCGATATGGGGCCTGCTCACGGGAATGAATTCCCCTGCCATGCGGTTTTTCCCCTTTCACATCCGAATCTTCCACAGGGTGATTCCCCTGATGAATTTCCGCTCTGTACGGACCACAGGTTCTGCCCGTTGCGTCAGAACATCCATGTCTTCCTTCCTCTCGTGACCGTCCATGACGAGGATGTATCCGGTCTTCATGCTTCTCAGTGCCCGGGAGTAGTGTTCAGGATCCTTGAAGTTCATGACGTAGAACCCGCCGTAGAAGGGGCTGTAGGCCTCCACGGTCTCGTTGAGGCCGCAGCCGATGACCTGCCCGCCTTTGACCATGGCCCCTGCCTGCTCATAGAATTCCCGGTATGATTTTTCCCTGTCGACAACAGGTATGATGATCGGCGACCAGAAGAGCACGGTGATGCACCAGAGGAGCACCACAGGAAGGACGGCCCGATTTCTGAGGAACCACCAGCAGAAGACGGCGAGCACGAAGAGGTAGACCACAAGGGGACCCACAGGAACTGCCCTTCCGAATCTTACCGGGATGAACGGCATGGCCAGGCCAGCAAGGACCACTGCCCCTGCCGTAATCAAGAGGACCCACTGCTCCCACCATCTTCCCACCCTTTCAGGGAGATCGGCAAAGGCCTGAGCGATGATCACGGACAGTGCCGGATACATGGGGAGGAAGTAGATGCCCCTCTTCGTTGAAGACAGGCTCAGGAGGATGAAGCCGCCGAGCAGCCAGGACACCATGAAACGGCAGGGGGTATGCCGGTTGCGGAAACCCGGTATCGATGCGAGGACGAGGAGCGACCAGGGCGCGCTGTCCGTGAAGATGGAGAGGAAATAGTAGTACCAGGGCCGCTCATGGCCTCCTGTGTAGCCGGATATGGAGAAGAACCTGCCGAACTGGTTGTATACGTAGAAAGTGTGGAGGAAATCGCTCCCTCCCCTCTGATAGAGGGTTACCCCCCAGAGAACCGCCGCGCAGGCAAGCAGCGCAACCCCGGGGATGACCCGCATCCTCCGGATCTCGGAGAGATCTCGCTGCCAGAGCAGGAAGAGGGTGACGCCGGACAAGGGTATGGCGACGCCAACCAGCCCCTTGGTCAGGAACGACAGGGCAAGGGCGGACCAGAAGGCCAGGTATCCCTTGGGGGACTTCTTCATGTACGCGAGGATGAAGGACATCATGGCCGCGGATATGAAGAAGCACAGTGCGGTATCGACGATGATCTTGTGGTGGATCACCAGGAATTCGGCGGTGCCTGCCAGGACCAGTGTGGCGATGAGCGCCGTCTTTCCGGAATACAGCATCTTCGTCGACACATAGGTTATCAGCAGCGTAGAGAGCCCGAAGAGGACGGAGGGCATCCTGCCCGCGCCCTCGTTCCTGGTTCCGAACAGGCGATAGGACAGGCCCACGAGGGCATAGTAGAGCGGCGGGTGCTCAAGGAACGGTTCCTTTGAGAGATGCGGTATGAGGTAGTCTCCCGACAGGGACATCTCCCGCGCGATCTCCGCCACCCTGGGCTCATCGGGGGTCCAGAGCGAGTGGTCGAAGATGCCGACAAGGGAAAGGCCTATGATCAACACCAGACAGAATATCTTCAGAGAGCCAGAACCGGTATCCGTATGCATGAAAGCCTACCATTTTCCTGTCGAATATGCCCTGTGGATATATCCAGCACGGATTACGCCGAGATTACCGAAAGATTATGATCTGGTAATGTTCCTTGCTGCTTGAAGATACGGGTGACACAGACAGGTCCCGGGGATGGAACCGGGATCGGATGCCTGCATACTCTCAGGACGCGATCGGGAGAATGATCGTAAAGGCGGTTCCCTCTCCGGTGCGGCTGTGCACCGTGATCTCCCCGTGATGGGCCTTCACGAAGGACTGGACGAGGCTGAGCCCGAGACCGTTTCCCGGGGTCGACCGGCTCTTGTCCGAACGATAGAACTTCTCGAAGATGTGCGGGAGATCCTCTTGGGCGATGCCTTCTCCCGTATCCCTCACCACCATTTCCAAGCGGTCCGACAGTCTCCGCGCGGATATCGTCACCCTGCCGCCCCGGGGGGTAAACTTGAGGGCGTTGTCCAGGAGATTGGATATACACCGCTGCAGACGCACGGTATCCCCCTCGATAAACAGAGCCTCGGGCGGGACCTCGATGTCAAAGGATACCCCGTTGTCTTCGGCAACGACTCCGAAGAGCTCATGTGCCTTTCGAATGAGATCGCCAAGGTCGAGCTGTTCCCTGGCAATCCGGATGATGCCCGCATCGGTCTCTGCTATCTCCAGCATGGTGTTGATGATGCCCGCCATGTGATCGCATTCCTCAATGACCATGGCGGCGGCATCCTGGCGACGGGGTCTGTCCATATCCTCCGAGAGTATGTTCTCGGTCGCGTTCCGTATCCTCGTCAGGGGGCTCCTCAGTTCGTGGGCAATGTTGTTGGTCACCTCTTTCAGGTTGGCGATGAGGGACTCGATCCGGTCGAGCATGGAGTTGAAGGTGTTTGCAAGATTCCTGATCTCCTCTCCTTCATGGCCCAGGGGGACGCGGGAAGATATGTTCCCCGAGCCTATGCCCGAGGCCGTCAGCCGCACCCGTTCCACGCCGAGCATGGCCTTCCGCGAGACATACCATCCCGTGACCGCGCCAACGATCAGGGCAAGAACCATGGCTGTCAATGAAACCTCGGTAAAGGCATCGAGGATGGCCATGTCACCTCCCATATCCATGCCGATGGTTATGACATTGCCGTCCCCCATGACCCGGTGTGCCATCCTGATTCCATCCGGGTGGGCCTTGGAGGGAAAGGTCTCATAATACGCCCCCTCCATGGAGACCGGGACTCCTGCGGATGGGGGAATGTCCTTCCAGCCGTTCATGTTCGATGAGGCAATGATTTCCTTCCCTGGTGAGGTGACCATGATGAACACACGGTCGATGCCTTCTGCTTCGGCCTCCTGGACTATTAGCGTTCTGATGGACTCGATTCCGCTGGTGCGGTAGAGCATCTCGAATTCCCTGAGCTCTGCGAGCAGATCGTTGTCCATGCGCTTTGTGAGGGTCGATGAGAGTATGATGTGAACTGCCATGAAGCTGATGAGGTATGCTGCCGCGAACAGCACGGCATACCAGAGGGCAAGCCGCGAGGAGACGGTGCTGAAGAATTTACTCTCTTTCTTCAAGGATGTACCCTGCCCCGCGGATGGTATGGATCAGCTTCTTCTCGAAGGGGCGGTCGATCTTGTCCCTGAGATGGCAGATGCGGGCCTCCACCACGTTGGTGTGCGGGTCGAAGCTGTAGTCCCAGACATGTTCGATGATCATGGTTTTGGACACGACCCGCCCGGCATTCCGCATGAGGTATTCAAGGAGGGAGAATTCCAGGTTCTGGAGGTCGATATTCTGGTTGGAACGGGATACCTTTCTCGAGAGGAGGTCCATGGTGAGGTTCCCCACCTTCAGCGTTGTCGGCTCGCTCATGGATGTGGCACGGCGGATCAGGGCCTGGACGCGGGTCAGAAGTTCGGAAAGGGCAAAGGGCTTGACCATGTAGTCGTCCCCGCCTGCCCGGAGACCTTTTATACGGTCATCCACGGAACTCCGGGCGCTGAGGAATATGACAGGGAGTATTCTCCCGTGCCCTCGAATCCTTTCGATAAGTTGTATGCCATCAAGCCTGGGGAGCATGATGTCGAGAATCGCCGCATCGAAGTGCTCGTTGAGGGCCAGCATGAGCCCGTCTTCCCCGTCCGTGGCATGTTCCACGGTGTACCCTGCCTGGGTGAGCATCTTCCGGATGAGGCCGGCTGTCTGGCGGTCGTCTTCAACCAGGAGTATTCTCATGTCGATAACCCTTTCTATCAGGAAATAGCATAGTTGATCCTGAAGGGATAGATATCACCATCGATCGTCATGGCGGTTTTCTGCATACCAAAATGTTGGCATTCTCCTGCTTGACAAGGATACCACCTCGGCCATTATTAATGAATCGGAGTCTCGAAAAACGATGAAACCAAAGACCAGAGACTGGTTGACAATCGGTGGCGAAGCGGGATTATTCTCCATCGTGCTGCTGGTTTTATGGCTTGATGAGTTCATCGACCTGCCTCACCTTCTCTGGGGAGCACCACCAACGCCCTGCAGGCTGCAGGAATACATACTTGAGACCCTCTCGATCCTTGTCACTGCACTAATCGTCATAACTACAACCCTTGTTATTCAATACAGAGCAAGGAGGGTCGAGGAATTCCTGAAGGTCTGCGCATGGTGCAGGAGGGTATTGGTAGATGACAAATGGGTGAGTTTCGAGAAGTATATCGAAAAGAGCCAGTCTCTGAGATCCAGCCACGGCATTTGTGAAGAGTGCCTCGCAAAGCAGAAGATGAAGTCCGGAAAAATGTTGACAAACATACAATCCAATGAGTAGCGACAAGATGAGCCAGAGATGATCACAGCATGACCGCCTGCTCGAACCATGGAGAAAGACACAAGTCCGGGGCAGCGGCTGTGCACGTGGCGCTGGTCCTCATGCTCGTATCCGCGGCGTGCCTTGCCGGAGCGGGCAGGGCGCATGCTGGGGACGCGAAGGCCTACGTGCTCTGCTACCACTCGTTCCACGGCAACCAGAAGTTTCCCGGGGACGTCTCCCTCGAGGAACTCGCCTCGCAGATGGACCTCCTCAGGACAAAAGGGTTCCGGTTCGTGAGCCTGGCCGACCTCGTTGCGGGAAGGGTGAAGGGGGCGCACAACGTGCTCGTCACCATCGACGACGGCAACGCCACCGTCTACCCGGCCTACCGCCAGGTTTTCAGGCCCCGGGGCATCAGGCCCGTGCTCGGCATCTACCCGGCAATCATCGGCAGGAAGTCCTACAGCCTCACCTGGGAGCAGCTCTCGGAGCTGGCGAGAGACGGCTGCGAGGTGGGCGCCCACGGCTACTACCACCTCCACCTGAAACAGGAATTCCGTGAGAAGGACCCCAAGGGGTTTGTCCGCGAGATCGCGGGGTCGAAGGACGTGCTCCAGGAGCGGCTGGGCGTGAAGGTAAAGGGCTTCTTCTACCCCAACGGCATATACTCCGAGGCCGCCCGTCAGGCCGTGCAAGACGCCGGGTATTCCTGCGCCTTCGTCATCACCTGGGGGCCGGTGCTCTCGCCTCTTACGCGCAATGCAGACCCGTACCGGCTTTCGCGCTACATGATCTACCAGGACAACTGGGGCATGGTCTCCGGCACGATCATCAGGGACACGGGCCCGTAACGGTGCCCGGCCTCATCCCGCCATCTTGCGGCCCTGTCCGGGCCTGGCGATGCCCACGAGGGGACGGCCCCCGGACCGGCCGAACCGCTTCTGGATGAGCGCTGCCTCTGCCGGCGGCACCGTGAGGAAGGCGAAATCGTCTCTGATCTCGATGTCTTTCACCAGCCGCTCCTTCACCCCGGTGTGCTCCCGGATGAACCGCAGCAGGTTCCTGTGCGTCATGCCGTGCCTGCGGCCGCGCGCCACGAAGAGGCGGGTGTGCTGTTTTGACTCGGCCTGGGGTGCAAGCGCGCGGATCTCCCGGTACGCCTTCGGGTCCAGCTCGTCGCCGTAGGCGTGGCGCAGACACGAGGCCAGCACCACTGCAGGTTCCGTGCCCTCCAGGAGGGATGCCGCCAGCAGGGCATACGGGCCTGCATCCTCCCCGTGCATGACCTGCCTGATCACCTCCTCGATGCGCGCGCGCCTGGCCGCGATGATGTCCGCCACCGCCGGGACGCCCCCGCGGCGCATGGCCTTGCCCGTGGTGCGCCGGATGAGGTCCAGGGCGCGCCGCTCCCGCGGGATGACCAGGGTGACGGCCGTGCCCGTCCGGCCCGCCCTCCCGGTGCGGCCGATGCGGTGCACGTAGGAGTCCGGGTCCTGGGGCGGGTCGTAGTTGATGACATGGGTGAGGTCGCGGACGTCGATGCCCCGGGCAGCCACGTCCGTGGCCACCATGACGGTGGTCTGCCGCGAGCGGAGCCGCTTCATGATGCGCTCCCGCTCGGCCTGCTCGATCTCGCCGTGGATGCACTCGGCGGCATACCCGCGCTCGAGGAGCATGTCCGCGACCGACACGGTCTCGGTGCGGGTGCGGCAGAACACCAGGCCGTAGAAGCCGGGCTCGCGGTCGATGATGCGGCACAGGGCCTCGAACCGGTCCTGTTCGCGCACCTCCACGTAGACCTGGTCGATGAGCCGCCGGGCGTGGTTCTCCGGGCCCGTGGCGATGGTCTCGTATGCACCCATGTGGCGCCTGGCAATGGCCAGGACCTCTTTCGGCATGGTGGCGGAAAAGAGCATGGTGCGCCTGCCCCCGGGGGTGTGGGCCATGATGGCCGCGATGTCGTCCACGAAGCCCATGTCCAGCATCTCGTCCGCCTCGTCCAGCACCAGGTCCGTGAGGTCCTTCAGGCACAGCGTCCTCTTCTCGAGGTGGTCGAGGATGCGGCCCGTGGTGCCCACCACGATGTCCGCACCGTGCTTCAGGGCGCTGCGCTGCGGGGCGAAGGGCTGGCCCCCGTAGACCGCGACGACCTGGATCCTCCTGCCGGGGCAGAGCGACCGGATCTCTCCGGCCACCTGGATGGCCAGTTCCCGGGTGGGAACGAGCACCAGGGCCTTCACGCGGCCGTCCGGATTGCCCAGGCGCTCGAGGATGGGTATGGCAAAGGCCGCGGTCTTGCCCGTGCCGGTCTCGGCCTGGGCCACCACGTCGCGCCGGGAGTCCATGAGGAAGGGGATGATGGCCTGCTGGATGGCGGTGGGTTCACCAAAGCCCTTGCCGGCGATCGTTTTGAGCATGACCTCGGACAGGCCGAGGTCCCTGAAGGTATCCACGCTGAAGCTCCTTTGGTTCGTAGTCGTAAACCGTTTCGCAGACACGCAAAGGATCAGCGGCGGGCTTCCTTTGAAGGTGGTGCGCTGGGATACGTGTGCGCCCTTATAGCTGATTTTCCGGGAAATGCCAGCACAAAAATCACGGTACCCTAGCAGAAGAACGGTGCGTGGTTCGAGGTGAAGAAGGGCGGGTCGTTCCGGACGATGCCAGCGATGGCCGGGTGGCGTCTGAATTCCCGGTCCAGGAACCTGCGCACCAGGTTCCTCTCCCAGCCCCTGGGGTGTGTGAATCCCTGGTAGAGGGAAAGGTCGCCGTCTGTAAAGTCGTAGGTCTCGAGCGAACCCGCCTCGTCGCCGTACCGGGGCAGGTTGAAGATGGACAGGTTCAGGAAGTCGATGTACGCGGCGTGTGACGCCACATACTCCAGGGTCGTCCGGGCGCTTTGTTCGTCCTCGGCCGGGGTGCCGAAGAGGAGGTACACGTAAGTTCCGATGCCTGCACCGTGCAGGGTTCTCAGCGCCCGGGAGGCGTCCTCGAGCCGGATGCCCTTGTCCAGGGAGTCCAGCACGGCCTGGTCGCCGGACTCGAGTCCCAGCTGGAGCATGGCGCAGCCTGAGCGCCGCAGCGCCCTGCAGAAGTCAGGGTCCGCGAGGTGTGGGGTGAGCCTGGCGAACCCGTACCACGGTGTGTCCAGGCCCGATCCGGCCATGGCCGCGAGCAGGGCAGGGCTCATGGCGTTGTCCGTGAAGTGGACGAGCGAGGGCGCATAGCGTCCGCACAGGTCGCCCACCTGCGCCGGCACGTCCCCGGGCGGGATGCACGCATACCGGTTCTGCTCGGCGCGCTCCGGGCAGAAGGAGCACCTCCCCCAGCAGCACCCGGTGGAGGCGGCGAACGGCAGCACGAAGCCCGGCGAGAGGTAGGGCAGGTCCCTGAACGCGTCGTAGTCTGGGGTCCAGGAAGGGTGCGTGGGGCGAACCCCTGTCAGTTCGAGGAGCCGTATCTCCCCCGGGCCGGCCACCATCTCGTCCACCAGGCCGGCAAAGGGGTTGTCCTTCAGCGGCCCCTTCAGCCACGAGGTGACGAGGCCGCCTCCCAGGACGATCCGTATGCCCGCATCCAGCGACCTGAGCAGCCCCACGGCGGCAAAGGCGCTCAGAGCCTGGCTCATGAAGTTGAGCGACAGGCCCACGGTGCGCGGGGTCTCCGCTTCCAGCAGGGCGGTCAGCCGCGAGCAAAGGTACGGCGCAAAGACGTCCCCTTCCGGCTCTTCGGCCCGGCGGACGAGGTCCGCGCTCCGCAGGGGCGAGAGCTCGTCGTGCTGGAGGTTGTTCAGGCCGAGCCGGGTTCCGAGGGGCAGGGCGCGGACCTCGAGGATGCGGCTGATCTCGCTCGCGGCCCGGATATAGTGTCCCCGGTCCCGGAAGCCGTGTCCGCCCCTCAGGAGGGCGAGGTTTTCCTCCCGGTGTGCCCTGGCCCTCCTGGTGAAGGTGTCCTCCCCCTGTACCTCCCCCTCGAGCAGGTGCAGGACCCCCTCCAGGTTCGCGTCGACTTCCAGATGAGGGATGCCGTGGGCCTGCAGGGCGCCGGCGAGCAGCGCGATCCCGGCAGGGGGTTCACAGGGCCGCGACAGGGGAGGGTGGATGAGGACCGTGTCCATGAGGGTTCTTCAAGCAGGTGGGGGCCCCCTTGTCAATGGCGGGATCTCCGGAGGAGGCGCCGGGCCTGCCCGGATCATTCGGATTCCCCTGGACTTGGGATGCGCTGCGGGTGTAGGGAGCGGGACACGAAGGGGTGCGCGTGATATACACCTATCAGAAGCACGACAGCTATTTCGCCCAGGCGGCAGACGGCATGGAGGACCTGGCCGCCCGTGAGCTGGAAGACCTGGGTGCCGTACAGGTGAAGCCGGCCTTCCACGGCCTTCACTTCACCGCGACGCCGGAGGCGCTCTACCGCATCACCTACACGGCCCGCATCATCAGCAGGGTGCTCGCGCCGCTCATCGTGTTCGACTGCCACAGCACCGACTACCTGTACAAGACCGCCCGGTCCCTGCCGTGGACCAGCATCTTCGGCCTGGGCAAGACCTTCGTGATCTCGGCCAACGTGAGCGGCAGCAGGATCCGCCACTCCCAGTACGCGGCCCTGGTCCTCAAGGACGCCATCGTGGACAGCTTCCGGGATGCGTGCGGGGACAGGCCCAGCGTGGCCAGGATCGACGCGGACGTCTGTTTCAACCTCCACATCGCGGACAACAGGGCCACCATCTACCTGGACGCATCGGGCGGCTCGCTCCACCGCAGGGGGTACCGCAGGGAGTCGGTGGACGCCCCCATGCAGGAGACCCTGGCCGCGGCCGTCATCCGCCTGAGCTCCTGGGACGGCGAAGTACCCCTGTACGACCCCATGTGCGGCTCCGGCACGCTCCTGTGCGAGGCCCTCATGCACTACTGCAGGGTGCCGGCGGCCTTTCTGCGCAGATCCTTCGGTTTCACCTGCCTGCCCGACTTCGACGCTCAGGCCTGGCACAGGGTGAAGAGTGAGGCCGATGCGGCCATCAGGCCGCTGCCGAAGGGGCTCATCGCGGGCAGCGACATCTCCGAGCGGGCCATCGGCATGGCGCGGGCCAACAGCCGCATGCTCCCCTCGGGTGATGCCATCAGGCTCAGTGGGAAGGCGTTTGCCGACCTCGCCCCCATCAGGGACAGCGTCATCGTGTGCAATCCGCCCTACGGGCTGAGGATGCACGGCGGTCAGGACATGGCCGCCTTCATGAAGGGATTCGGCGACTTCCTCAAGCGGCAATGCACCGGCTCCACTGCGTATGTCTACTTCGGCAACCGCGAGCTCATCAAGAGCGTGGGGCTCAGGACCGCGTGGAAGAAACCCCTCAAGAACGGCCAGCTGGACGGCAGACTCGTGAAGTACGAGCTGTACTGAGGGTGGGGAATGAAAAAATGGCGGGAGCGACGAGACTCGAACTCGCGACCTCCGGCGTGACAGGCCGGCGTTCTAACCGACTGAACTACGCCCCCGCCCGGGTGTGTTTCCACCCCTTGTGACGGTTCTCGTGCCAGGGAAGGTTCACTGTCACAGTTCCATAATAATGCCTTCCCGGCGGGACACAAGAGCGGGTTTCCTATACATGCACCAGGGGGGGGTTGGCAAGTGCAATTTCTTCCTCCGCGAGAATCTCCCCCCGGCGGCTGATGATGACGTGCCTGAGCGGTATGTCGACCTTCGATGCCTGCACGGCCTTCACGGCCGCGTGCACGAGACCGGTGCAGCACGGCACCTCCATGTGGACCACGGCGAGCGTCCGGGGCGTCGACTGCGCCAGGATCTCGCCCAGGCGCGCGATGTGGCGGTTCACGTCGTCGAGCTTGGGGCAGGCGATCGCAACGGTCTTTCCGTTGAGGAACCTCCGGTGGAGGTCGGGGCTCGCCACGGCGCAGCAGTCTGCCAGGAGCAGCATGTCCGAACCCTTGAGGAAGGGGGATGACGGGCTCAGGAGCTGGAGCTTCACGGGCCAGTGCCCCAGCATGGAGGGTTCTTCGATCCCGGGGCATGCAGCCTGATGCCCGGGATTTTGTTCAAAGGTCATGGACAGGGTGGACGGGCACCCGCAGGGCAGGGTGGCGGGGCCGCTCCCGGCTGTGGAGGTCTTGGGCGGGGCGAGGTGTCTCTTCACCGCCTCCTCGTCGAAGGCCTCGGCCTCGCGCTCCACGATCCTGAGGGCGCCCGTGGGGCAGTCGCCGATGCACGCGCCCAGACCGTCACACAGGATGTCTCCCACCAGCTTCGCCTTGCCGTGCACAAGCTTCAGTGCCCCTTCCGCACATGCCAGGATGCACTGTCCGCACCCGTTGCACCGTTCCTCGTCGATCTCTATGATCTTCCGGCTCTGTCCCATGACCGTTTCCTCCATTTCGTGATGCACCCTGTATAGTGCATGCACAAGAAAAGGTCCTTGACCTGGGTCAAGGCCGGCCCTTGTCCCTGGAGACGGATGAATGTACAATCGCGACATGGAGTTGTCCGACATCCTTGAGCGCTCCGAGCTGTTTCGGGGCCTGAGCGCCAGGGCCCTGGCAAGGCTCGCCGCCATGGGCAGGCAGAAGAGCTTCGGCCCGGGCGCCACGCTGTTCCTGGAGGGGTCAAGGGCCTCAGAGTTCTACCTGCTCATGGAGGGAGAGGTGCGCCTGTTCAAGACCTCGCCGGACGGCCAGGAGGTGGTGCTGCGCATCATCCGGCCGGGACAGGTCTTTGCCGAGGTGGTGCTCTTCGAGAATCCCCTCTACCCGGTGAGCGCATCAGCCCTGGGCCGGGTGCTGGTATTCGCCATGGACCGGGCAGCCTTCTCCGGTCTGCTCGACGATGGCGACTTCCGCACCGAGTTCATCGCCATGCTCATGCAGAAGCAGCGCTACCTCACCGAGCGGATCCTCTACCTCACGAGCCTGGACGTGGAGGAGCGGTTCTTCCGGTTCCTCATCGAGCGTTACGGCACGGGGGGAGACTATCGCGTGGACATGGCCAAGAAGGACATGGCCTCGGCCATCGGCACGATACCGGAGACCTTTTCCCGGCTCATCAACCGGCTGAAAAATCTGGGCGTGCTTTCCTGGGAGGGGACGAGCCTGTCGGTGAAAACTGACTACCTGGAGAACTTCATGGACCAGGCTCACCGGGACCCCTGAACCCTCAGGACGGCCTGCGCGAAATCCTCCAGAGCTGGGATATGAGCATGCCCGAGAACATGAGGGCACACCCGGCCATGGCGCGGCCGGTGAGGACCTCATCCAGGATGACCCACCCGCCTATGGCAGCGAAGACTGCTTCAAGGCTCAGGATGATGGCCGCGTGCGACGGCCTGGCCCTTCTCTGCGCCACCACCTGGAGGGTGTAGGCCACGCCCACGGACAGGATGCCTCCGTAGAGGATGGGGGTGGCGGCGTCGAGGTAGCCCTGGAGGGTGTTGTGCTCGAACAGCACGGAGGCTGCCATGCTCAGGGCCGAGCACGCCGCGTACTGCAGGAACGCGATCCGTACGGGGTCACCCCGGGGCGAGAGCAAGCCGATGACGTGCACGTGGCCTGCCCAGAAGAAGGCGCCGATGAGCACGAGCAGGTCGCCCCGCACGATGGTGAACTGCTCGGTCACGCTCAGGAGGTAGAGGCCGACCGCGGCCAGCACGGCCCCGGTCCAGGTGCCGGCATGGGTCCTGTGGCCGAGGAAGATGCCTATGATGGGCACCAGGATCACGTAGAGACCGGTGATGAACCCAGCGTTGCCAGCAGTGGTGTACACCATGGCCACCTGCTGGAAGGACGCGCCCAGGAAGAGGACGAGGCCGGCAAGGAAGCCTCCGCCCAGGCGGGACAGGGAGAACAGGCCGCCCGTGTTCACGGGGTTCCGTACGGGGCGGTCCCTGTTCACCAGGATCAGGGGCAGCAGCACCAGGCAGCCCAGGGCGAACCGGATGCCGTTGAACCCGAATGGGCCCACGTGGTCCATGCCAACGCGCTGGGCCACGAAGGCGGTCCCCCAGATGAGCGCGGTGATCAGCAGCAGGGCGTCTGATCTCAGTGTCTGGCCTGCATGGGGCGTCATCGCCATGGGCGGTCTCTCTCGGGTGAACTTCCACGCGCGTGGAAAGGTTGAATCAGGGCCGCACCGTGTCGTGTCCGCTTCCGGCGGCTCCATGGAAGGGATTACCTGCCCGGCGACCCCAAGTCAAGGGCCGAATCGTTTCAAAAGCGACTCTTCACATCCGGGACGTGGTGGTGTAAAGATAGGGGCCTTACCATCTCTCGAAAGGACCGGTCCCGTGAAGACGCCGAATCCCGACGACCTGCGCAAGGCGGAGAAGCAGGTCCTTACAGGCATCTACGTGAGGCTGCTCAAGCGCTACAGCACCCGCATGGGCACAGAGGACGCCAGGGCCCTGGCAGGCGCCGTGTCCGGGATCCTCCTGTGCCTGGAGCCTGCGGACGAGTCTGTGCGCAGGCTCATGGACGAGCGCAGCGACCTCGTCGAGAAGGAGCTGGCGCTGCTCGCGGCCGACGAGGAGATCCGGAGAATGGCCACAGACACGGTGGTGCTCAAGACGGTGTACATGAACCGCCAGAGGAGCTGCAAGGACGGGTCGGCCCTGGAACCAGTGGAGCGCCTGAAGCGGGTGGGGATCTACCTCCAGGGCGAGAAGGCCCCCACGGCGGCAGGCTTCGTCGAGTCGGCCCGGGCCTTCTATACCGCGACCCCGTGGTGACGGGGGAGCCCCTCCCGTCGGGACATGGTTTCCCGCAGGGCGTTTGTGTGCTATGAGCGGGAATACGCGCTGGTTTTCCGGCTTGCAGGAAGACAGACCGTTTGTGAGGGCATATGTTCCCGATCCGTGACGACAATCCGACCCTGCACCCGTCCATCGTCGCCTATGCCATCATCATCCTGAACGTGGCGTCGTGGATCCTTATCCAGGGCCTGGGCACGAACCCCCAGCTCGTCCGCTCGGTGTTCGAGTTCGGGGTCATCCCGGGCGAGCTTCTGGGGCTGGTCCCGGAAGGTACCAGGGTGCCGGTGGGTCCCGGTCTGCAGTACGTGGTGGAGGGCACGCCCAACTACCTCACCATCATCACCCACATGTTCATGCACGGCGGCTGGCTGCACATCATCGGCAACATGTGGTTCCTCTACGTGTTCGGCGACAACGTGGAGGACTCCATGGGCTCGGTGCGGTTCGCCCTGTTCTACCTGGCCTGCGGCCTCGCGGCACTGGCCCTCCAGATGGTCACCCACCCGGGCAGCGCGGTCCCCATGGTGGGGGCTTCCGGCGCCATCAGCGGGGTCATGGGCGCCTACATCATCATGTTCCCCCGGGCCCCGGTGCACATGCTCGTGTTCTTCGGGTTCTTCTTCACCCGCATCGTGGTGCCCGCATTCTTCATGCTGGGCTACTGGTTCCTCCTCCAGCTCGCGGGCGGGTTCTTCTCCCTGGGCGGGACCGGCGGGGGGGTGGCCTTCTGGGCCCACGTGGGCGGCTTCGTGGCGGGCATGCTCATGGCGAAGCCCTTTTGCGACCCGGATCGCACCAGGGCATGCAGCGAGCGCCGGGGCGTGCTGGAGGGGATGTTCAAGCGGTTGAAATAGCCCGTGTCATAGACGTCTGCCGCACGGTGCTTCCCGGGGGTGTGTATCCGTCCAGGGGAATACTCTCATCCACAGTTGTGTCCTCTGGACCGCACATGCCCATGAATGAAACCATGTATTGATTTGCCCGGACTGTTTCTATATAGTGTGCGGTTGTTTTCTTGACTGATAGTACAACTCGTAAGGAGAAAGAAACGATGAGTGCAGCCAGCAAACACGAAAGGCTCCAGGCATGGGTGGCAGAGATGGCGGAGATGTGCCGGCCCGATGCGGTCTACTGGTGCGATGGAAGCAGGGATGAGTATGACCGCCTCATGGCAGCCATGGTGGCCTCCGGGAGCGCCACACCCCTGAAGAAGCGGCCCAACAGCTTCCTGTTCCGCTCGGACCCGAGCGACGTGGCCCGGGTGGAGGACCGCACGTACATCAGCACCCCCGAGAGGATCGAGGCAGGCCCCACCAACAACTGGGTGCACCCTGACGAGCTCAAGGCAACCATGAGGAAGCTCTACGACGGCTGCATGCAGGGAAGGACCATGTATGTGATCCCGTTCTCCATGGGGCCCATCGGCTCGCCCATCAGCAAGGTCGGCATCGAGATCACGGACAGCCCGTACGTGGTGTGCAACATGCACATCATGACCCGCGTGGGCACGAAGGTCCTGGAGACTCTCGGGACGGACGGGGAATTCATCCCGTGCATGCACTCCGTGGGCGCACCGCTCACGCCGGGCTTACAGGACGTCCCCTGGCCCTGCGCCCCCATGGAGAAGAAATACATCAGCCACTTCCCGGACGAGAACCTCATCTGGTCCTTCGGCTCGGGCTACGGAGGCAACGCGCTGCTGGGAAAGAAGTGCCTGTCTCTGCGCATCGCCTCGGCCATGGCCAGGCGGGAGGGGTGGATGGCCGAGCACATGCTCATCCTGCGCCTGACCAGCCCCGAAGGGCGCCGGTACCACATCGCGGCCGCCTTCCCGTCCGCCTGCGGCAAGACGAACCTGGCCATGCTCCAGCCCACAATCCCGGGATGGAAGTGCGAGACCATCGGCGACGACATCGCATGGATGAAGATCGGCCCGGACGGCAGGCTCTACGCCATCAATCCCGAGTACGGATTCTTCGGCGTGGCGCCGGGGACCTCCTACGAGTCCAACCCCATGGCAATGGAGTCGTTGAAGGAGAACTGCATCTTCACCAACTGCGTGCTCACGGACGACGGAGACATCTGGTGGGAGGGCATGGACGGCGATCCGCCCGCCCACGGCATCGACTGGAAGGGCCGCGACTGGACTCCCGGTTCCGCAGAGGTCGGCGCGCACGCAAACGCGCGCTTCACCGCGCCCGCCAGGCAGTGCCCGTGCATCTGCCCGGACTGGGAAAAACCCGAGGGCGTCCCCGTCGACATCTTCGTCTTCGGCGGCAGGAGGGCGGGGGTGGTGCCTCTCGTTACCGAGGCCTTCGACTGGGACCATGGCGTTTTCCTCGGTGCCACGGCCTCGTCCGAGACCACGGCGGCCAACATCGGCGACATCGGCGCGCTCAGGCGCGACCCCTTCGCCATGAAGCCGTTCTGCGGCTACAACATGGGCGACTACTTCCAGCACTGGCTCGCCATGGGTGACAGGCTGGGGGCGAAAGCGCCGCGCATCTTCTACGTGAACTGGTTCCGCAAGGATGCGCGCGGAAGGTTCATGTGGCCGGGCTTCGGCGAGAACAGCAGGGTTCTCAAGTGGATGTGCGAGCGCATCGACGGCAGGGCCCCGGCCGTGAGCACGCCGATCGGGCTGCTGCCGGAAGCAAAGGACCTCGACCTGTCTGGCCTGGACATTTCTCCCGACGACATGCGCGAGCTCCTGCGGGTGGACGTGGACGCCTACCGGAGCGAGGCTGACAGCGTCGAGAAGCACTTCGCCCAGTTCGGGCGGAGACTCCCCGCGCGCATGAGGAGGCAGCTCGACGCCCTGAGGGACAGGCTTTCGCGGTCGTGACAGGGTGCCCGAGGCACCGGGGCTTCTCGGCCGCCCGGCAGGCGTTGTGTCAGGAGGCGCCGCGCGCGTCACGCCATGCGGCGAGGCCTGATGCGCCGGCTTGACCGCCGGATGTGCCTTCATGTAATACAGTAAGACATGGAGATCCGGCCCGGGAACCCTGCTTCGCCCGCCGAGCCGTTCAGGCGTGCCCTCTCGCACAGGGGGGAGCTGCTCGAAAAGGCGGCACGCGCGTGTGCGGGTGTGATCGGGACTGCATGCACGTACACACCGTTCGAACTCGTGCATGCATGCGGGTTTGTCCCTATAAGGCTCTGGGAGAGGCCCGGGGTCGTCGAGAAGGCCTACGGACTGGTGCCCGGCTTTGTCTGCCCCTTCATGCGCCGCTGCCTGGAGGAGGCCCTCGCGGGAGGATTCCGGTTTCTTTCCGGCATCGTGCAGGCCTACACGTGCGACGTCTCGTGCGGCGTCGTGAACGTCTGGAAGAACAACTTCCCGTTGCAACTCTGCCGCAGCCTCGCACTTCCCTACAACGACGGCGCGCGGTCGCGGTCCTTCCTGAGATCCGAGCTCATGGGACTCGTGGACGACCTTGTCGCGATCGGCGGGACCTTCTCGGAGGATTCGCTCCGGCGCTCCGTGGATCTCTACGGCCGGATACGCTCGACGCTCGCATCCGTGCTCGACCGACTCGGGCGGACGGGGGCCCTGGGTGCCGCAGAGACCCTCACGCTGGTGCAGGCGTTCTTCGTCACCCCGCCCGAGACGTACCTGGACATGCTTGTCCGGCTCGAGGACGAGCTCCCCTGCGGCGCCCCACCCGACGAGTCGCGCGTGCCGGTGATCGTGAGCGGCAGCGTCCTCGAGGACGGCGCGGTGCTCGACCTCGTGGAGGAGAGCGGCATGAGGGTCGTCTTCCTGGACCTCTGCACCGGCATGCGGGCGCTGGTGCCGGCGGCGGGCGCGGGGGAGGACCCGCTCGAGAGCGTCGTGGACCGCATCATGAACCGCACGGCCTGCCCGTCGCGGTCGCTGCCCGGGCAGCGCGCCCGTGATCTCGTGCTGCAGGCCGAGTCATACGGCGCGAGGGGGGTGATCTTCCTTTTCCAGAAGTTCTGCACACCGCACCTCGCGGACCTCCCGGTGGTGATGGCGGCGCTGAAGGACGCCGGCGTCCCCTGCATGCTCGTGGAGATCGACGGGAACGGCATCGAAGGCCAGGTTCTCACCAGGCTCGAGACCTTTGCGACCATCGCGGGGGCCGCGTGAAGGGCGCAGGGCCATCCACGAAGAAACTTCGCACGATGAGGGAGCTTGCGTCCCTCGTGATGGAGTACTACGCAGAGTGCCACCGGGCCAAGGCCGAAGGGAGACCCGTGGGCTGGATGCCGCCCATGAACGGCGGGATAGAAGTGTTCTACGCCATGGGGCTCATGCCCGTCTTCCCGGAGAACTACTCGCCGGTCTGCGCCGCCTTCGGGGCGGCCCCCCCGCACTTCGAGACGAGCGAGGCCATGGGCTTCTCGCGTGACCTGTGCGGGTACATGAGAAACATCCTTGGGTACGTGCACGGAGACATGCACGGGCCTCTCGAGCCCATGGGCGGGCTGCCCGAGCCAGACCTCATCATGTCCTTCGGCGGCGGGTGCATCCCGGCCATGAAGATCTTCCAGCACCTGGAACGCAGGTTCCCGCACGCGAAGGTCTTCAGGGCTGACATGCCCCAGGTGGCCCTCGATGACATCAAGGAACACCACGTCGCGTACGCCGTAAGCGAGATGCATCGGTTCATCGAGTTCCTCGAGCGGAACACGGGAAGGAAACTCGACGAGGAGAGGCTCCACGAGGCCGTGAACCTGTCGGACGAGGCATGCAGGCTCTTCGACCGGATCATGTCCTTTAGGAGGAACATACCCGCGCCTTTCGGCGCATCGGAGATCGGCCTCATGTTCGTCATGGTGACGCGCCAGGGAACGCGTACAGCGGTGGACTTTCTCTCGAGGGTCCTCGACGAGGTTGCCTGCCGCGCGGAAGCCCGTCAGGGCGTCGTGGAGGAAGAGCGCTTGCGGCTTTTCTGGGACAACATCCCGCCGTGGTACGACCTGGGGCTGCTCAGGTACTTCGAGAAGGCGGGGGGCGTCGTTGTCGCCGAGACGTACTCGTCTGCATGGTCCATCAGGCTCGACACGGGCGACCCGATTCGTGCGCTCGCCGTCAAGAGCCTCATGTCCTACCCGCTCGTCTCGTGCGTGTCCATAGACAGGCGCAGGGACATGGTGCTCAGAGCCTGCAGAGACTACGCGATCGACGGCGCCGTGTTCCACAGCAACAAGTCCTGCGTACCCATCACCCTCGGACAGGCGGACATCATGAAGGCCCTCGAGAGAGAGCTCGGCATCCCCTCGGTCACCATCGACGGAGACCACATGGACATCCGGAACTTCTCCCTCGCCCAGTTCCAGACGCGCGCCGACGCGTTCATGGAAACCCTCCTGGAGAGAAAAGGGCGATGAGGGCGTCACATCGCGCCGCGAACCGCGCGGTCCGCGATCAATGACAGATTGTATGACACTCATGCGACGTGTCCGCCCGGAAATGGACAGGGATGGGACACGCCCGAAGATTGCCTCAACGCCTTGAAACCACGAGCTTGTGCTGCAGCGGTGCGCCGTGTTCGAAGGCGACAGGCGGCCACACGTGACCCATCCCCGAAACCGCCCCTGGGCTCGGTGACGGAAAAAGAACCGCAAATACAATCAACTGAGGGCGATCATCTCCTTGGCACCAACCTTGCGTACCCGCATGGGAGGGATTCCGCGGCCGCCGGCCCCGCGACGGACTCTGCGGGGGTTCGCCGCGGACTGCCCGTGTCCGGCCGGACTGCGTGCCACGGACCGTGCCGGGCGGATGAACGGAGAGGGGGGACGAGACATGGCATGTACAATGAGGAACAAGGTTCTGAGGGACGAGACGTGCATCAAGTCGCTGGGCAGGATTGCGGACAGGCGCGCGGTCCGCGAGGGGCTCAGGATCTGCCTCGAGCGCGCGCGCATCATGACGGACGTCTTCAGGAAGACGGATGGCGAACCCATGTGTATCAGGAGGGCCAAGGGACTGGCGGCCGTTCTCGACTCCATGACCCTGTTCACGCGTGACGGCGAGCTTGTCGTGGGCTGCTATGCGAGCTCCCACCAGGCGGTCCCGACCTACCCGGAGCTCTACTGGAGGTGGCTCGAGAAGGCCGTGACGACGCGTCCCGATTATTCTGCCATGCTCGACGAGGCAGGGAGGAAGGAGCTCTTCGAGATCAACGAGTACTGGAAGAGCTTCTCCATCCACGGCCGCGAGCGTGACTACATCCCGCCCGGACGAGCCTGGCGCATCGGCGACTTCATCACGGGCGGGTGGATGTGGCAGTGGGAAATCTCGACGCCCAACTACGAGAAGATCCTCAGCGTGGGCCTCGACGGGATCCTCCACGAGATCGAGACGAAGCTGGAAGGCGTTCTCGCCGACCTCTCCATACCCATGGAGAAGCGCATGAAGATGATCGACGAGCTGAATGCCATGAAGATCTCGACGGAGGCCGCCGCCAGGTGGGGCAGGCGTTACGCGGACATGCTCGTCGAGGGAAAGAGGAAGGTGAAGGACAAAAAGCGCCTGGCCGAGCTCGACCGGATGATCGAGACCTGCCGGCAGGTGCCGGCGGGGCCTGCCCGCAACCTCCACGAGGCTCTCCAGTGCTTCATCTTCATCACGTTCATCATCAACTACATCGACCAGCCCCAGGTGGGCAACGGCATCCGCTTCGACAAGATCATGGGCCCGTATCTCGAGAAGGACATCCGTGACGGCGCCCTCAGCAGGGAACAGGCAAGGGAACTCGTGGAGGCGGTGTGGGTGAAGATGCAGGAGGGAGGCTACGTCCAGCCGCCCCAGTGGGTGAACAACGGCGGCGGCGGCCTCGGATTCCAGACCATCACCCTCGGGGGGGTCGACGAGACCGGGGCGGACATCACCAACGACATGACCTACATGGCCCTCGAGGTGACGGGCGAACTCCAGACCATCGCCCCCCAGATCGCGGTGCGCATCCACGACGGCACGCCGAAGGATCTCTACAGGGCAATATTCCGGTGTGTCCGGACCGGCTGCGCCCAGCCGGCGGTGTTCAACGACAACGTGAACATCCCGAGGCTCGTGGGCCTTGGGTGCCCCATCGAGGAGGCGCGGCTCTATTCCATCAACAACTGCATGCAGCCCGTGATCCCCGGCAAGAACTGCCACTACCGGGCCGGCCACAGCGGCGGGCTCGTCCTTCCCATGTGCCTGAACCTGGCGCTCGACGAGGGAAGGTTCGGCGCCAAGGTGGTGGGCGCGAAGACGCCGCCCCTGCACGAGCTCAAAACCTTCGAAGACGTATGGGACGCATTCTGCAGGCAGGTGCAGTTCGCCGCCGAGACACTCGGCATCATCGCGAACATCGCCGACGTGCTCATGAAGGAGTACATCCCGAGGCCCTTCCTCTCAGCCCTCCTCGACGGCAACATCGAGAAGGGGTGCGACATGCGCGACTGGGAATACCTGGGCCTGCGGCACCACCTGGTCTTCGGCTGCAACAACGCGGCCGACGGTCTTGCCGCCATCAAGAAGCTCGTGTTCGACGAGGGGAAGATCACCCTCGAGGAGTACGTGGAGGCCGTGCGGAACAACTACGAGGGTGAGTTCGAGCGGATACGCAGGATGATCGAGACGGAGACCCCGAAGTTCGGCAACGACAACGACGACGTGGACTCGCTGAGCCGGGAGATCATGCGCGTCGTGCGCCGCGAGTGCGACAGGTGGACCGACATCTACGGCAAGCCCTACATTCTCGACGGCACAACGGCGTCCGCCCCCATCGGCGCGGGCATGATCCTGCCCGCCACGTTCGACGGCCGCAAAGCGGGCGAGCCCTTCCACGACGGGAGCATATCGCCGGTCCAGGGCAGGGACACATCCGGGCCAACCGCCACCATCCGCTCCGTGGCCAAGGTGCACCCCCTGGAGACGGGGAACTTCCTGCTCAACCAGAAATTCATGCCCACGTTCTTCGAACCCGACCACTATGACGTCATGGAAGGCTATCTCAGGACGCTCAAGGACCTGGACATCCACCACGTGCAGTTCAACTGTGTGGACAAGAACACGCTGCTCGACGCCAAGGCACACCCCGAGCGATACCGTGACCTCATCGTGAGGGTCGCCGGGTACTCGGCCTACTTCATCGACCTGGACAACCGCATGCAAGACGAGATCATCAGGCGCACCGAACAGTGCTTCTGATATGGTGCGGCGGGGGTCCCGGCGGCAGGCCCCGGGGTCGCGCCGCGGGATTACCCGCCTGCGCGGGAGGGGCTGGGCATGAGATCCGACGGGACACGGGGCATGGTCTTCAACGTCCAGAGCTTCAGCATCCACGACGGACCAGGCATCCGCACCACCCTGTTCCTCAAGGGGTGCCCCCTCAGGTGCCCGTGGTGCTCCAACCCCGAGTCCGTGTCGCCGTCGGTCCAGGTGAAGATCTCTGCCGAGCGCTGCACCGGGTGCGGCCGGTGCGTCGAAGTCTGCACGCGGAAAGCGCTGAGTCTCGTCGAACCGGGCCGTGTGTCACTGGTGCGTTCCCGCTGCGACGACTGCCTCGAGTGCGTGAAGGCGTGCGAGTACGGCGCCGTCGGCACCGTCGGCTACGAGATAGACGCCGCTCAGGCCGCTCGCCTGCTTCTCAAGGACAGCGCCTTCTACTTCAACACCCACGGCGGGGTGACGCTCTCGGGCGGGGAGCCGCTGTACCAGCACGAGTTCGCCCGCCGCATCCTTGCCCTCGTTCACGATGCCGGGATCCACACGGCCATCGACACGACAGGCTGCGCCCCCTGGGAGGCCCTGGAGTCTGTCCTGCCCCACACGGACATGGTTCTCTACGACGTCAAGCACGTCGATGCCGGCCGCCACAGGGCGGCCACCGGCATGGACAACACGCTCATCCTTGAAAACCTGCAGAGGCTCGGGGGCCGGACGGTCATCTGGACCCGCACGCCCCTGATTCCGGGGTTCAACGACGACCCCGGGGTCACCGACGCGATAGTGGCGCTTGCCCGGGATGTCGGAGCCCAGAGATGCTGCTTCCTCCCCCTGCACCGCTGGGGCGAGCACAAGTACGAACGGCTCGGCCTCGTAGACCCCTACGGCGCGTTCAGGGAGTTCGGGCCCGGCGAGCTGGAACGGCTCCGGGAGCGCTACGCCTGTCTCAACGGTTTCGTCACGTTCGAGAAATCATGAGGGGACCGGCGCCGCCCGAGTCATGATCGTCCCCCTTGGCCGCATCGCATGATGGATGGTATAGGTGGGCAGATGCAGGCCGGCGCAACATTCCCACAGTGGGGTCGGCCGTCTGCGGAGGTGCGGTTTCATGCGGCAGGGGGCGGTGGAGACAAAGGGCTCCTGGCGGGCCCGGCTGATACGGGTGCTCGTGTCAGTCAGGGTCACCGAGGCGTTCCTCCTTCTGCTCGCCGTTCTGTGTGTGGCCGCCACCGTCATTCCCCAGACCCCGTACAGGCCGGGAGACGGTCTCGCCATCCCCGTGCGGGCGGTGATGTCCGTGAGCCTGAGGGATGTGTTCCATTCCCTGTGGTTTCTGGGGGCGTCGGTGTTCCTCGCGGTGTCGTGCGTGGCGTGCATGGTCTTCCGGTTCAGTGCGCGCCGCACGGGTGCGGTGTCGGCCGTGAGCGGCCGCGTGATCCCCGTGGCGGGAAGCGGGACGCCGCCCGTGGTGGACTCCCTGAGAAAGATTCTGCCGCCTGCATACCGCATCGACGCAAGGCACGACAGGGACGGCCTCGTGGCCGTGTGCGAGCGTGGTCGGATCAGGCGCTTGGCGCCGTATGCAATCCACGGCGGCGTGGTGCTCGTGGTGGCGGGCGCCCTGCTGGCGTTTGCGGGTTTCAAGGGGACCATCGCCCTCACCGAGGGCGGAATGAAGAGCGCGGCCACGCTTCTGGGCGGGACGGTCATGCCCCTGGGCTTCGGCGTCAGGAGCGAGGGGTTCTCGGTGGAACGCTACCCGGACGGCATGCCCAGGGAGTACAGTGCCGAGGTCTCTTTCGTGAAGGACGGTCGCCGACCAGTCCGCAGGGTTCTCCGGGTCAACCACCCCGTGCTCGTCGAGGGGATCCTGTTCTCCCTGAGCGGCTTCGACGAGACGCATGAGGCGGTGATTGCCGTGATGGGGCCACGCGGGGCGAGGCGCTTCACGGTCGGCGAGGGCTCCGTCGTAGACGTCGACGGGGTCCTGAGGGTCCGGGTGGTGCGCGTTGAGCAGGACATGATGCGCATGGGCCCCTGCGTGAGGCTTGTCCCTGTGGGGGGAGACGAGGAGGACGACCTCTGGCTCTTCGGCAGGATCGAGCGCATCGAGTCCGTCCACCCGGGTATCACCCGGAGCGTGAGGCGGTTCGACCCCTCCCGGTACCCCGGGTACACCTTCGTGCTCGAAGGCATTCGTCCCTCCTACATCACCGTTCTCGGCGTGAACCGGGACCCGGGCGTCTGGCTGGTGGCAACGGGAGCATGCCTCTTCCTCGCAGGGATCGGACTGGGATTCCTCGTGGTCCACGAGCGCGTCACGGTGAGGATCGACACGGCCGCGCCGGCCATCCGGACAGCGGTCGTCTCCCGCACGGTCAACGGCTCTGCCGTCCCCGTCGATGACGGCCTCCTGCGTGTGCTGAAAGAGGGTGGGGGAGGCAGGTCGTGAACACCCGTGTCCTGTCCACGGCGGCAGTCGTGTACGTCGCGGCGTTCGCCCTGTTCGTGGTCGCGAGCGCCGCGCGGAAGAAGGCCGTCGGGAAGGCCGGCGTGGCCGTGGCGGTGGCGGGCCTTGTGCTCCACACGGCGGGCATCGCCCTACGCTGGGTCGAGACCTACCTCGCCGGCGCCGGCCATGCACCCCTCTCCAACTTCTACGAGTCCCTCGTCTTCTTTTCCTGGTCCGTCGTGTTCCTCGCCGTTGTCATCGGGCGGGGCAGGGCACGGTCAGAGGCATGGGCGAGCGTGGTGCTCGTCGCATGCCTGCTGCTGGCGTACGCCTCGTTCTCCGGCTCGGTCGATCCAGCCATCAGGCCCCTGATCCCGGCTCTCAAGAGCGACTGGCTCGTGATCCATGTGGTGACGTGTTTCATGGGGTATGCGGCGTTCGTGCTCGCGTCGGTGTCCGGGTTCACGGTTGCGCGCAGGGCACGGTCCTCCCGCGGCGCCCAGCCCGAGGCGGCCATGCTCGATGTGAGCCTGAAGACCGGCTACGTTCTCTTCTCCGTGGGCATCGTCACGGGGTCTCTGTGGGCCCACATGGCCTGGGGAAGGTACTGGGGGTGGGACCCCAAGGAAACCTGGGCGCTGATCACCTGGCTCATCTACACCACCGCCCTCCACGTGCGCGTACGCGCTCCCGGGGCCACGGGCAGGATCGCCCTCATGCTCGGTATCGGGCTAGCCAGCGTCCTTTTCACGTATTTCGGCGTCAATTACCTCCCGGGGCTCCACAGCTACCAGTAAAATGCGGGTCCGGCCGGGGCGCCGCCGGGCGCACGCAGGGGAGGTGTCCCAGCTCGCAACACACAGGCGGCCCCGGGTTCATGCGCATGCGGGAGCTTTACCACGCAGCCGGCATGGTGTATGACCAGCGGTGTCTCACCCGGCCTGTCACCATCACATGTGGTCCGGAGGTCGTCATGCGCGATCGGAATATTGTGAGATACGTGGTCTATGGACTCGCGTGCCTCGCCTTCTATGCGTCGGCAGTCATCGCCTACGCGATATGGTCGAACAACCAGAAGACATCCCGCATGCTCACGGAGATCGACAGGCGCATGCTCGTGACAGCGCGAAGCCTCAAGTACATGCTGGCTGAAGACTTTCACGATCGTGCCGTGGACGAAACGTCCATCTCCTACGAGGAGGAGCTCGCAAACAGAAAGAAGATCAGCGATTTCTGTCGTCAGACAGAGTTCAAGTGGATCTACACCGTCGTGGAGAAGGACGGGAAATTCTACTTCTCTGCCCCGACCGTGAGCGAGGAGGAAGCGAGGCAGCGCAGGTCGTGGTATTTCTACCCGTACGCTGACATCCCCGAAGAGTTCGTGAGGGCGTACAGGCAGAACACGATCGTGTATGTGAACTACTCGGACCAATGGGGGTCGTTCCGGTCCATCGCCGTGCCCGAGATCTCGCCCGGGGGGCGGCGTTACCTTGCCTGTGCGGACTACGAGACCGGTCGTCTCGATGCGTTGAAGAAAACCACCCTGGTCGAATCGGTCCTGACCGCCCTGTTTTTCCTCGCCTGTTCGGTTCCTTTCATCGTTCTCATCGGCCATTTCCTCAGGGGGACAGCCTCGCGCCTGTCGAGAATGAACGCGGAGCTCAAGAAACACCGGGACCACCTCGAGGAACTCGTCTCGATACGTACCCTGGAACTCAAGGCGGCCAACGACAGGCTGAGGGAGGAGCTTCGAGAACGCAGGCGCGTGGAGGAAACCCTGAGCGCGAAAAACAGGGAGCTGGAGGAGGCTCTCGCCAAGGTAAAGGTGCTGAGCGGCCTCATACCCATCTGTTCCTCCTGCAAGAAGATACGTGACGACAAGGGCTACTGGAACCAGCTCGAGCGGTATCTCCACGAGCATGCCGGGACCGAGTTCACCCACGGCATATGCCCGGACTGCCTCAAGAGGCTCTACCCGGATATCAAGATCTGACAATGCGCACGAAGAACCCGAAAGGCGGGATCGCGGCCTTTATGCATGCGGGGATGCAGGCGTCATGAGAGTGGTCCTCGTCCAGCTTCCCCTGCAGTCCCACGACTACGTCTATTCGCAGGAGAACGTCCCGCTGGCGCCCGGCTACCTCGCCTCGTTCCTGGCTGCGTCGGGCCTCGGCGTGGATGTCGTGGTGTGCCCTCCCGAGGTGGCAAACTTCGCGGGAGACGAGGCGATCGTGCAATGGCTCGTGGATGTCCGGCCCGACATCGTGGGATTCAGCAGCTACCTCTGGAACGTCGAGCGCACGCTGCACATATGCAGGGAGGCCGCGTCGCGTATGGACGGGGTCACGTTCGTGTTCGGCGGCCCCGAGGTGAACGCCGACAACGAGACCCTCTGCGCACACCCGGCGTTTCGCACGGGTGTCCGCGGCGAGGGGGAGCTCGCCTTCGCGGAACTTGTCGGCACAGCCATGGGCGGGCACACGGATTTCAGGGGGATCAGGGGTCTCGTGCTGAAGGGTGGCGGCGGGGTCGAGCTCACAGGACCGCCGGCCCTGGCCACTGACCTCGACGCAATCCCGTCTCCGTACCTGTCGGGGGTCACGGGTATTCCGCCCGGCGGGGGCATGCTCGTGGAGACGGTACGGGGCTGTCCCCTGCGGTGCTCCTACTGCCACTACCACAAGAGCGCGCCGGTCGTGAGGGCCTTCTCCACGGACAGGGTCGCGGCTGAGATAGAGTGGGGGAAACGGGCGGGCGCACGTGAGGTCACCATCGTGGACCCCTGTTTCGCCCGGAGGCCGGGGCTCATGGACCTGCTCGAAGCAGTTGCCCGCACGAGGACGCCCTCGATGCGCCTGAGCTGCGAGCTCAACGCCGAGGACGTCACGGCGCCTCTCGTCGAGGCCCTCGTGAGGGCGGGTGTCGCGCATGTCGAGACGGGTCTCCAGAGCACGAACCCCAGGGCCCTGGCTTTCGTGGGAAGGTCCTTCTCGCGTCCCGACTTCATCAGGGGAGCGCACCTCTTGAGATCGGCCGGCATTCACGTCATGGTGGACGTGATGGTGGGCCTGCCCGGCGACACCCCCGAGGACGTGATGCGCTCCGTCGACTTCGT
>JAKPQL010000023.1 GCA_029547045.1 Deltaproteobacteria bacterium | reverse complement strand
GTGATGGGCCTCATCAACAATCCCCAGACCGGCGGGCTTTCGGGGCTCGTGCAGAGCCTCAGGGAAAAGGGCTTGGGCGACGTTGTGAACTCGTGGATCAGCACCGGGAACAACCTGCCCGTCTCCGGGGAGCAGATCAGGCAGTTCCTCGGCGGCGAACAGATCCAGCAGCTGGCCGCCAAGGTCGGCACCTCCAAGGACGATGCGTCGAACATGCTGGCGCTGCTCCTGCCCCGGATCATCGACAAACTCACCCCGGACGGCAGGCTGCCGGAAGGGGGCGTGCTCGAGCAGGGTCTGGACGTGTTGAAGAAGAAACTCCTGGGATAGCGCCCCAGGCGTTCTTCCGGCAGAAGACGCCGGGCGCCCTGACGAACGGTAAAGGAAGGCATTGCAGGGCCAGGGCGCCCGGCGAGTGAACACGGGCATCATCCCCCGTGTATCATTCGTAGATCTTCTCCCCCTCGGCGTCCGCGCCCACGGCATCGGCCTCGACGTCGCGGACATCCTCTTTCGAGAGCGTCTTGAAGTACTCCTTGTACCACTCGTTCTGCACGATGAGCTGCATGATCTCGTTGCTGCCAACCCAGATCATGGAGAGCCTGATGTCGCGGACGATGCGCTCCAGGGGATACACATTCGTGTAGCCGATGCCGCCCACGGTCTGCATGCACTTGTTGGCAATCTCCCACGCCGCCTCGGTGACGAACTTCTTGGCCTCGGAGACCAGGCGCCGCACCCGGTTCGGGTGCGCCTTCCCCGAGTCCACGGCCAGGCAGGTGGAGTAGACCATGGACCTGGCGGCGTCCAGCAGCATGACCGAGTCAGCCACCTTGAACCCGACCGCCTCGAACATCTGGATGGGCAGACCGAAGGCCTTGCGTTTGCTCGTGTATCGCGTGGCGATCTCTATGGCGGGCCGCACCGATCCCAGGGTCATGGCGGCCGTGCCGAGCCGCTCTGGGATCATCATGCGCACGAACACGTCGAACCCTCCGTTGATGCCGTTCAATGCATAGCGCTCCGGCACACGCACGTCCTTGAGCACGAGCCTGCCCGCACCGCCGCCGCGGACCCCCATGAGCCCGTAGATATACTTCGATTCGACCCCAGTGGTCCGGGGCACCATGAAGGCGGTCATGCGCTTGTGGGGCGGCGCATCCGGGTCGGTTACCGCGTAGACCAGGAACCAGTCCGCGCCCTCGGCGCCCACGATGAAGCGCTTCTGTCCGTTGATGACCCAGTCGTCGCCGTCCTTCTTCGCATAGGTGGTGGCGCCGAAGAAGTCCGAGCCCCCCCTGGGCTCGGTGAGCCCCTCGGCCGCAAAGGTCTCGCCCCTGAGCAGTGGCACCACCACGGCCTGCTTGAGCTCGTCGTTGCCGAAGAGCGAGATGGCCTCGCACACGATGTCGGCCCCCACGCCCCACAGGCAGGCGAGCGAGTAACTCGCCACGCCGATCTCCTCGGCCACGATGGCGTCGTCCACCCAGGACAGGCCCCGGCCGCCCAGCTCCTTCGGCAGCCTGATGCCGAGCAGGTTCCTCCTGCCCGCCTCCTGCAGGTACTCGCGGGGGAACTGGATCTTCTCCGCATCCATGTCCAGAATGAGCTGCCGAGGAACCCACTTGGTGAAGGCTCGGGCCTCGTCGCGGAGCTTCTTCTGGGCATCGGTCATGATATAGTCGAACAAGGGGTCCTCCATGGATATAACGTTTTGTTGTAAATATATCCCATTTTGTTATACCCCTGTCAAGGGCCGGCAGAGAAATTGCCTTGCATTTTCTCCTGACCGCCCCCAACATGGGAGACCGGTATGGGATTCAAGGAGATCGGCAGGAGGATCCAGCAGGCACGGGAAGAGAAGGGACTCACCCAGTCGGACCTTGCCCTGGCCCTGGGGCTCACCCAGGCGGCGCTTTCCAACTACGAGCTGGGCAAGCGCAGGCTCTATCTCCACCAGATCGAGAAGATCTCGCAGATCCTCGGCAGGGACCTCGAGTACTTCATCGGGACATCGGAGCCAGAACCATCCGGGGCGATCCCCCGGGGCACTCCGGACCGCGACCGAATCCTGGGCCGTATCAGGGAACTGCCGGACGAGGACCTCCGGGACCTCACGGCATACCTCGATTTCCTCGCATGGAGAAAACACCATGGCTGAGCTGGCCACCTCGCGGCACAGGATGATTGAACAGGCCAGGGCCTTTGCCCGGGTGATGCATGGCCTGCCCGATACGTCGGCGGACAGGGTCGAGGCCGCGCTCATGCTCTACCGTGCCTTTGCGCGCAAGGGGTACCATGCCCTGCTCATCCCAGAGGGATACGGCGGCAGAGGCCTGGACGCCCTGAGCACGGGCATGGTCTACGAGACCCTGAGCTATGGCGCCCCCGGCACCCTGCACGCCCCCCTGACCACGGCACACTGCGCCTTCATGGTCATGAGCGGCATGCAGAACGCCGTGCACGAGAAGACCCTGAAGACACTGGCAGGAAAACTCTCACCGGCGGCGTTCTGCCTCACCGAGGAGTCCGCGGGCTCGGACATCGCGTCCATCTCCACGACAGCAAGGAGACAGGGAGGGTCATTCGTCATCTCCGGCACGAAGAGCATCGTCATCAACCACGCCATCGCACGCACCTTCATCGTGTTCGCCGCCATACCGCCAGCCAGGGGAAGGGTGTCGCTGAACGCCTTCGTGGTGAATGCCAGCCTCCCGGGCATTTCTGTGAGCGAACCGTACAATACCCTCGGGTTTTCGAGCGGGGTCATGGGCAGCGTGCGCTTCGAGAACGTGCGCATCCCGGAAGAGTTCATGCTCGGCGAACCGGGCAGCGGCTACCTCCTCTTCATGGAGACCCTGGACCGGGGAAGACCCCTGGTGGCGGCGAGCTGCGTGGGGGAGGCCCACCGGGCACTGGACCTGGCCATCGAACACTCCCGGAAGCGCTCCCAGTTCGGCAGACAGCTCAAGGACTTCCAGGCCGTGTCCTTCACTCTGGCCGAGCTGGCCACCCGGGTGCACGCATCCCGTCTCCTCTACCAGGATGCGCTCATGCGCATCGATGAGGGCAGGCCCTTCACCATGGGGGCGTCCATGGCCAAGTTCCATGCCGCCGAGACACTGAGTGCCGCGGCCTCCTTCGGCATGGACATGCTCGGCTCCCGTACCGTGGGCACAAGGACGGAGATGGAACGCATCTTCCACAACGCTCACCTCATGCAGGCCATCGACGGGACCGCCAACGTCCAGCGCATGGTCATCGCCTCCCAGCTGTGAGCGAGCCGGTGAAGACCCAAGCTGCGAAAGGCTATGCCTCCGTCATCATAGCAGCCCTCCTGTGGGCCTCGTGCGGCACCGCGGGCAAGGCCCTGTTCAACGCCGGCATGTCTCCCTTTGTGCTGGTCCAGACACGGGTGAGCCTCGCCTCCCTCATCCTGGTGGTTCTCCTTGCTGTATGGAACCCTTCCCTGCTCAGGATCAGGGCCCGAGACATCGGGTTTTTCCTTATGTTCGGGAGCGTGTTCATGGCCCTCATGCAGCTCTCATACTTCCAGGCCATCAGCAGGATCCAGGTGGCTGCGGCCATCCTGGTCCAGTACCTGGCACCCGTGCTCGTGGCCGCGTATTCCATGGTCTTCTGGCACGAGCGCGTCACCACACGGAAGCTCACTGCGCTGGTCCTGTCCATCGCGGGCTGCTACCTCGTGGTGGGCGGGTACAGCCTCGCACTCCTCAGCATGAACCGCCCGGGCATCCTCTGGGCCCTGCTATCGGCCCTGGCCTTCGCCTCCACCACCCTGCTCGGGGAGAAAGGCATGCAGCGCCACAATCCCTGGACCTCCCTGACCTACGCCCTCCTCTTTGCGGCCCTGAGCCTGAATGCCGTACAGAGGCCCATGCAGATCACGGCCCTGTCCTATACGCTGGAGCAGTGGGCAGCCATCTTTTACATCGTGGTGTTCGGCACGCTCATCCCCTTCGGGCTGTATCTCATGGGCGTCAACTATATCCGGTCCACCCGCACCATAATCACGGCGACCCTGGAGCCCATCGCCGCGGCCTTCATGGCTTTCTTATTCCTGGGCGAGACGCTCTCCCCCCTCCAGCTCGCCGGGGGCGCCTCGGTCATCGCGGCCATTGTCCTGCTCCAGTGGGAGCGGGAGCACGATGCGCGATCACCCGAGGCCATCAGGTCTGGGAGGACTGCATAGGAAAGAAACCCTGCTTGTATTAAACTGGATTATTGTTTCTCGTCTTTTTTCTGGAACAACTGGCACTCCATCCCCGAGTTCGCGTACATCTCCCTGGAGGGCATCCTGTGTGACTTGAACCCCACCGCCCTGCAGCCATACGGGAAATGACTATCGTAGGTGATATAGAAATACCTGCACTTGAAGCAGCTGATTTCTCCATGCCGAGCCTTTTTACCAGTCATGAAACCATACTCCAGCACGATCTTCATACATGATCATGGTGATTCTGTGTATCGGTTTGAGAGGAGCATTTTCATGATTCTATCCAGGGAACGGCTCTCCTTGTCATGATATGCCCGGAGTTTGCCATTGACACCATCCTTCCCGCCCTCATATACTGTTTTTCCCACACCGTATCAGGTGATTCCTCACAGGGAGGCTTTTTTTTACAGACTGGAGACATCCCGCCCGAATGGCCGTAGAAGCTTCGGGCGTGACGTGTCGGAAACGGTTTCCAAAATCCTTTACATGAGGGGGAGTAGAGATGAAGTACATGAAGTATGTTCTCATGGCAAGCGTATTGCTGTTCATGGCCGCTCCTGCCCTGATGGCTGCGGACAAGGAGCCCGTGGTCATCGGCCTGCAGGGTCCCATAACCGGCGCCTGGGCCTACGAGGGCCAGATGGCCAAGCAGTCCTGCGAGATCGCGGCGGACCTCATCAACAAGAAGGGCGGCATTTTAGGCGGCCGCAAGGTCGTCATCAAGGTGGAGGACGACGCGGGCGAACCCAAGACAGGCGCGCTTGCCGCCCAGAAGCTCGTGGGCCAGAAGGATGTGGTGGCGAGCGTTTCCACCTACGGCTCTTCCGTGTGCGAGCCGGCTTCCAACATCTACGAAAAGTTCAAGAAGGTGAACATCGGCTACGGGGTCACCGCGGTCCGCCTCACCGAGCGCGACTTCAAGTACTTCTTCCGCACCTGCGGCCGGGACGACTCCCAGGGCAAGTTCTTTGCGAATGCAGTGCCCAAGAAATTCAAGGCAAAGCGCATCGCCATCATGCATGACAATACCGCCTTCGGCAAAGGCCTCGCAGAGGACACCAGGAAGGCCCTGGACGCCTTGGTGAAGGCCAAGAAGGTCGAGCTCGTGTACTTCGACGCCATCACCCCGGGCGAAAAGGACTACAAGGTTCCGCTCACCAACCTGCGCGAGAGCAGGCCCGACGTCTGGTACTACACCGGCTACTACGCCGAGGCGGCCCTCCTCGTGACCCAGGCCCGGGACATCGGGATCAAGTGCCCGTTCGTGGGAGGCAACGCGGCCATCAACGACGAGTTCGTGAAGATCGCGGGCATCAAGGTGGCCAAGGGCTGCTACATGACCAACGAACCCCTGCCCGGCGACCTGCCCTACAAGGAGGCCAAGGAATTCCTGGCCGCATACAAGGCCAGGTTCGGAGACATCCCCTCGAGCCCTTGGCCCATCTACGCTGCCGATGCGGTGAACATCATCGCATACGCCGTCGACAAGACCAGGTCCACTGATTCGGACAAGCTGGCTTCCTTCCTGCGCGACAAGGTCAACGGCGTTCCCGGCATCACGGGCCCCATCGGCTTCACGGCCCAGGGTGACCGCGAGGGTGTGCCGTTCTACCTCTACGTGGTGAACGACGCGGGCAAGATCGTGATCTCGAAGTAAGAGAAGGGCTGCACCCAAGAAATCATGCAACTCCTGCTCGAGCAGCTCATCAACGGCCTGACCATAGGGTCGTTCTATGCGCTCATCGCGCTGGGATACTCCATGGTCTACGGCGTGCTCAAACTCATCAACTTCGCCCATGGCGACTTCTTCACCATGGGTTCGTACATCGGCTACACCATGCTGGTCTTCGGGATCGCGGCTGCCACGGCGCAGTTCGGCCCCTGGACCGGCATGATGGTGGCCCTGGTAGTTTCCGCCCTGGGCATCGCGCTCGTGGGCATCCTGGTGGAGCGGAGCGCCTACCGGCCCGTGTACCGGGCCGGTAGGCTCCCGGCAGTGGTCTCTGCGCTCGGCGCATCCATCTTCCTGCAGAACACCATCATGGTCATCTGGGGGCCGCGCTACCAGGCCTACCCGGCCGAACTCATCCCGGCCATGCGCTTCCAGTTCGGCCAGATCAGCATTACGCTGCTCCAGGTCATCATCCTGGCCCTTTCCTTCATCCTCATGGCGGCCCTGTATACCATCGTCCAGAAAACCGCCTTCGGGTCGGCCGTGCGCGCAACGGCCCACGACCGGAACACGGCGGCGCTCATGGGAATCAACTTCAACCGGGTGATCCTCTTCATCTTCACCCTGGGCCCGGCGCTGGGCGCCATGGCCGGGGTCATGGTGGGCATGTACTACCGCCAGATCAGCTTCACCATGGGATGGAACTACGGGCTCAAGGCCTTTACGGCCACCATCCTGGGCGGCATCGGCAACCTGCCCGGCGCCATGTTCGGCGGGCTCATCCTCGGGGTCCTGGAGATGCTGGGCGCCGCCTACATCTCGGCGGCATGGAAGGACGTGTTCGTGTTCCTCATCCTTATCCTCGTGCTTATCTTCAGGCCCACTGGCCTGTTCGGCGAGAAGACCGCGGAAAAGGTGTAGGCTCATGGGCAACGGAAAAAGCGCCGGTCTCTCGAAGCTCTTCACCACAACGCCGTGGTACGTGCCCGTGCTCTTCTCCGCGCTCGTGGTGATCTACCCGTTCTTCGCGACCGACTACTTCATCGACATCGCCTTCTTCTTCGGGATCTATGCCCTGCTCGGCCTGAGCCTCAACATCGTGCTCGGCGAGGTGGGGCTCTTCGACCTGGGCCATGCCGGCTTCTATGCCATCGGGGCCTACGTCACCGCCATCCTGAACACCCGCTACCAGATCCCCATCCTGGCACTACTGCCGGTGAGCGCCCTGGCAGCGGGCCTGTTCGCCTACCTCGTGTGCTCGCCCATCATCCACCTCAAGGGCGACTACCTCTGCATCGTGACCATCGGCATGGGCGAGATCGTGCGCCTCGCGCTCATCAACAACCCGTTCGACCTCACGGGCGGGCCCAACGGCGTGTTCGGCGTGGACTTCCCCAAGCTGTCGCCGAACCTCGTCATCGACTCGTCCATCGAGTACTACTTCCTCGTCTGGGCAGTGGTGGGCCTGTCCATCCTGGGGCTCATCAGCCTCCAGCACTCGAGAATCGGCAGGGCATGGAACTGCATCCGGGAGGATACCGTCGCGGCGGGCGCCACCGGCATCAACGTGCGGCACTACAAGCTGCTTGCCTTCGTCCTGGGCGCAGGTTTGGCCGGTGTGGCGGGCAACATCTACGCGAGCAAGCTCATGTGCGTCTCGCCCGAGAGCTTCACATTCTGGGAGTCGTGCCTCATGTTCTGCATCGTGCTCATCGGCGGCATGGGGAGCATCCCGGGAGTGCTCATCGGCGCGGCCTTCATCAGCCTGTTCCCCGAGATATTCCGTCCCTTCGCCATGTACCGCATGCTCGTGTTCGGCTCGGTCATGATCGTCATGATGATGGTGAGGCCCGGCGGCTTCTGGCCGAGGAAGCGCGGCGGCGTGGCCTTCCGCTCCCTCCTGGAGGACACCGGCAATGGCAATGCCTAGACGCCTTGCCGACAACGACGTGGTCCTGAAGACCACGGGCATAACCAAGATCTTCGGCGGACTCCGCGCGGTGAGCGACTTCGACCTCAGCGTGCACAAAGGCGAGATCCTGAGCCTCATCGGCCCGAACGGCGCTGGCAAGACAACGGTCTTCAACGTGGTAACGGGCATCTACTCACCCGAGCACGGGGACGTGGTCTTCCTGGGGAAAAAGATCACGGGCAGGAAACCCCACAGCATCGTCTCATCGGGCATCGCCCGAACCTTCCAGAACATCCGTCTCTTCCCGGACATGACCTGCCTTGAGAACATCATGGCGGGGCAGCACTGCCGGGCCCGATCCGGGATCTTCTCGTCCGTGTTCCGGACCCCTGCCATGCGGCGGGAGGAGGAGCGAATCCGCACCGTGGCCGAACAGCGGATCGCCCAGGTGGAGCTCGCCCCCTTTGCCCACGAGCTGGCCAAGAACATCGCCTACGGGTCCCAGCGAATGCTGGAGATCGCCCGGGCGCTGGCCACCGAACCCAGGCTCCTGGTGCTGGACGAGCCCAGCAGCGGGCTCAACCCGAAGGAGACACAGGACCTCATGTCCTTCCTGAAGAGGCTCATCGCCAGCGAAGACCTCACCATCCTGCTCATCGAGCACGACATGAACGTGGTCATGGGCATCTCTGACTGGGTGGTGGTCATGGACGAGGGGAAGAAGATCGCCGAGGGCATACCGGATGCAATCTACAACAACCCGGACGTCATCGAGGCGTACCTTGGCAGGGACGAGGGGGAGGCATAGGATGGCACCTCTGCTCAGCATGGAGAACCTCGTCATCGCCTACGGGGCCCGGGAGGTCCTCAAGGGGATCAGCCTGAGCCTGGACGAGGGCGAGATCGTCACGGTGCTCGGGGCCAACGGCGCGGGCAAGTCCACCCTGCTCCAGGCGGTCTGCGGGCTCGTGGGCATCGCGCAGGGAACCGTCACCTATGCCGGGGAGCGGCTGAACAACATGAAGGCCTACGAGATCGTCCTCAGGGGCATCTCCCTCTCCCCGGAAGGCCGCCGCGTCTTTCCCACCCACACCGTGGAAGAGAACCTCATGCTGGGCGCCTTCACCCGCAGGAAGCACACCGGGGAGATCGCTGCAGCAAGGGAGCGGGTCCATGCCCTGTTCCCCATCCTGAAGGAGCGGGGCCGCCAGCTCGCAGGCACGCTCTCGGGAGGTGAGCAGCAGATGCTCGCCATCGGCCGAGCCCTCATGAGCAGCCCCCGGGTCCTGCTCCTGGACGAGCCGTCCCTGGGGCTTGCGCCCATCCTGGTCAAGCAGATCTTCGACATCATCCGGGAGATCAACAAGCAGGGGGTGTCCATCCTGCTGGTGGAGCAGAACGCCCACAGGGCTCTGGGGGTGGCCGGCCGGGGGTATGTGCTGGAAAACGGCCGCATCGCCGCCGAGGGCCCGGCGGCCGAGCTCAAGTCCGACGAGAAGATCCAGGAGGCCTACCTGGGGGGAGCTGCCCTGAAGAAGCGGCCAAGCTGACTACGGCCTCCCTGCCCTCCGTCCTGGTTCGATCCGCTCGAAGTCGAGCTGCCCGTTCGCCCTGTCCGCCCTGACGAGCTTCACCCGGATGACCTGACCGAGGCCCTGCCTCACCGATCGGGACCGTCTCCCGCTGCCTTGCCTCCCCATGACCGCATCGCTCCGCACGAGCCCGTCCACAGGAGGGTCAAGCACCTCCACGAACATGCCGTAGGGCTGTATGCTCGTGATCACCGCGTCGAACTCGTCGCCCAGGTGCGCTGCCATGTAGGCCGCTGTCTTGAGCTTGAGGGCCTCCATCATGGCGCTGTCCGTGAACTCCTCCCGGTCCGAGACCTCCAAGGCAAGCTTCTTCAGGTACCTGTGCTGCAGGTCCTTTTCCTTTCCGGAGCACCCGCCCGATGCGAGCACCTGCTTGACGAGCCGGTGCACCACCAGGTCCGGGTACCGCCGGATGGGCGAGGTGAAGTGGAGGTAGCCCGCGAAGGCCAGGCCGAAGTGGCCGAGGTCCTGGGCTGAGTACCGGGCCCGCTGCAGGGACCTCAGGATGTGCATGTTCACGAAGCTCTCGTAGGACCTGCCCCGACAGGCGTCCGCCACCGACTGGAGCGCCTCGTGGACCTGCCCCCCCGATGCGGCGGCCTTCTTCAGCCTGGACAGGAGCGTCTGGGAGAACCCGATCTCAGCCAGCGTCTCCACGAGCTTCAGGAGGTCCTGCTGCCGGGGCGGCTCGTGAACCCGGAAGAGCACTGGCATGCCGTGCCTCAGGAGGTACGCGCACACGGTCCGGTTGGCCAGGAGCATGGCCTCCTCCACGAGCCGCTCGGCCGGGCCGTGCCTGGTCCTGCCGATGGATTCAACCGCGCCGGTGCCCGAGGTCTCGATCTCCACCTTGGCGATGTCGAAGTCCAGGCTGCCCTGTTTCCTCCTGCGCTCTCTCAGGTACTGGGCGATGCGGTGGAGCTCCTTCAGACGCCAGGCAACTTCCTGGTCAAAGCCTCCGCCCGGGGCGCCTTCGAGGAACGGCCCCACCTCCTCGTAGGTGAGCCTGGCGCGCGAGCGGATCACGGCCTCGCAGACCTGGTACGAGATGAGCCTGCCCCGGGGCCCCATGACGAGCTCCAGAACCATGGCGAGCCTGTCTTCTCGGGGCTTCAGACTCATGACGCCGTTGCTGAGCACCTCCGGCAGCATGGGGATGCATGCCTCGGGGAAATAGACGCTGAAAGACCTCGCCCTGGCCTCCTGGTCCAGATCCGTGCCGGGTTTCACCACGTGGGCCACGTCCGCGATGGCCACGGTGAGCAGGAAGGTGCCGTCATCGACCCGCTCGATGCCCACTGCATCGTCGAAGTCCCGGGCATTGATGCCGTCGATGGTGAAGAGGACCCGGTCCCGCAGGTCCTTCCTGCGGGAGAGCTCGAAGGACATGTCCGTGCGGGCCGCAGAGGCCGCCTCCCGCTCCACCTGTTCCGGGAAGCGCCACGACAGGCCATATTTTGCAGTGATGTATCTGAGGTCCTCCCCCACGCCTGCGGGGATCTCCAGGGAGGCATCCACCCGGGCCGTGAGCACGCTCACCTTCTGGGCCGACCTTGGCGGGATGATGGTGGCGCTCACCATGGCGCCGCTTGTGGCGTCGCGCTCCGCACCCAGAGGAATGACGATGGGATAGGGCATAGGAATCAGTGGCTCCAGGGTGCCGTACTTCCGCTGCCTCATGTACCTGCCCGTGATGGTGAGCCTGGCCCGCTCCACGATGGCCAGAACCTTCCCCCGCAGGCCTTTCCGGTCCTGCCAGACGCTCACCTCCACGAGGTCTCCGGGCAGCGCGCCGTTCAGCCCCTCAGGGGGGACGAAGACCCCGCCGTCGATGCCCCGAGCGTCCACGAAGGCATAGCCCCTGGGGTTCCACGACAGCCTGCCCGTGATGCGCGATCTGCTTTTCCGGTTCATGGTGAAGAACCCTACCATTGCACAAACAGGCACGCAATGGTAGAGCGTGCTCAGGTGAACGGCCATGCAGGGCATGATGAACCAGGACATCCCGCTGAAGAAAAAGCGTCTCTACGGGCCAGACGTGCATCTGGTCCGGCGCGGCGGTCAGAACCTGGTGGAAAAGACCTACCGCCACAGGCCGCCGCCGGTGAGGGTCCTGGGGAGGATCCTGGTACGGTGGGAAACCTTCATCTATTCCAAACTCGGGGGCATCCCCGGCATCCCCAGGGTGACACCGGGCCCGGACCCCTTCACGCTGTGCACCACGTACATGGGCGGGCACAACCTCAAATCCGGGGTCAAGATCCCGGATGCCGCATACTTCGACGCACTTGAGCGCCTCATGGCGGACGTCCACAGCCGGGGCGTCATCCACCTGGACTTGCGCAACCGCCGGAACTACGGCATGGACGAAGAGGGCAGGCCTTACCTCGTCGACTTCGCATCGAGCGTCTACCTCCCCTGGAGGGGTCCTTTATGGAGAGTGCTGTGCGCGGTGGACCGCATGGGGTATCTGAAGATCAAGGCCAAGCTCAACCCGGACCTTCTCGCTGCCGAAGAGAGGCGGGGCCGTGCCCTCGGGAACATACTGAGCACCCTGTGGATCCCTCCCCGGGTGTTCCGGTTCCTCAGGGACATCCTAGGCCGGATCGCCCGCTGAAGGTCTGCGGAGCTGTTCCTCCAAGTCCCTGATCCGGGTCTTGAGGGCCCGGATCTTCATGAAGCGCTCCGTCCGGTCCGGGATCTCGGATACGACTACGGGCACCATGCCCGCCACGAAGAATATCACCATGAGCATCCACAGCTGCAGCTCGATCGTGAGACGGTAGCCGAAAAAGGACAGGCTGAACTCCTGGGTGTTGTTCACGCAGAAGGTGATCACGAAGAGGAGAAACAGAATGGTCACCACGATGTTCACATACCGCATGCAGCGATCATAAACCGAAAGGGCCGGAAAGATCAACATGCCTCCGGTGCTGGTGATGTAACAGAACTTGTGTCAGGGAAGGAGAAGGGGGTACCACCGTGGTTGACCAGACCATAAAGAAGGAGGTACCCCGTGGAGCAACGATTTGTGATCAGGAGTTTGCCACAGGCGTATGAGGTAATCAAGGGGATGGATTTCCGGGAGGCATGCCCATCACAGCCATATAAATTGCAGTTGAAATTTTACCAGACCCCATATATATAGCGCTGTCTGTGTCACGTGTTGAGATGTCGTCCAAGAAGGGAGCCGTCCATGCCAAAGATCCGTTCCTTCCGGGGTATCAGATACAACCCTGAACGAGTAGATCTTGCACAAGCCATCTGCCCTCCGTACGATGTCATCTCCGCCGCCCAGGTGGAGGATCTCTATGCAAGGAGCCCGTACAACGCGGTGCGCCTCGTGCTCGGCAAGCAGTTCCCCAAGGACGACAGGGACAACAACCGCTACACCAGGGCCAGGGACCTGTTCAAGCAATGGCTCAAGGACGGATTCCTCATCCAGGACAAGAAGCCTGCCCTGTACTATCACGAGCACACGTATACCCTGGGAGACAAGGCCTCGGTGCGCAGGGGGTTCATCGCCTCGGTGCGCCTGGATGAAGACGAAAAGAAGAACATCCGTGCCCACGAGCAGACCATGAAGAGCCCCAAGCTCGACCGGCTGCGCCTCATGAGCGAGGTACGGACGAACTTCAGTTCTGTCCTGGGGCTGTACTCAGACCCGAAGAAGGTTCTCGAGACCCAGATACAGCCCAAGCTCGGCGCCCCGGAGGTGGAATTTTCCACCAGGGATGAATCGCACAAGCTCTGGGTCATCCACGAGACGGCCACGATCGAAAAGATTTCCAAGATGATACAGAGCAAGAGGGTTATCATTGCGGACGGCCAGCACCGCTACGAAACCGCCAAGATCTACCGTGACCGCATGCGGGCCGCATCAGGTAAGGCGGACGGCAACCAGAGCTACGACTACATCCAGATGTACCTCACCAACCTGGAGGAGGGCGTGAGGATCATGCCGAGCCACCGCGTCATCGTGGACAGCATGGGTGTGGGACTGGTGGACTTGGAGTACCGGCTCAAGGAGCTCTTCAACATGGTGCCGTACGATAACCGCAAGGCGTTCATCGCGGCCCTGAACAAGGGCGGGGCCGGCACCCTTGGCCTGTATGTCAAGGGCATACCCCGGTTCTACCTGCTCCAGCTCGCCCAGGACACGGAGATAGATAAGTACCTCCCCCCGGGAATCCACCCCCTTCTCAAGCGGCACGATGTCACGGTCCTCCATGAGTGCATCATCGAGCCCATCCTGGGCATCGGCACCACCATGGAAAACAAGCGCATCATTTTCACCAGCCGGGCCGAGGAGGCCCTGGACATGGTGACCAGGGAGCAGGCCGACATAGCCTTCCTGCTCAATCCACCCTCCATCGAGGACGTAGTGGAAATCGCAGAGGCGGGACTGCGCATGCCCCTGAACTCCACCTACTTCTACCCCAAGACGCCCACGGGCCTGGTCTTCCATTCCCTCGAATAGTCGCCACGGCAAGGCTGACGGGTTGCCCCCCGTCAGCCTGATCGATGTCCCGAGCACGGCGGTTGCGGCAACCTGCTTGACGTGCGGAAACGATTGTTCTATCTTTGAACGATGATTCAATCCACGAATGAAGATTCCAAGACCCTGACCAGGAAAGAGCGGGAGTCGGCCTTCCGCAGAGACGCCATCCTCGATGCCGCCAGGGAGATCTTTGAAAGGGACGGCTTCTTCAACACCACCATGGCACAGATCGCTGCCAGGGCCGAGTTCGGCGTGGGGACCCTGTACCAGTTCTTCCCAAGCAAGCAGGCCCTTTTCTCCGAGGTCATCAGGAGGGGCCTGGACGCGTTCATGATCTCACTCAAGAACCTCGTTGCCAGAAAGGCGTCCTGGAGGGACAAGCTCTCCATCTTCGTGGAGTTCAACATCGGATGGATCGAGAACAACCCCGGTTTCCACCGTCTCCTCCATGAGTTCTACGCCGCACCCATGCCCGAGGTGAGCCAGCAGATCCTCGACTACATCCGCGAGCTCCACCTCGAGAATCTCCGCATCACCCGCGAGATCTTCATGGAGGCCAACCGGGAGGGGGAGCGTTGCGATCCGGAGCTGAAGTCCCTGATGCTCATGGGCATCATCCACACCATTGCCCAGGCGCACTATCTTGGTATACTGGAAAAGGGTCCGGCCGAGTTCACTGCCGGCATACTGGATGAATTTCTCAGGAGGGTACTACCGTGAGAAGACTGTTCTTTTTACCCATGCTCTGCGCCCTGCTGTGCTGGGCACGCCCCGTTCTTGCCGCTGACCACATGACCCTGGAGGACTCCATACAGATGGCGATCCAGAGGAACCCGTCGGTGAGGGCTCAGGATCAGGAGGTCCTCGTCAAGGAGATGGACCAGCGGGTCCAGTTCTCGAAGATGCTCCCCAGCGCCGACCTGTCCTACGGCTACGCACGGCTCGACGAGACGCCGAGCATGACCTTCCCGCTGGATTTTCCCACCGGGACACAGGTCTTCACGGTCCCCATGGGGACCAAGGACAACTACTCCATGAGCATCGAGGCGAAGCAGGTCCTGTTCGCGGGCGGGGCCCTGTACAACAGCTACCTCATCGCGAAGAACGACCGCTACGCAGCAGAGCTCGACAGGGAGCAGACCGTCCGGCGCCTCAAGCTCCTGGTCATCGACGCCTATTACGGGGTCATCAAGGCCCGGCAGCTCAAAGAGGTGGCCACGGCAAGCGTTGCCTCGGTAAAGTCCCTCCTGGACGTCTCCAACGCCTTCTTCAACCAGGGCATGATCCCCAAGAACAACCTGCTCGAGGCGCAGGTGCGCTTCGCAGAGACCGAGCAGAACCTCATCTCTGCGGAAAACGCAGTCAAGATCGCCGAGTCCAACCTGAACCTCCTCCTGGTCAGGGGGCTCACCGACGAGGTGACCATCGACTCGGAGATCCCGCTGACCACCACGGACATCACCTTCGAGCAGGCCCTGCAGACGGCCTACGAGAACAGGCAGGAGATCAGGACCGTGCAGCTCCAGCTCGACAGCACCGGCAAGGGGGTTACCATCGCACGCTCGGAATTCATGCCCTCGGTGGCGGCCACGTACACCTACGAGCGGTCCGGAGAAGATTATGACGTGGAGAACGACGGCTGGAAGGCCGGCGTCGGCCTGAACTGGAACCTGTTCAAGGGCGGGGGAAGCTACTGGAACTACCAGAGGGCCCGGTACACCAGCGCCAAGGTGGGATACCTCCTGGAGAGCCTGAAGAACTCGGTGGCCCTCGAGGTGAAGAATTCGTACCTGAACATCGAGGAGGCCCAGGCGCGACTGAAGGTGGCGGAGAAGAGCATCGCCCAGGCCCAGGAGAACTTCAGGATAGAAAAGGACCGGTACAACCTCCAGGTATCCACCTCCACCGACGTGCTCCGGGCCGAGGCCCTGCTTGCACAGGCCAGGAACAACCTGATCTCGTCGCGCGCGGACCAGGCACGCGCCATGGCCGCCCTGCGTGCCTCCATGGGAACCCTGTAGCGGCGCTCCACCCTTTTTGGTTTTTCCCGGAACCCCCGGCACCCTGCCGGGGGTTCCCTGCATACGGGTCAACGCCGCTTCCGCGCCCAACCTTGATAGGGCGACTCCAAGTGTGCTAACCACACGGGAATGGCAAAACCACCATCACTGAAGGCCGAGATCTCCAAGGTGCTCGCCTGCGCCCCGTCGGAGCGGGCCCGCAACATCATCGACTCGCCGTATACCAGGCAGATCCTCGAACAGCTCCCGCCCCAGGAGGCCTTCCTCGTCATCAAGGAGTCCTGGGGCATGGACAGCCAGATACTGCTCCAGTATGTACCGCTGGAAGCCGTGTGCCGGTTCATCGACCTTGACTGCTGGTCCCAAGACGCCCTTTCCGTGGACTCCCTCATGGAATGGCTCTGGGAGCTGTACAACGCATCCCTGGATTCGCTCACCGGCGCCTTCGAGACCCTCGACATGGAGCTCCTGGTGCTCCTGTTCCAGACCTACATCGAGGTTGTCCACGTCAGGCCCACGGACGAGCACATCCCCGAACTCCTCGACGAGGGGTTCGAGAGCCTGGACAACTCCTATTTCTACCGCATCACCCGGGAGGACGAGCGCTCACACTTCATCCGGGAGATGCTGAGCATCGCCTTCACCCACGACCAGGATCTCTACCAGTCCATCATGGAAGGCGTCCTGTACGACCTGAAGACCGCCATGGAGGAGACCTCCTATGAACGCAGGTCGCTGCGCCTCATGGAGATGGGCTTCCCCTCGCCCGAAGAGGCGGTGAGCGTCTACCGCCACGCCGTACCCGGAAAGCTCCTGAACCAGGGGATGATCCGGGAGAAGACCCCGGTCATCACCAAGCACCTCCACATGCTGCCATCGGTGTATCTAGACCAGTTCTCTCCGGGGCAGTCCCTGCTCCTGCAGGCATTGCACGGCGCGCCCGAGGAGATGCGGGAACGCCTGTGCTACGAGATGATCTACCTGGCCAACAAGATCGTCATGGCCGACTACAAGCCCCTGAACGACAGCGATGGCCTCAGGACGAGCATGGAAAAGGCAAGCTCCCTGGTGAACCTCGGTCTTGGCGTGGCCATGCGGGAAAAGGGGGCGCAGGCGCGGGATATCCTCGCCTCCATGAACGCGGAGACCCTGTTCTCGCTGGGATTCAACATGGTCCTCGAGCAACAGCGCCGGCTCAAGCTGCTGCTGCAGGACATCGAGCGGTCCATGATCCCCGAGCGGTTCCGCGACCTGACAGACGGCCTCCTGCAGAAGCGGCCGCGGTACAAGGACGCGGAGTTCTCCCTCGTCGAAGAGCTCGACGAGGTGACCCACGCCTCAGACCAGCTCGAGGACATGGCAGCGATCATGGCACGCCTCGACTGGGAGCGGCTGATCCCTGAGCTCGGGGGCACCAATACCGGGTCCGGCATGGACATGGAGACCGTCATCCTCACCGCGCTCGCCGTGAACAGCCTCAGCCGCGTCACCGCCTTCCGCCCCCTGAGCAGGGACGAGCTCGTTTCCTTCCTCTCCTCGGCGACACGGCTCAAGGGCAGCCGCAGGACCCTCCAGGACGCTTTCCGGAAAGACCTGCCAGCATTCCTCTCCGGCATAGGGCAAGCGGGCGTCCCCGGCAGATCCGCCTCCCTGGCCCAGAACCTGGCCGCTCGCCTGGAAGAGGAGACCGGCGGCATCAGGGACCTCTCGCGCATCGACCCCCGGTTCATCACCTGCCTGTGCGTACGGCTCTAGGCCGGATCACTCCGGAGCCAGTATCGCGGGGCTCTTGCATGTATCGTGTCAGGAGAGCATATGATAGGTATCCCTGAAGTGCGAGGTGTGTTCATGAAGAGACCCACCGTCTTCCTCGGCATTACGGCCGCGGCGTGCATGCTCATGTTCGTTTCAACGGCCTATTCCCAGGCAGGCACCGAGCGGAAAAGCCCCGAAGGGCTCGTCATGAAGGCCTGCTCCGCCTGCCACGACACGGGCAAGGTCTGCACGGCCCTGGGGAAAAAGGACCGGGATGCCTGGCTCACGGTGGTGACCCGCATGGTGAAGAAGGGCGCTGCAGTGGACCAGGCGGACATCCCCCTGGTGGCCGAGCACCTTGCGGGGTTACCGTCCGGATCGAAGCCCGTCTGCAAGTAGGCCTGAACCCCGATACAGCAGCGGCGTCCCCGGTGCGCCCCGGGACCATGTCAGGGGTGCAGCTCGGCCCGAGTGCACCCGGCCGGGACTCGCCCCATCCCTCATGACGATTGACAACCTGCACGAGGACACGATATGCGAACCCCTGTCAGGCCCTTGAGAGGACTGTGAGACAGACCCCAAGCGGCGATACCGAAGCACCACGGGAGGTATATCCTCACATGAAGGCCCACCTCGAACATGCACCCTTGAGTCCCTGGGGCCGCTTCTTCAGGCAGTGGCAGAAGGATCTCAAGCTCTGGGTCCTGTGCATGTCCTTCTTCCTGGCCTACCGCGCCATCTTCCTCCTGGTCTTCAGGGAACAGATAGACAGGAAGAGTTCGGCGCTCACCATTGCCATTGCGATCCTCAACGGCATGCGGTTCGACAGTGTCATCTCCACCTTTACCATCCTGATCCCGTTCGGGTTCAGCATCGCCGCCGGCCTCACGGGCAACGAACGGCGCGCCGAGCGAGTACGTGAATCCATGGGCATGCTGTTCCTGGTGATGTCGTCCTTTCTCTGCATCATCTCCATCGGGTACTTCAGGGAATTCGGGGAACAGTTCAACCACTTCCTCTTCGGCCTCATCTACGACGACCTGGGCGCGATCCTGCTCACCATCATCAAGTCGTACCACGTTCTCAGGAGCGCAGTCGTCTTCTTCGCGGTGCTCGCGTTCGGCGTCTGGCTGATGCGCCGGTTCCTCCGATCGCCGCTCCTGACCGCCGGAGTCCAGGAGCGGATATTTCCCGCCAGGACGTCCCGCGTCACGGGAACGCTGCTCATCGTGACGCTCATGTTCTTCGGCGCACGGGGATCGTTCGGGTCCATGCCGGTTCGGGAACGGCATGCGGGCATCACTGCGGATGAGTTCCTCAACAACACCGTGCTCAACCCCTACACCGCCCTGCGCTACGCCATTGCCCAGCAGGTCAAGCTCTCCAGGACCGAGGGGCTCTCGCTCTACATCCCGGACCGGGACCTCGTGGAGGCCAGCAGGCGGGCCTTTGCCACGAATGACCGGTACGCGGACCTCGACCAGTACATGCTCCGTACAGCCTCAGGCCCCAAAGGGAAGCCCCCCCGGCACATCTTCTACATTGTGGCGGAAAGCTACAGCGCATGGCCCATGGAGGAGCGGTACGCTTCCCTGCACATCGCCGACGGCCTGAAGGGCCTCGCGGCCGATGGGATTGCCATCTCCCCCTTCGTCGCCACCTCCTACGGCACCATGACCAGCCTGAACACCCTGGTCACCGGGCTCCCGGACTCGGATATCCGGACCAACTACCGGCCCAGCTCGCGCGCCATGTACCCCACCTCCCTGTCCAGGATCTATAAGGACATGGGGTATCGGGTGCGCTTCTTCTACGGCGGGTACCTGAGCTGGCAGAGGGTGGGGGATTTCTGCCGGGACCAGGGATTCGACGAGATCTACGGCGGTGGCCACATGGGGGAGTGGGTCTCCTCCAACGAGTGGGGAGTGGATGACGAGCACATCTTCGCCTTTGTCAGGGAGCACGTCAGCGATGACACGCCCAGCTTCAACCTGATCCTCACCACCAGCTTCCACCCCCCCTATACGGTGGACGTCCTGTCCAAGGGATTCCCCCTGCAGGAGACCCGCTCCTCCATGCCGGGCGTGAACCTCGACGAGGAAGACCTCACCTTCCTCGGTCATTTCTGGTATGCGGACAGATGTATCGAGCGGTTTTCCCGTGCCGCCATCTCCGGGCTGCCCCGCTCCCTCGTAGTGGTGACCGCAGACCATCCGGGGCGGCGCTGGCTCACCGAGAATCCCGACCCCGGGGAGAAGCATCTCATACCCTGTGTGTTTTACGGGCCGGATGTCCTGCAGGGGATCCGGCCACCCGGGCACATGGCGGGCAGCCATCTGGACATCATCCCCACCCTGGTGGAGCTTACCGCCCCTCGAGGGTTCCGCTATCACGCCATGGGCAAGGACCTGCTGAACCAGGCAGCGAGGTCTCTCGCCGTGGGGAGGAACCTCCTGGTGGAGCCCTCCTTCCTCCTGGACATTGCCAAGACACCCCGCATCGTGCCGCTGTCGGGGGCTGCCCCCGATGTCTCAGCCGCCGCTGTCGCGGAGATGAAGCGTTACCATGACGACCTGCACGGTATTGCGTGGTGGCGCATCATGAAGGGACCTTCGCTATCGCCCCTGCCTCTTCCCCGGTAGAAAACCCACCGGACGGTGCACCTGACGGCAGGCGCTGATACCAGATAATCTCTTGCCATGACTGCACAAAATACCCATTGACTTTCCCTAGGAGAAGCTTATCATGGTATATTGCGAGATGTCATAGACTCCCTGTTGGAATTGCGTACCCTTCATGTTCGATGCCATGGATTCCCTGTTCCCCATGGGAGGACAGGGTCCTTTCCACGGTTGTGTCGCACCATCACACGAGCGGGAGGACAGCAGATGAAAAACCGCAGGAGAGAGAGAAGGGTTCGACTCCCGTCCACCCTGGACGCCACCATCACCTACAGTGACGCGCTCAAGAAGGTATCGGGCGGCCTTATCGGGGACATCAGCACGAACGGCATGTTCATGCTCACCGAGGCGGTTCTCGACAAGGACGCATACGTCACCATGCGGGTCAACGCCGAGGGTCATCTCGGAAAACCGGTGTACATTCAGGGGCTGGTCGTCCGGACAGATGACCGCGGAATGGCAATACAGTTCACCTATGCCAACGACGACGACCTGTCGTCACTCCTGAGCTTCTGAAGGGGAGGGCCCGCGCCCCTTACAGATACTTCTCCGGCGGCCTCCGTTCGGGTACGTACACGCGGGCAACCCTGCCCGCGTTCCAGTCTCCCGATACGTAGAGGTTGCAGTAGCAGCTCCCGTACTCAGCCACGTCTGGCGCGCGATATTCGCACGGACAGATGATGTCCCGGTCCTTTTCCCTGTCTCCAGAGGCCAACCTGCACGGGCAGCACATGTATCCGTAGCGTTTCCTGTTCAGGAGCAGCGCATCCAGGAGCTCGAGCACGCGCTCGCGATCATTGCTGAAGAAGAATCCCTTGGCCTCCTGGATGGGCTTGAGCCGCTCCAAAAGCTGTTCCGCCTCTGTCATAGCCCCAGGGCCTCCTTGATCTCGCGGTCCTGAAACCCGATGATCACCCTGTCATTGTTGACAATGATGGTGGGAAAGGTGAGTCGGGGGTTGTACTTCTTGACCTCGTTCAGGACGAGGGCCTTCTCATCCCCCTCCAGAAGGTCCACATCGGTGAAGTCATACGGGACGCTGGCGTCGCTGAGAAATTTCTTCGCGGCCTTGCAGTGACTGCAGGTACTGAGCGAGTAGATCTTTACAACATTCCCCATGCTTCAATCCCTCCTTCTCCCTACCTTAATGTCTTCTCTGTCCGGATTCAACACAAATACTCGTCACGGGCGCAGGCACTGCGGAGGGTGTTGACACCACCCATGGTTTCAGGGGAGAATGGACCAGATCACAGCGGAGGTCATACATGGAATCCATGGAACAGAATGTGGGCACCGTCGACAGGCTCGTGCGGGCAGGGATCGCGCTGATTCTCATCGTCTTCATGGTCAGAAGCGGCAGGATCACCCTCGCTGCCGCCATCTCGCTGGTTGCAGGGGGCATGCTGCTTTCCAGCGCAGCCTCAGGGACGTGCCCCCTCTATACCGAGCTCGGCATCAGCACTGCCGGCGAAGAAAAGAAGAAGGCCTAACCACCCCGCCAAAGACCCTGCTGTCCCGGGCGATTCAGGCCCGGGCAGCCGCCCGTGCATAGCGTATGAAGTAATCCACGCCGGACCATACGGTGAAGTACAGTGCTATCCAGAGGAAGAACTCCCCTGCCAGCTGGAACTGCAGCGGTCCGAGGAGGGGGAAGGGTATGGAATAGTGTACGATGAGCGGGATGAGGGCCACGCACTGGAACGCGGTCTTGTACTTTCCCAGCCAGTCCGCGGCAATAACGATGTTCTTCTCCGCCGCAATGCTGCGGAGCCCGGTCACCGCCAGCTCCCGGGCGATGATCACGGCCACGAGCCATGCGGGCGCCCTTTCCAGGGGTATGAGCATGATGAGAACCGTGCCGGTGAGGATCTTGTCCGCAAGGGGGTCAAGGAGCTTGCCCAGGTCGGATTCGATGTGGTACTTCCGGGCGAAATACCCGTCCAGGAAGTCCGTCACCATAGCGGCGGAAAAGATCAATGCGGCTATGAAGGACAGGACGATGTCGTCACGGGCAAGCAGAAGGGCAATGACCGGGACCATGAAGATCCGCGAAACGGTCAGTGCATTCGATATGTTCATTCCCCTTCATTATCCTCCCCCGTTCATTCTCGCAAGGACATTTCTCACATACTCCGTGGTTTCCTGGTAGGGAGGAATTCCGCCGTAGGTATCCACCGCAGAGGGCCCCGCATTGTACGCCGCGAGTGCGAGCGACAGGTTGCCGTTGTACTTCCTCAGCAGCCAGGAGATGTACCTCGTGCCCGCCGTGATGTTCTCTGTGGGGTCCCATGGGTCAATCACCCCGAGATCCTGCGCGGTCTGCGGCATGAGTTGCATGAGCCCCATGGCGCCCTTGGAGGACCGGGCATTGGGGTTGTACCCAGACTCAACCGCGATGATGCTCTTGATCACCGTGGGGTTCATGCCCTGGTTGTAGGCAATGGCGGAGATGAGGGTGTCGTACTGGGACGAGGAGTACTTCCGGTTCGAATACTGGGCGTACGAGTATCGCGGCCTCGACTCCTTGGCGTAGAGCTTCCAGTCGCTCCCCATGGGACAGTTGCTGAAGTGCAGCGTCCCGTCGGGCCCCTTCCTGACATAGATGTCCGCATGGGACGGGCATGCCCAGACAAGTGTCATGACAAGGGTGCAGATCAATGTCAGCCTTCGCACATTCATAGAGTCTATATCGTCAGATGGAGTATCTTTTTTAAATATTTCAATATTGTACTCTCTGTCAAGGGACAACGTTCACTGCCCCTGGGACTGGAGAGGCTTGATCCCGCGTTTTCGCGACAGGAACACCCGCATCCTGGTCCCCTGGTTCGGCGAGCTGTTCACCGTGATGAACCCGCCGTGCTCCTCGATGATCATGTAGACCTTGGAGAGCCCGAGACCAGCGCCCCGGGGCTTCGAGGTGTAGAACGGGTTGAAGATCTCCTTGATCTCGTCGCTGGGGATGCCCTTGCCGGTATCGACGACGTCGATGATGAGGTAGTGGGGGTGGAGACTCACGTTCACGGTGAGCGACCCCTTCCCGTCCATGGACTCGCAGGCATTGGTGAAGAGATGCCAGAAGGCCTCCACGAGGAAATCGTGGTCCGCATAGACCTCCTCGAGACCTGCAGGCACGTTGACCTCGTAGGCCACACCGCCGAACTTCCCTGACCCGAAGGTCTTGATGAGGGCGTTCTCGATGACGTCCTCGATGTGGGTCATGGCAAATTCGGGCCGGTGGATCTTGGTGTAGTTCACGTACTCCTCGATGTCCAGGATCATGGATTCGAGGCGCTTCACGTCCTCGATGATGTAATCCACATAGACCTTCTCCGCGGAGTTCGCGTCCACGGACTTGCCCAGGCGGCGGGAAAAGCCTCCCAGGGAGGTGAGCGAGTTCCTGATCTCGTGGGCCACGCCTTCCACCACCTTGCCCAGGGATGCCAGCTTCTCCGCGTTGATGACCTGCCTGCGCATCATCTCGATGTCCGTGAGGTCCCGGATGACGAGCACGATGCTGCCGGTGTACTGCTCGCTTTTGAGCTGGGACGCGCTCAGCAGGCCTGAAAAGATCGTTCCGTCTGCCTTGCGGAAGGTGTACTCGTTCTGGAAGTACCCCTCGCTCCCGGCCGCGGCCTCCCTGATGTCGGAGAACAGGTCCACGGTGGGGTCCGGGATGAGCACGTCCACGGGCTTGTTCTTCATGTCCTCCAAAGACCCCCAGAGCTTGCGGGCCATGTGGTTCATGAACTGGACCGTGCCTTTTGCGTCGATGGTGAGGACCGCCTCGCCCATGGTCTCGGTGATGGTGACGAGGTTGTCCTTGTAGGCGTCCCCCCTGGCCTTGAGCCTGACGTTCTCGAGCTGCAGCTCGTGATCCTTGATGAGCTTCCTGGCCGTGTGCACAAGGTACTGCATGGAGAAGGGCTTGGTGACGTAATCCTTTGCCCCGGCCTTCATGGCCTGGACCGCCGTATCCTCGGAGCCCTCTCCGGTGATGAACACCACCAGGGCATTGGGGTCGATGGTCATGATCTCTTCCAGGACATCCACCCCGTCCATCTTCGGCATGAGGTAATCGAGGAAGGTGAGATCGGGCCTGGTCTGGGAATAGAGGTCAAAGGCCTCTTCCCCGTCAAAGGCCTGTACCACGTCGAAGCCATACTCCACGAGCATCTCCCGTATGGCCTCGTTGAGCTCGCGGTTGTCGTCCGCGATGAGGATCTTCCGCTTCCCTGGCGCCTGCTCCTCCACCCTATATCCCCCAAACCCTTACTTCTTCGTCACCCTTCAGCAGATTCTTTACCTCGGCAGCAGTTCTCCCACTAGGAAGAATAAGCCCGGGGGAGACATCCGCAAGGGGGTACACCGCAAAAGCCCTCTGCTCGAGCCCAGGATGCGGAACTTTCAACAGGTCATGGTCCATGGTGACGCCCTCGACGAGGAGGATGTCGATATCCATTGTCCTGGGCGCGTGGCGATAGGGTCTTTTCCTCCCCAGGCTGTTCTCCACCCCCTGGCAGCGCTCGAGGAGCCCGAGGGGATCCCCGTCGAAGACGACTTCCAGCACCATGTTGAGATAGGGCTCCTGCCGGTCCTGGACCTCCACGGGCATTGTCTCGTAGACCCTCGATGCCCTGAGGATCCCGACCCCTTCGCGCTCTAGCAGCTCACGGGCCGCATCGATGAGAGCCCTGCGGTTTCCGAGGTTTGACCCCAGACAGAGATACGCCCTGATCATACCACCAGGTTGGTCAGCGTCCCTATCTTGTCGATCTCGATGGTGATCTCGTCGCCCCTGGCCATGGGCCCGATGCCCGACGGGGTGCCCGTGGCGATGACATCGTGGGGCTCCAGGGTCATGATGGACGAGATGAAGGCCACGAGTTCGAAAACGGAAAAGATCAGGTTGCCGGTGTGCGAGCTCTGCACGGTCTTCCCGTTGAGCCGCGCGCAAATGGCAAGTCCGTGCGGGTCGGCGACCCCGGTCTCGATCCATGGGCCGATCGGCGCAAAGGTATCGAAGGACTTCGCCCTGGTCCACTGGCCGTCCTGGGCCTGGAGGTCCCTGGCAGTCACGTCGTTGAGGCAGGTGTAGCCGAGGATGACCGCCCGGGCATCCTCGGGCCGCACGTTCCTGCAGCGCTGTTTGATGACCACGGCCAGCTCTGCCTCGTAGTCCACGCGGGACGCCTGGGGTGGATACACGATGACTTCACCGGGTCCGATGACCGAGGTGGACGGCTTCATAAAGAGGATGGGGCTTGCGGGAAGGTCGAGGCCCATCTCCATGGCATGGTCCCGGTAGTTCAGACCCACGGCCACGATCTTGCCAGGCAGCACCGGGGGCAAGGTCCGTTCGATGCGTATCTCGCCGCCCGGCCGGGACGTATCAGGATCCCACTGCCTGAAGGCCAGACAGTCTTCCGTGCAGACCCAGGCGGCCTGACCGCCGGGCAGCACCCCCCTACCGATCTTCATCGCCGATCCCCAGCACGTCCGCCATGCTGTACAGGCAGGGTTTCCTGCCCGCGACCCATGCGGCGGCACGGACTGCACCCCGGGCGAAGTTCTCCCGGGTGTGGGCCTTGTGCACGACCTCGATGCGCTCGCCGTTCCCGGCGAACATCACGGTGTGCTCGCCCACGATGTCGCCGGCGCGGACCGTCTGGATGCCGATCTCGCCTGCCGGCCTGGCGCCTATCATGCCGTACCGCTCGTACCGGGCCTTTTCACCGAGGTCCACCCCCCGGCCTTCGGCTGCCGCCTTGGCAAGGGCAAGGGCCGTGCCCGAAGGCGCGTCCTTCTTCATCCGGTGGTGGGCCTCCACGATCTCCACGTCATAGCTCTCGTCCAGGAGCCCTGCCACCATCTTCACCACCCTGAAGAGCACGTTCACCCCGATGCTCATGTTCGGGGACAGCACCATGGGCACCCGCGCAGCATACCCTGCAAGGGTCTGTCTCTGGGCATCGGTGAACCCCGTGGTGCCGATGACCATGAACCTGCCGTTTCCGGCGGCGTACCGGGCCACCTCCAGGGTCACTTCGGGAAAGGTGAAGTCGATGATGCCGTCGCAGTCGCGAAACGCATCTGCCGCCTCTGCGGTCACCCTCACCCCCAGGCGACCATGGCCGAGGACCTCTCCGATGTCCCGGCCCATGGAGGGGTGGCTGGCGTTCTCCAGGGCTCCGGCCAGGCGCAGGGAAGGGCTCTCCAGGACAGTGCGCGCAATGAGCGAACCCATCCTGCCCCCGGCACCCACCACACCGATCTTGATCATGGGGAAACCTCCATGGACCGCTTCAGATGCATCCGTAGCGCCTGAGCACCTCGGCGAGTCTCTTCCGGTTGGCTTGGGCCATGGGGCACAGGGGCAGCTTGAACTCCTCCTGCACCTTGCCCATGAGGGCGAGCGCGGTCTTCACCGGGATGGGGTTGGTCTCGATGAACAGGGCCTGGTTGATCTCCAGCAGGTCCAGGTGGATCCTGCGGGCAGACTCGATGTCCGCCCTGCCCCAGGCGTCGCACAGCGCAGCGAGACGATCGGGCAGAATGTTGGCCGTCACCGAGACAGCGCCCACCCCGCCGCAGCACAGGATGGGGTAGTTGAGGGCGTCATCGCCCGAGAGCACGCAGAAGTCGTCCTCCGTGTCCCGCACGATCTGGGAGCACTTCACGAGGTCTCCGCTCGCCTCCTTGATTCCCACGATGGTGTCGATGCGGGAGAGTTCCACCACGGTTTCGACGGCCATGTTCACCCCGGTCCTGCCGGGCACGTTATAGAGGATCTGGGGGATGTCGCAGGCCGCGGCCACGGCTCTGTAGTGCTCGAACAGCCCCTTCTGGGTGGGCTTGTTGTAGTAGGGTGTGATGAGCAGGGCCGCATCCGCGCCCGCCTCCTTGGCGTGCCGGGTGAGACGGATGGCCTCGTCCGTGGAGTTGGAGCCGGTGCCCGCAATGACCGGGACCCGCTTTGCCACGACATCCACCGTGATGTCGATGACCCGCTCGTGCTCTGCATGGCTCAGGGTGGCCGATTCGCCTGTGGTACCGCAGGGCACGATGCCCCTGACCCCGCCGGCGATGACGAAGTTGATCAGGTCGGTGAAGGCCCTCTCGTCGATGTTGCCATCCTTGAAGGGTGTGACGATTGCCACGATGGCGCCTGAAAACATACCAGTTCCCCCTCTCTAGATCATCCCCTCGGGGACCGTCTCTCCGGCGACGAGATCCTCGTAGGACTGCCTGTGTATTACCACAGAATATCCCCCACCATCCACCAGAACCTCCGGCGGCTTGGGCCTGGAATTGTAGTTGGAGGCCATGGTGAACCCGTAGGCCCCTGCGCTCATGACCGCGATGAGATCCCCCCGGGAGAACGCCGGCAGATCCCGGTCCTTTGCCAGGAAATCGCTTGACTCGCAGATGGGGCCCACCACGTCCACCCTGTGCGTGGGCCCGTCCTTCCTGGTGACGGGCAGGATATCGTGCCAGGCCTGGTACAGGGCCGGCCGGATGAGGTCGTTCATGCCCGCGTCAACCACGACGAAGGTCTTCTTGTCCGTGACCTTGCGGTAGAGCACCTTGGTGAGCAGCACCGCCGTGTTGCCCACGATGACCCGGCCGGGCTCGAAGATGAGCTTGAGGTCGAGGCCGCGCACCGCGTCGATGATGGCAGCGCAGTACTCCCTGGGGTGCGGCGGCTGTTCGGACGAGTACGTGATGCCCAACCCGCCTCCCAGGTCGAGGTATCGGAACGTGATGCCCTGGGCCCCGAGGTCCGCAATGATCACCTTGAGCCGGTCCACGGCGTCGATGAACGGGCTGATGTCCGTGAGCTGGCTGCCGATGTGGCAGTCGATGCCCACGATCTCGATGTGCTCCATGTCTCTTGCCCTGAGGTACTGCCGCACCGAGTTCTCGATGTCGATGCCGAACTTGTTCTGTTTCATGCCCGTGGAGATGTACGGGTGCGTCTGGGGGTCCACGTCCGGGTTGACCCGGATGGATATGGGGGCCTTCCTCCCCAGGGCGCCGGCGCGCTCGTTGATGACGCCGAGTTCCTCCTCGCTCTCGATGTTGAACATCAGGATGCCCTCGGAGATGGCCATGTCGATCTCCTCGGTGGTCTTGCCCACGCCCGAGTACACCACCTTTGATGCCGGGATGCCCGCCTTCATGGCCCTGAAGAGCTCGCCGCCGGACACCACGTCCGCACCGAGGCCGCTTTTCGCCATGAGGGTGAGGATGGCCAGGTTGGAGTTCGCCTTCATGGCGAAGCAGGTCTGGTGGTCGATGCCTGTAAGCGGCTCCTCGAAGGCCTGGATGTGCCGGCGGAGCGTGGGCAGGCTGTAACAGTACACCGGGGTCCCCACCTCCCGGGCAATGGTTTCCAGGGGCACCTCAGCGCAGCAGAGCCTGCCCGATCCGTCATACTCGAAATCATGCATGGGTGCTTCCGAACCTCCGTTCCTCTGTTCTCTCGGCGCGCTACCGCCTCTTCACCACGATGCGAGGCGGCGTCATCCATCTCGTGTCCCCGTAGCTCACCCCGACGCGGTAGACCATGAAGTCGGACTCGGGGGAACCGTCCGTGAGCTGGACCTCCCCGGGAACCCTGCATACGGCCTGCTGCCGTGCGGTGAGGTCGTCGGTGCAGTGGGGGCAGAGTCCCTTGGCCTTGCCCAGCAGGACCACCGTGGCTTCCGGCACCGTGCACCGGACAACGGCGAGTACCTGCCCCCCCTCGAAGCGCATGGAGACTATCTCTGCAGGGTCGGGCCGCTCGGGGGGCAGGGGCGGGAGCTTCCTCCCGCAGCCTGCGCAGGCCACCACGAGGATGAGGCCGGCAAGGATCGCCCTATGTCTCATGGCCCAGTGCGTCCAGCAGGACGCGCGCCTCTTGAAGGGCCGCCCTCACGTTCCGGCGGGCCGTCCCCCCGAAGCTCGTGCGCCGGTCCACCGAGCTCTCCGGCTCCAGGGCGCTGAAGATGTCCTCCTCGAACAGGGGGCTGAAGGCCCGGAGCTCTTCCAGGCTCAGGTCTTTCAGCCGCTTGCCCCTCCTTCCGGCCACCACGGCCACGATCTCGCCGGTGACGCGATGGGCCTCCCGGAAGGGCATGCCCCTGGCGGTGAGGTAGTCGGCCAGGTCCGTGGCCGTGATGAAACCGTCCTGCAGGGAGGCGTCGATGGCGTCCTTCCTCGGCTCCATGCCCGCCACCAGCAAGGTCATGACCCGCACGCAGGAGCCGGTGGTCTCCAGCGCCTCGAAGAGCGGCTTCTTGTCCTCCTGCATGTCACGGTTGTAGGCCAGAGGCAGCCCCTTCATCATGACGAGCAGTGACATGAGGCTGCCGTACACGCCGCCGGTCTTTCCCCGCACGAGCTCGGCCACGTCCGGGTTCTTCTTCTGGGGCATGATGGAGCTGCCCGTGCACAGGCTGTCCGGAAGCGTTATGAAGGAGAACGGCTGCGAGTTCCAGATGATGACCTCCTCGCACAGCCTGCTCAGGTGCATCATGACCAGGCTGCAGACGAAGGCCGCCTCGCACGCGAAGTCGCGGTCGCTCACGGCGTCCATGGAGTTCCGGGCAGGCCCGGTAAACCCCAGCTCGCGGGCCGTGGTCTCCCGGTCGATGGGGTGCGGGGTGCCCGCCAGGGCCGCGCTGCCGAGCGGCGACACGTTCACCCGCTTCAGGCAGTCCGCGATGCGGCCGCAGTCACGCAGCGCCATCTCGAAGTAGGCCAGCAGGTGGTGGGCCAGCGAGACCGGCTGGGCGTGCTGGAGGTGGGTCATGCCCGGCACGATGGTGTCCACGTGGGCGTCCGCCTTGTCCAGCACAGCGCCCATGAACCCCCTGAGCTCCGATGCGATGCCGCCAAGCGCATTCCTCACGGCTAGCCTGACATCGGTGGCCACCTGATCGTTGCGGCTCCTCGCGGTGTGCAGCTTCTTGCCCGCCTCGCCGATCCTGCGGGTGAGTTCGGTCTCGATGTTCATGTGCACGTCTTCTAGGGCGATGTCGAAGGTGAAGACGCCGGACTCTATGTCCCGCCCGATTGCCTCGAGCCCCTCCACGATGGCCTGGGCCTCGTCCTGCGAGATCAGGCCCTGGGAGGCAAGCATGCGCGCGTGGGAGGCGCTCGCCTCGATGTCCTCCCGGTAGAGCCTGGCGTCCACGTCCAGGGAGGCGGAGAACACCTCCACCAGCGCGTCCGTGGCTTTCGTGAACCTTCCTGACCAGGGCTTGTCGGCCATGACTCTCCCTATTTCTTTCCCTGTTTCCTCACCTGGGCCCGCACCTTGAGCCTGAGCGCGTTGAGTTTGATGAACCCGGCCGCGTCCTTCTGGTCGTACACCTCGTCCTCCTCGAAGGTTGCGATCTGCGGGTTGTAGAGCGAGTACCTGGAGCGCCTGCCCGTGACCGTGCAGGTGCCCTTGTAGAGCTTGACCCGCACGTCGCCGGTGACCCCCTTCTGGGACTCGTCGATGAGCTTCTGGAGCGCCTCGCGCTCGGGGGAGAACCAGTAGCCGTTGTACACCAGCGCGGCGTAGCGGGGCATGAGGTCGTCCCGCAGGCGCATGACCTCGCGGTCCATGGTGATCTGCTCCATGCCGCGGTGGGCCACCTTGAGGATGGTGCCGCCGGGCGTCTCGTACACGCCCCGGGACTTCATGCCAACGTAGCGGTTCTCCACGATGTCCACCCGGCCGATGCCGTTTTTCCCTCCCAGCTCGTTGAGCCGCGCAAGGAGGTTCGCCGGGCTCAGCTTCCTGCCATCGATGGCCACCGGGTCGCCGTCCTTGAAGGAGATCACGATGGAAGTCGGCTTGTCGGGCGCCCTCTCCGGGGAGCACGACAGCACGAACATGTCCTCGCTGGGCTCGTTCCACATGTCCTCCAGGATGCCACCCTCGAAGCTGATGTGCAGCAGGTTGCGGTCCATGCTGTAGGGCTTCTTCTTGGTGACCGGCACGTCGATGCCGTGCTTCTTCGCATAGTCTATCATCTTCTCGCGGGAGCGAAGCTTCCACTCGTCCATCTTCCAGGGCGCGATGATCCTGATCTCGGGGTAGAGCGCCCAGCAGCCGAGCTCGAAGCGCACCTGATCGTTGCCCTTGCCCGTGGCGCCGTGGGCCACGGCAAAGGCCTTCTCCCTGCGCGCGATCTCCACCATGTATTTGGCGATGAGCGGCCGTGCGAGCGAGGTGCCCAGGAGGTAGGTGCCCTCGTAGGCAACGTCGGCCCGGTAGGCGGGGAACACGTAGTCCCGCACGAACTCCTCGCGCAGGTCCTTGATGTAGATCTTCTTTGCGCCGGTCCTCTTCGCCTTGGCCTCCAGGCCGTCCAGCTCCTCGGCCTGGCCCACGTCCGCGGCGAAGCAGATGACCTCATACCCGAACTCGTCGATGAGCCACTTGAGGATCACCGACGTGTCGAGACCTCCCGAATAAGCCAGTACCACCTTCTGTGCGCTACCCATGCTGTCTCCTTTACTCCTGTATCAGAAAATCGACAATGGCTTCCTGGACGTACTGCCTGTTCTGGGCCTGCTCCCACACGATGGAGCGCCAGCCCTCGAGCACCTCCTCGGTGACCTCCTCGCCCCGGTGGGCGGGCAGGCAGTGCATGAACACCGCGTCCTTGCCGGCGGCCTCCATGAGGGCCTCGTCCACCCGGTACCCTGCAAAGGCCTGCCTGCGCTTCTCGGCCTCGGCCTCCTGGCCCATGCTGGCCCACACGTCCGTGTTCACGGCAATAGCGCCCCTGGCCGCTTCCATCGGGTCGCGCACCACGAGGACCACGGCCCCGTCCTTCCGGGCCGCATCCAGGATGTCGCAGTCCGGCTCGAAGTTCTCGGGGCACGCCAGGGTGAGGTCGAACCCCAGCACGGCCGCTGCGTTGATCCAGGAGTTGGCCATGTTGTTGCCGTCGCCGATCCACGCGACCTTCTTTCCCTTGAGGTCGCCGAAGCGGCCCGCCAGGGTGAAGCAGTCAGAGAGCACCTGGCAGGGGTGGAGCAGGTCGGTCAGCGCGTTGATCACCGGCACCTCCGCATAGGAGGCCATCTCCTCGAGGCGGTCGTGGCCGAAGGTCCGCATGACGATGGCGTCGCAGTACCCGGACAGGATCCGTGCCGTGTCCTTGATGGGCTCGCCCCGGGCAATCTGCGACCCCTCCACGGACAGGACCACCGGGTGGCCGCCCAGGCGTGCGATGCCCACCTCGAAGGACACCCGGGTGCGGGTGGACGCCTTCTCGAAGAGCAGCACCACGGACTTGCCCTCGAGGCTGCGGTGCGGGAGCGCCTGGCGGAAGTGCGCAGCCCTGGCGAAGATACCTTCGATCTCCTCCGCGCTGAGATCACGGATGGACAGAAAATCCCTGTGCTCCCTCATAGTCCTTTCTCCTTCAGGATCGCCCCCAGCATGTCCAGTGCCTGGTCGATCTCGGGTCTGCCCACGATGAGCGGCGGCGCGAACCTGAGGATACGGTTCTGGATGACGTTCAGCATGATGCCGCGCTCGATCCCCGCAGCGGGCACGAAGGAGAGGTCCGCATCGAACTCGGCCCCCACCATGAGCCCCCTGCCGCGCACGTCCACAAGGGCCGGGTGGTCCTTCCGGAACTCCTGGAGCCGCTCCACGAGGTAAGCGCCCTGCTCGGTGGCCCTGCGTGCCATGCCGTCTCGGAGCATGACCTTCAGCGTGGCCAGGGAGGCGGCCATGGCAAGGGGGTTGCCGCCGAAGGTGGACGCGTGGGACCCCGGCCCCATGACCTTCGTGATCTCGGGCCTTGCCACGACTGCGCCCACCGGGAAGCCGTTGCCCAGCGCCTTGGCCAGCGTCATGATGTC
>JAKPQL010000132.1 GCA_029547045.1 Deltaproteobacteria bacterium | reverse complement strand
CTTGTCCACGGTGATCTTCATGTTCGCGGCCCTGACCATGAGGTAATCGCCGAAGTCCGTGATTGCATAGAGATCCACGGGCTTCAGCAGGGGGCTGCTCACCGGCACCACGGCCTCGGGGATTACGCCCGAATCCTCCAGGATCTTCAGGACCTTCAGCTCCTCCATAAGGGGAAATTCGATGACCAGGTCGCAGCCGGTGCGCACCTCGGGCGGGGGGCCCATGACCCGGATGTCCTTCCACCCGGCCTTCCGCAGGGCCTTTTCCGCCTGCAGCACCTCGCTGGTGTTCTGGAAGACAAGGAACCCCAGGTCCACGTCCCTGGCCTCGGGTTCAGCTGTTGTCTTTTTTCTGAAGAACGCCACGCTCAGCCCTTTTTCAGGGTGATCCGGTACCCGTCTCCGTCCGGCTGGACGTCCCTGACGTCCCAGCCCTTGCTGGAAGCGGCCCGGCTCACGTTCTCCTTGGACGTGTCCGTGTCCACGAGCACCGTGAACTCACCCGTGCCCATTTCCTTGATCTTCGCCATGGTCATGATGACCGGCTGGGGGCAGGAAAGGCCCCGCGCATCTACGGTGATACTCATGGTCTTCCTCCTTATGCAGCGCTCTTGCGCATGGTGAAGCCGATGGCCAGGCAGGCGGCGAATCCCACCACCACGCCTGCGATGCCGTGCGGGCCGACGCCCTGAGGTGAACTTGCAAGACCGAAGTTATGGGCAATGCCCGCGCCCACGATCATGCCGATGACGAACACCGCGGCGTCGCCGTCACCCTCGCCGGCCAGGAAGAGCTGCCTGCCCGGACAGCCCCCTGCCAGGGCAAAGGCCAGGCCCGCCAGCGCCATGCCCAGGAAGTTCCAGACGTGCATGGTGTGGGCGACGGGCTGTCCGGTGAACCCCGCGTGGAACTGCCCCAGCACGAGGTTGGTGACGAAGGCCGCCGCCGCCAGGCTCAGGATGCCCATGAACAGGTGCGTCTGGCCGAACAGGACCAGGTCGCGGATGGCCCCCATGGTGCAGAACCTGCTTCTCTGGGCAAGAAACCCGATGGCCAGCCCGATGCCGAGGGACACGAAGAGCGGGGCGTTCATGGAGCCCGGCCCTTTCAGGCTGTAGAACAGGATGTCGTTTTTCGGTTCTCCGGCAAGGGGCGGAAAGACGAGGGCCAGGGCGAGAAATCCTGTCATGATCGCCGCCAGTACCAGCCCTGCCGCACTGTGGGTCTTTTCGGTGCGGCCCAGGTTATAGCCCGATTTGAGGAAAAGTGTGCCGATCCAGATCCCGAAGGCGAGACCGAGGATCCCCAGGATTGCATTCAGGTCGCCGCCGGAGAGCCTGAGCAGTGCCCTCCAGGGACAGCCCAGGAATACCAGGGCACCGATCATGGCGAACACCCCGAGCACGAACCTCACGATGGGTGCGGAGCCGGCCCGGGGACGGAACTCCTTAAACAGCAGTGCGGCCACCAGGGAGCCCAGGACGAACCCGATGATCTCGGGACGCATGTACTGCACCACCTCGGCCCGGTGGAGCCCCAGGGCGCCGGCGATGTCACGTTCGAAGCATGCCACGCAGATGCCCATGTTGCCTGGGTTGCCCAGCTTCTGCAGCAGTGGCGCGAGGACGCCGATAAGGGCGCCTACGGCCATGATGCCCCCCAGTGTTGCGAATACGTTCTTCATCTTCATGCACCAACCTCCTCCCCTGGATAGTCGGCCGGATACTGGATTCATTCCCGACGACAGAAGATGAACCTACTTGAATAATAAATGTATGACAAATGTTTCTATTGAATTAATGATAAGATTGCATTCAATATATGAATAGTTCAGGCAGGATGAAGAGAATACTGTATTCATGCGCTTCAGGCCTTATACCACGCCGGTAAGCATGAGGACCATGGTGACGAACGCCAGGCCGATCCGGTAGTACCCGAAGATCTCGAGTCCGTGCCTGTTCAGGTAGGCAACCATCCACTTCACCGCAACCACGGCCGAAAGGAAGGCCGTCACGATGCCGATGGCGGGTGAGATCCACCCGAACTGGACGAGCATCACCGGCCCTTGACTGACGATCTCGTAGCAGGTGGCGGCCCCTAGGGT
>JAKPQL010000126.1 GCA_029547045.1 Deltaproteobacteria bacterium | reverse complement strand
AGCAGCGCGTGGCCATCGCCCGGGCCATCGTCATCGACCCGGTCCTCCTGGTGGCGGACGAGCCCACCGGCGACCTCGACCGGAGGTCGGCCGAGGACGTGCTGAACCTCATGGGGCGTCTGAACGAGGAGATGGGCAAGACCATCATCATGGTGACCCACGACCCCCACGCGGCAGAGCGGGCGCACACGATGAGACACCTGGAAAAGGGCGATTTCAACTCGGTATGATCCTGCCCAGGATGATCATGAAGAATGCCTTCCGGCGCAAGGTGAGGACGATCCTCACCATCGTCGCCATGGGCATCGCCATCCTCGCCTTCGGGCTGCTGCGCACCGTGCTCACGGCGTGGTATTCCGCAGTGGACGCGTCGTCGGCGACCCGGCTCGTAACGCGGAACGCTGTTTCGATCATCTTTCCCCTGCCGCTGGCCTATCACGAGAAGATCCGCCACGTGAGCGGAGTCCATAGGGTCTCTCATGGGTCCTGGTTCGGGGGCATCTACATCAGCGAGAAGAACTTCTTCGCCAGCTTTGCGGTGGATCCCGAGAGCTACCTGGATCTCTTCCCGGAGCTCGTCATTCCGGGTCAGCAGAAGGCCGACTTCTTCCGGGACAGGCGGGGCTTCGTCGCAGGCAGGAAGCTCGCGGACCGCTTCGGCTGGCGTGTGGGCGATGTCGTGACGCTCAAGGGCACCATCTACCCCGGGGACTGGGACTTCGTGCTCCGGGGCATCTACGAGGGACGTTACCGGACCGTGGACGAGACCCAGTTCTTCTTTCACTGGGACTACCTCAACGAGGGGGTCAGGAGGACATATTCCTCCATGGCCGACCAGGTGGGCTTCTTCATGATCGGGGTGAAGGACCCCAACCTCTCGGCGGAGGTGGCAAGGGAGATCGACGCCATGTTCGCCAACTCCCGTGCCGAGACGCTCACCGAGACAGAACGTGCCTTCATCATGGGGTTCATCTCCATGTCGGAGGCCATCGTCATGGTCATACGCATCGTGTCGCTCGTGATCATCGTGATCATCCTCGCAGTGGTGGCGAACACCATGGCAATGACCACCAGGGAGCGCGTGGGCGAGTATGCGGTGCTCAAGACCCTGGGGTATTCGGGGTGGCACATCGGGACCCTCATCTCGGGCGAGGCCTTTCTCATCACCTTATCCGGCTGCCTTCTCGGTATCGCCATGACCTATCCCGTGGTCAGGTTCTTCACCACCGAGCTGGGTGCATACTTTCCCGTCTTCTTTGTGGAGCCGCTGACCATCTGGCTGGACTTCGGGGCCGCAACCCTGGTGGGCGCCACCGCGGCGGTCATCCCCACCCGGCAGGCCGTGCGCATCCGCATCGCGGATGGCCTGAGGAGGATAGGTTAGATGGCGGTGCCTCTCTCGTACAACCTCCGCAACCTCTGGACACGGAGGCTCACCACCTTCCTGACCGCCTCGGGCATGGCGCTCGTGGTGTTCGTGTTCGCCGCCATCGGCATGCTGGCGGAAGGCCTCCAGAAGACCCTCGTGCAGACCGGTTCCCCGGACAACGTGGTGGTGCTGCGCAAGGGTGCAAACGGCGAGGTGGACAGCGGGGTGGAACGCAACCAGGCAGCGGTGGTCCAGACCTCTCCGGACATCGCCTCCGACGGAAAGGGTGAGCCGATCATGGCGCGGGAGACGGTGATCCTCATCACCCTTCCCAAGAAGCTGGGTGGGACCTCGAATGTCACCATCCGGGGGATCGGCGTGCATTCACTGGCGCTGCGGCCCCAGGTGAAAATCGTCCAGGGGCGCATGCCCCGCTTCGGGGTCCCCGAGATGGTGGTGGGGGAGAGCCTCGCCAGGAGGTTCTCCGGGCTCCAGGTGGGGGACACCCTGTGCTGCGGACTGCGGAACTGGAGGATCGTAGGGATCATGGATGCCGGCAACACGGCGTTCTCCTCTGAGATCTGGGCGGACGCCGACCAGGTCATGCAGTCCTTCCGGAGGCCCGTGTACTCATGCCTCATCTTCAAGCTTGCAGATCCCGGCAGGTTCGACTCGGTGAAGACATTCATCGAGGGCGATCCCCGCCTCACCCTGCAGGCCAAGCGCGAGACGCAGTTCTACCTGGACCAGTCCGAGATGATGGCCATGTTCCTGCGCATACTGGGCGTCTCGCTCACCGTGATCTTTTCGCTCGGTGCCATGATCGGCGCCATGATCACCATGTACGCCGCCGTGGCCAACCGGACCGCCGAGATCGGTACCCTGCGCGCCCTGGGTTTCCGGCGAAGGGCCATCCTCGCAAGCTTCCTCATGGAGTCGCTGTTCCTGGGCTTCATCGGCGGGTGCGCCGGGCTCATCTTCGCCTCGTTCATGCAGCTCCTCACCTTCTCCACGGTGAACTTCCAGACCTTCTCGGAG
>JAKPQL010000062.1 GCA_029547045.1 Deltaproteobacteria bacterium | reverse complement strand
GGCGCTGCGGATCAGGATCTGGCCCGCATAGTCCATGATCCAGCCCAGGGCTGCATCCGTCATCTCGCTGGCCACCGCGTCGAGCACCACGGCCCGGGCGAGGTTGTCACGGGAGCACGCGGCGATCTCGTCCATCACCGCCTGCCCAGCCGTGGCCCCCATGAGAAGAACCCCCGTGCATCCCGAAAGCATGCACGCGAGAGCCCTGCTGGGAAAGACGGTCCCGTCCTCCAGACAGACCCCCGCGTCCCCCAGCTCCGCGATGCCCATGATGCGGGCTGCGCCCCGGAGCGCGACCAGCGCCGCCGCGTCACCCATTGCCCTGGCGAGTCTCTCCTGCTCTCCGGCGTCCACCTCGGTGACCCCCCGGGCATACCCCAGCCTGGCATAGATCTGCTTCAGCGGGAGCGCCACCCGTATGGACGGAAAATGGATGGGCCCGGTTTCCATCCTGTACGATCTAGATGTTCAGGCCGAACAATTCAAGCCCTTTTCCACAGCGGCCCGGGTTATCCCCCGACAGACCCTGCCGATAAAAAAAAGGTAGACCATGGAGGCTTTTGGTAATATATGCAGATCGTAACACACCCTGTGCAACCAAGATGAGGAGTGTATATGGACCTTCACAGGCTGTTTTTCCCTGAAAGCGTCGCGGTGGTCGGTGCGTCCCCCCACCTGGGAGGCGGCAAGATGCCCTACTACCAGATCCTGCAGATGGCTGGGTACAAGGGCAGGCTGTACCCGGTGAACCCGAAGTACACGGACATCAACGGTGCCAAGGTGTACCCCAGTCTGGACGACCTGCCCGAATCGGTGGACCTCGCCATCGCGGGGGTCCCGGCCAGCATGGCCCTGGAGACGGTAAAGGCCGCTGCCAGGAAGCGGATCAGGTTCCTGCACTTCTTCACCTCGGGCTTTTCCGAGATCGGTAACCACGAGCTGGAAAAGGAACTCATCAGGGCTGCCGCCGCCGGGGGGACCCGTATCATCGGACCCAACTGCATCGGCATCCACTGCACCGCATCGGGTATCACCTGCGACGTTCCCAAGACGCCGTTTTCCGGCGTGGGCAAGGTGGCCTTCCTCGGGCAGTCGGGCGGCATGACCCACAACTTCATGCGTATGGCCCACGCCCGCTACCTCGAGCTGAACAAGATCGTGTCCTACGGGAACCAGATCGACCTGAAGGTGGAAGACTATCTGGAATACCTGGCCGATGACGACACCGTGCGGGTGATCGCCGGGTATATCGAGGACATCAAGGACGGCAGGCGCTTCATGGATGCCCTGAAGCGGACCACGGCCAAGAAGCCCGTGATCATCCTGAAGGGGGGCATCACCGAGCAGGGCGCCAAGGCTGCGGCTTCTCACACGGGAGCTCTGGCAGCGAGTCAGGAGATATGGTCGGCCCTCATGCGCCAGCACGGCGGCATCGAGGCGGCGAACTTCGAACAGATGGTGGACCTCACCATGATGTCCGTGGCGGACAAGACGCCGTCGGGAACCAGGCTCGGCTTCCTCGGTGCAGGCGGGGGGACCTCGGTCCTCTTCACGGACTTCTCGTCGCTGGCCGGCCTGGGCCTGCCGGAACTCTCGCCCCAGACCCAGAAGATCATCAGCTCCCGCATCAGCAACGTGAACACCAGCACCACCAACCCGGTGGACCTGGGATTCTACGGCTTCGATTTCACCATCATGGCCCACACCATCGAGGCCATGGCACAGGACGACTCCATCGACGTCATCATTCCGTACTTCTCCCTGGACTTCATCACCTCCTTCCAGAAGGACCAGATCGAGAGCGGACCGCACGCCATCGTGGAGGCTGCCGCGAAGACGGACAAGCCCGTCATCCCCATCCTGTCCCAGTTCACGGAGAACGCCATGGACATCGAGGAGGTACGCATCAGGATGATCTCCATCTTCCGGGATGCGGGCCTCGCCGTCTTCAGGACCCCCCAGGACTCCATCGCGGCCATCCACGGCTACCTGAAATGGCGGTTGCGGCGCCATGCGGCCTCTGCTATGGGATATCAGGCCTACGGTCACCTGAGCGCCGAGGCACGATGAGAGGACTGTAATGAACTACCTGGTCATGGGCGCAGGCGCCTTGGGGAGCGTGTTCGGGGGGTTGCTGGCAAAGCGCGGCCATGATGTGACCTTCGTGGGCATGGACGAACACCTGCTGGCCATGCAGCGCCAGGGACTAGCCATTACCGGCATCTGGGGCGACCACTTCCTGCCCTCGGTGAAGGCGCACTACGGCACCAGGGACCTGTCCGGCGTGTACGACGTGGTGCTGCTCAGCGTCAAGTCCTATCACACCGCTGCCGTGATCTCGCAGACCATGCCCTATCTCCACGAAAAGTCGCTCGTCTTCTCCATCCAGAACGGCCTGGGCAACTGGGAGACCATCGCGGCCGCGGTGGGTTGGAACCGCACCGTGGGGGCGAGGGTCATCTTCGGGGCCGAGGTGGAACGGCCCGGCATTGCCCGGGTCACGGTCTATGCCGACAAGGTGCTCCTCGGGTCGCCCACGGGCACCGCGCCTGCGGACAGGATCGGCCAGGTGTGCGCCGACCTCGACGACGCAGGCATCCCCTGCGCCCTGTGCGGCGATATCGCCTCCTTCCTGTGGGGCAAGGTGCTCTACAACTGCTCGCTGAACGCCCTGGGCGCCATCCTGAACGTCCCCTACGGCAACCTCAGGGACACCCCGGAAATCATGGACATCATCCAGGGCATCATAGCCGAGATCTTTGCCGTGGCCCGGGCCAAGGGCGTGAACCTCCCCTACCGGGATGCCCGGGAATACTACACGACGCTCACGGACAGACAGCTCCCCCCCACCGCCACCCACCGATCCTCCATGCTCCAGGACATGGCAAAGGGCGGACGCCTCACCGAGATCGATGCCCTGAACGGCGCCATCAGCAGGTACGGCCGGGAACAGGGGGTGGCGACGCCGGTGAACGACGTGATAACCGCCATCATCAAGGGGTTCCAGTCCAAGGGGTCATGACAGGCCCTTGGTTTAAAAAATCCGTTCAACACGTCAACGCGTGTTCAGGCCCCTCTTGATCTCCTCGTAGTCCTCCAGGGTGAACCGGTCCGACCTGCAGGGCAGCAGGGTGTTGTTGTGGAACAAAGGCTCGGTCTCTATGGGGAAGGGGCTTGCAGCGACAGCCTGGGGCCAGTCGCGGGTATGGGGGATGGGCGAGTACTCGCAGAGCCTGGGTCTGGCGCCCTGAGCCTCCACGAACCGCACGGCATCCCTCGCCTCCCGGGCATCCTGACCGGGCAGGCCGCAGAGGATGTACGCCCCGATCCCGCCGGGGTCATAACCTGCCCGGCGCAGGCTCGTCACGGCCCGGACAAACTCGTCGCCGGTCACCTTGCCGCCGGTCGAGCGCTGCCTGCAGGGGTCCGCCGTCTCGAGGCCGAGCCTGATGGTGACAAACCCGGCCCGCCTCATGAGACCTGCCGTCTCGTGGTCGATCTCCCGGGCGTGGAGCCCGTTGGGGCAGTGGAAGCGCACATCAAGCTCTTCTTTGATGATCGCCTCCAGCAGGGCCAGGCAGTGGTCCCGGGGGGTGAGCAGGGCATCGTCGTAGAAGGCGAAGTCCCGCACCCCGCGGGCACGGCGCCAGAACCCGATCTCTTCCGCCACTGCCCGGGGGTCCCGCAGGCGCTGCCCCCCGCACAGGAACCGGGACGCGCAGTAGGTGCAGCCATAGGGGCACCCCCGGCCTGCCCGGATTGCCACCGCGTCCAGGGCGTTGGCGAGATCGAAGCAGGGATATGGCAGGGCGTCCAGGTCGTCAGGTGAGGGCGTGAACGCAGGATCCTCTCCCCAGAGCTCTCCCAGCAGAAGGGGCAGGGACCGCTCCCCCTGATGGGTGAGCACATGGTCCGCGCCTGAGAACTGCCGCGCATGCTCCGCGCACAGGGTGGCGTACACCCCTCCCAGGATGACGGGCACCCCGGCGAGGTGGTCCCGCACGAGGCGGATGGCCTCGAAGACCCCTGGGTACCAGTAGGTCATCATGGAGGTCACGAGCACCGCGTCCGGCCGGGGCGCCTCCCTGAGGGCTGCCACAAAGTCTTCGGGTGCCATCCCGTACCGCGCGTAGTGTCTCGGCACACGGGCCAGAACCCCGGGCTTGGGGATGATGCTCCGCCTGAACCTCCCATGCCCGCCGGGTCTCATGCGGGTGTGGCCCCGAGCCCCCAGGCAGTCGACGAGCACGACACGGCAGCCGTTCATGCGCAGCACCGATCCGAGGATGAGCAGGCCGAGCGGTCTTGCCCACAGGTCATAGGCGGCAAAGTCATGGATCCAGGGGTTGATCAGCAGGACCGTCCGGCCGTTCATGGTCATTTTCCTGATCCCTGGGGAAGAAGGGGTTCCGGTTACTCTCTCCCGGACGCCACCCCCATGCGCCCCATCTCCCGGTCATGGACCCCGGCCAGGAGCATCTGGCTCGCCATGGATCCGAGAAAGGCCAGAAACATGTCCCACTGGGTGTCCCACACGTCTCCCTGGGTTCCCAGGAAGGAATCCGCAGCCTCTCCGCCGAGGAGCGCTGCCCACCACTCGATGAACTCGTAGAAAGCGCTCCCCGCAAGGCAGACGCAGACCACCAGGAAGAAGAGCCATTTCCCCCTGGCCAGCGGGGATTTCCGCAGCAGGATCTCCCGGACGACCATGGCCGGGATGAAGCCCTGCGCCAGGTGGCCCAGCCGGTCGTAGTGGTTGCGGGCCAGGTCGAAGAGGTCCTGCACCCAGAATCCCAGGGGGACCCTGGCATAGGTGTAGTGACCGCCCAGCATGAGGATGAGCGCATGGATGAAGATGAGCCGGTAGACAAGGGGGGTGAAGGGGAACCTCTTCCCGGTTGCCAGCAGGAGGGGAACCACGATGAGCACAGGGGTCACCTCGAGGATCCAGGTGGTGCGGTCATAGGGGTTGGTGCCCGAGAGCACCAGGGCCACTGCCCCCATGAGGAGCAGCAGGTACGGTTCACCCTTCTTCAAGGCATCTCCTTTCCCGTTTCTCCGTATGCAGTCACCCCTTGACGGCGAAGACGTTCAAGACCCTGTCCAGTTCCTCGTTCCTTCGCCGCTTCTTCCACGAGAGTTCCTTGGCCATGACATCGGCCACCTCTTCGATCACCCCGGTACCGGGGTTGCCCAGGGTGCACAGGCCGGTCCTGCGGAAGAGCACGTCGCTGAGCCGCACCGCCATCTCACACTGAACCGCGTGGAAGACCTCGCCCCAGATGTCCGGGAACATCTCGCATACCCGCTCCAGGTGCTTCTTCTTTTCCGCCGCAGCAAGCACGTCCGGGTACCTGCTGCCATAGTTGCGACACAGGTTCAGCACGGCCTCGTCCGACAGGCCTGCGGGCTTTCTCCGCTTGGCCCGCTCCACGAAGCTCGCGAACCTTCCGATCTCGCCGCCGTACAGCGGGGTTGTGTGCGTCTGGCAGGGCACGGCCGGCCTCCCGAGCTTGAGCAGGATAAGGTCCACGAGCTGCCGGGCCATGTTCCGGGAGGTGGTGTACTTCCCGCCGATGGCAGTGACGAATCCCCTGACCCCCTCGTCCGTTTCGTGGTCATAGAGTTCGTACTTGCGGGATGCGTCGTACACCTCCACCTCCACGCTGGTCTCCTTCTCCACGATGGGCCGCAGACCGCCGTACTGAAACTGGACATCGTCCCGCCGCAGCCTGGCGGCGGGCACGGTGAGGTTGATCTCGTCCAGGAACTCGGCGATGTCGGCTTCCGTCACCGCGAAGTCGTCCGGGTGACCCCTGTAGACCGTGTCCGTGGTGCCGATGAGGCTGTGCCCCCGCCATGGGATGATGAAGAAATGCCTGCCCGACTTGGTCTGGAGGACCATGGCGCGGTCCTTATAGAGCGGCCGGGTGATGATGTGGATGCCCTTGGACCGGATGAGGCCGTGGTGCTTCGCGCCCCTGATCCTGCCGAGGATCATGTCGGCCCAGGGACCGGTGGCGTTCACCGTGACCGAGGCCTTGAGCTCGTACTCCCTTCCCTCGTCCAGGAGGTCCCGCACGCGGGCGCCCGATACCGTGTCATCCTCCCTGAGGAGGTCCTCGGCCATGACGTAGTTGGCGGCATCGGCGCCGAACTCCGCGGCAGCCAGGATGGGCTCCAGGGTGAGCCGCTCCGGGTTGTACATCTGGCAGTCGTAGTAGATGACCCCTCCCTTGAGGTCGTTCGCGTCGAGGATGGGTTCCATGGCCAGAATCTGCTCTGCGGTGAACTTCTCGTGGCCCGGTATCTTCTTGTCGTCGTCGTTGATCCATTTCCGGTCATAGGAGAGGGTGTCGTAGAACACCATGGCCGAGACCGCCGCGGGCATGCCCCGCATGCCCCATCCGTAGGCAGGGAAAACGAAGGGCAGGGGATACACGAGGTGCGGCGCGATGATCTCCATGATCCTGCGCTCCTGAAGCGATTCCCGGACCAGGCCCACCTCCAGGGTCTTCAGGTAGCGCAGGCCGCCGTGGATGAGCTTGGAGGTGGCCGCCGAGGTGGCCCCTCCGAAGTCCCCCTTGTCGATGAGGGCGACCTTGAGCCCCCTGAGCGCACTGTCCCATGCCACGAAGGCCCCGGTGATGCCGCCGCCGATCACCAGCACGTCGTAGCGTTTCGACGCCATCTTCCTGATATCCCTGATCATGGCTCTTCTCCGTACCGGCCGGTCCCGGTTCCTCTGTGTTCCCGGAAGGTCCTATGTTCTCCGGTCACGCATCCATGCGAACCACACGCCCGTGGAGGCAATTCCCTGCCGGCCCCTTCAGGCCTCATGCCATGAGGTAGCCCCCGATGATGAGCTTCTGGATCTCGCTCGTCCCGGCGCCGATGGCATAGGCCCTGCCGTCCCTCAGATATCGCTCCAGAGGGAACTCCTTCATGTAGCCGTACCCGCCGTGGATCTGCAGCGCCTCCGTGGTGACGCGGTTGACCATCTCACACGCGTAGAGCTTGACCTGCGCCGCCAGCATCCTGGTGCGCCGCCTGTCGCCCCGGTCCAGGCAGACGAGTCCCTGGTACGCCATGAGCCGGGCCGCCTCGATCTCCACGAGCATGCTGGCAAGCTTGTCCTGGATCATCTGGAAGGATATGAGCGCCTGGGAAAACTGCCTGCGCTCCCTGGCGTAGCGCAGAGATGCATCAAAGGCGGCTCCGGCGATGCCCAGGGCCTGGCAGCTCCACAGGATGCGTTCCACGTCGAGACCGGAAAACATGATGGACAGCCCCTTGCCCTCCTCCCCTCCCAGGAGGTTCTCCTCGGGCACCACGCAGTCCTCCAGGACGATCTCGCCGGTGGGGGAGGAGCGGAGCCCCAGCTTGGACAGGCTTCTTCCCCGGTTGTAGCCGGGGAAGTCCTTCTCCACGATGAAGGCGCTCAGCCCGGCGTGACCCCGGGATGGGTCCGTGGTGGCGTAGATGAGGGCCGTGTCTGCAATGGGGGCGTTCGAGATGAACATCTTGGTGCCGCTGAGGACATAGACGCTGCCGTCCTTCTTTGCCCTGGTACGGATAGAGAGGGCATCCGAGCCCGCCTCGGGCTCGGTGATGCCCATGCACCCGCGCCGCTCCCCTGAGGCAAGGCGGGGGAGGTACCTGTCCTTCTGCTCGGGCGTGCCGTTGCGCTCGATGTTGTTTCCGCACAGCACCGAGTGCGCGCCGAAGACCACCGCCACACCGGCATCGACCCGGCTCACCTCCTCTGCCATGACACCCAGGGAGACATAGTCGCTGAAGCTCCCCCCGTAGGCGGTTCCGATACCCATGCCCACGAACCCGAGATCCCTGCCCTTGTCCCAGAGGTATTCGTCGAACGCCTCGTCGCGGTCCATGGCCGCAACCCTGGGCTCGATCTCCTGCTGGGCGAACCGTCTCACCGTCTCCTTCAGGATCTGGTGCTCCTCGGAAAGATCAACGTGCATGGCATCCTCCCCGGTATGCACAAGGCCCGGATCCTTAGGGCCTTCCATATCATCGATACGAGCACAGTATATACCAAGCCGCGCACGGAGGTCCATCACCGGATTATCGCATATCGCGGGACGCTCTTGGCTTGACACGGTACATGGTAAGAATGTATTTTCCTCGTATGCATTCCAAGAAAGAAAAGCGCATCCATGAGCGAATCCCCCTGCCCGAGGTGAGGGGGTCCATCGAGGTCAGTGAGTCCGTCAAGCCCGTCACCCTGGTGAACGCGAGCAGCGAGGGGATGTGCGTGTCCGGGGTCAGCGTACCGGTGGGTTCGGTAGTGAAGCTCGCCATCGAGGATCACAAGGGCATCGGGGAGATCTCCCTCTACTGCAAGGTGGCGTGGGCATCGGAGAAGAAGCGGGACAAGCTCTCGGGGCTCTCCCTCCTGAACACGAACAGGGTGCTCTTCCAGAAGGACCTCGTCTCCTTCGGCAGGCTCATCGAGCTCGTGCAGGAACAGCTGAAGCAGTAGCCCCTATCCGCCGATATCGGACATCATCGTCCGGATGGTGCCATGAACAAGGTCGGCTCCCCTGCACACCCCGTGGCCCGGTGGCTTTGCCCTGACCCCCCGCTCTATGAGCGCCTCCAGCTCGTCGTCCGTGATCCCCTCCCTCAGGGGGCCTCGCAGGTCGATCTGCTTTTCGGAAAACAGGCAGGGCCTGAGCTGGCCCGTCGCGGTGATGCGGATGCGGTTGCATGAGCCGCAGAAATCGCGCTCGCTCAGTGCGCCGATGAGCCCGATGCTCCCCTGGGCGCCGGGGATCCTGAAAATCCAGGCAGGACCGAGCCCCCTCTCCAAGCCCTCCATGGGGCCGAACCGCGCCTCGATCATGTCCTTGATCTCCTCGGCGCTGATATTCTCGTGCTCCGGGTATTTCGAGATGCACCCGATGGGCATGAGCTCGATGAAGCGCACCTCCACGGGCAGATCCACGGTGAGCTTGGCGAAATCGGCGATCTCGGAGTCGTTGAACCCGCGGATGGCCACCACGTTCACCTTGACCGGGCTCAGTCCGTGCTCGTGGGCCGCACAGATGCCCCTGACCACCCTGTCGAAGGCGTCGACCTGGGTGATGTACGCGAACTTCTCCCGGTCCAGGGTGTCGAGGCTCACGTTCACCCGACTCAGCCCGGCATCCTTCAGCTCCCTGGCCATGGACTCCAGGAGGACGCCGTTGGTGGTGAGCGAGAGGTCCTTCAGCCCGCCGATGGCGTTCACCTGCGCGATGAAGCCGCTGAGTCCCTTGCGCAGCAGGGGCTCGCCACCGGTGATCCTGACCTTCTCCACCCCCCGCGGGATGCAGATCCTGAGGATGCGCAGCATCTCCTCGTAGGTCAGCACGAGATCGTGGGGGACCCACTGCACACCCCCCAGGGGCATGCAGTAGCGACACCCAAGATTGCACCGGTCCGTGATGGAGATCCTCACGTACCTGATACGCCTGCCATGGAGATCTACGAGCGGTTTCATCGATGCCGTCTCCCTGTCGAGCTTCCCTTCTCGTCCCCTTTATCCGCCCACGCCGGATCCCACGGGAAGAGGCCCTGGCCTTTTCGATGTGTTTTTTCAAACACAAGATCTCCCTATGCCACCACCTCGGGGCTTGTCAAACAGATTCGGCCGGCAACCGTCGGACTGACGTGGTGCGGTCTAACCGTGCCGCCTTGAGAGATCGCGGCCCAGGCCTTCGAGCTGGAGGAGGGATTCCTTTATCCGTACACCCGGGGTGTATCCGCCTAGGCCATGGGCGCCCACCACCCGGTGGCAGGGGACCAGGACGGGCAGGGGATTTGACCTGCACACGGCGCCCACGGCACGGGCTGCCCTGGGCCTCCCCGCGTACGCGGCCACCTGTCCGTAGGTCATGGTATCGCCGTAGGGAATGCTGGCAATGACCGCGAGGATCTGCTGGGAGCCTTCCAGGGGATGGAGGTGGTGAGGGGTGCGAGCCCACAGGACCCCGGGCCCCATGAACAGGAGCCCTCCGGGAAACTGCCTCAGCCTGCCTTGAAAGAAGTCGTCGAGCGCCCGCAACACCCAGTCCAGTTCGCCCTGGTGAGGATCTCCCTGTATGGGGCTCCAGGAAACCGCATCCACCGCCCGGGCTCCTCCCGATACCCACAGGGGACCGCATGGGGTGTCCATGCGGGAGATCACGCGGAATATCCCTTACGCACCCTCCCCTCGGGTGCGGTGTGCTCCAGGGCCGAAAGCACCCGCTCCAGGAGGATGCGGGTCTTGCGCTGCTCGTCCAGGATATCCTGGAAGGTCTTCTCCATGGATTTGGCCGGGGCCTCTCCATTGAAGGAGACCGCCCGCATGACCCTGGGGCGCCCTTCCTTCATGATCATGGAGACCAGCCGTGACCAGAGCTTCTCTGCATCCGCGCCCACGCTCTTCTGCCCGAGCAGGGTGAGCGCCACCACCCGGTAGCACCGGGCAATGTCCGAGGTGGGGTACCGTACCACGGCGGGCACCTGGTCTGTTACCGCCTTCGGCAGTTTTTCGTCCGCATAGACACTGCCGAGAAACTCCACCTGGATGTCCAGGAACCTCTGGGTGGCCGACGATATCTTCTTGTACAGGGCATGGCCTGACGTGCTGTTCTTCACCTGGCTCGCGAACATGGAGATCCGGCCCTCGTACCCGTTGCGCTTGAGCACCTTTATGAGGGCATAGGCGTCCGTGAGGCTGGTGGGCTCATCGCTCACCCCCACCACCACCTCGGGAACGGCCATGAGGAAGGAAACCACGCCCGTGGAGATGCCCGACGAGGTGTCGATGAGGAGAAAGTCCGTCTGCTCGGTGGCATCCTTCACCGCGGCGACGAGGTTCCCGATCTGCTCCCTGCCGAGGTCCGCCATGTCCTGGGTTCCCGATGAGCCCGGGATGAGCCCCACGCGGTATTCGGTCCTGATGATGATGTCGTTGAGGCTGGCCCTGCCCAGGACCACATCCTCCAGGGTCCGGTGAGGCCGCACCCCCAGGAGGACGTCCAGGTTCGCCAAACCGAGGTCTGCATCCAGGATCAGTACCTTCGAGTCCATGGCCGCAAGACTCACGGCCACGTTCAGCACGAAGTTGCTCTTGCCGATGCCCCCTTTACCGGATGTCACTGCAATAAAGCGCGTCATGGCTCCAAACTCCCTGATTTCCACCTGCAATTTGCATGCACGGCTCAACTCCGCCTATTAGGCTGTTTTTTCTGAAATTGGAAGGGGGAAATGGTAATAGTTTTCCGTTCCCGTAGAATTGTTTTATCCCTGGAGTTCCTCCAGCACCATGGAGACCACCTTGCTGACCCCGGGCACATCGAAGGTGACACCGTAGAGCAGATCGGCCATCTCCATGGTATGCCTGTTGTGGGTGACCACGAGGAACTGGGAGTCCTTGGAAAAGGATCTGATGAGCCGGTTCAGGCGGATGATGTTGGCATCGTCCAGGGGGGCGTCCACCTCGTCGAGGATGCAGAAGGGCGAGGGGTTCACCTTGAACAGGGCGAAGATGAAACTGATGGCGCACAGGGTCTTCTCTCCCTCGGAGAGCAGGCTCATGGCCTTGAGCTTCTTGAAGGGCGGGGATGCGAAGATCTCGATGCCCGCCTCCATCTCGTCCCCTTCGGCCAGGACCAGGTCGGCCTTTCCGCCGCCGAACATGGACGCGAAGATCTCCTGGAAGTTCTCCCTGACCCGGGTGAAGGTTTCGGTGAAGGCCTTGATGCTCTGTCTCTCGATGCTGGAAATGACCTCCTTCAGCCTGGTGCTCGCCCTCACGATGTCCTCATACTGGCGGTGGAGGTCCTCCCATCGCTTCTGCGCCTGGTCGAAGGCTTCCAGGGAGGCAAAGTTGATCTGGCCCATGCGCTCGATGCGCTCCTCCAGCTCTGCAACCTTCTGGGCGGCCTGGGCCCGGTCGAAGTCGGCCGGGATCTCCGGTTCTCCCGGTCCGAAGCGGGCCTCCATGCGTTCGCGGTGCATGGCATGGGAGATCTCGTACTCCTTACCCTTCAGGAGCAGCTCGGACCGGGACCGCTCCATCTGGTCCATGGCATCCTTTGCGGCCCGGGCCTCCTCCTGCACCGACCTGAGCAGGGCAAGGGCCTTTTCGTATTCGGGCATGGCCGTCTCGTAGGAAGCCTTGAGCTGCTCCAGGTCCAGCCGCGCACCGTCGAGCTCTCTCGCGTGGGACGCGAGGGCCTGCTCCACCGCGAGCCTGGTGCCCGCCAGCTCATCCATGCGCTCCTGGTCCTTTGCCATGGCCTGGGTCCTCTTCCCGAGTGCCTCGGTTATCGCCTTCAGGGCCGCGGATGCCTCCGCCGCCTTGACCTGGAGCCCGTGGAGCCTGTCCCTCACGGCCTGGATCCTTCCCTGTGAAGCCGCAAGACTCTCCTTTGAGGCCTCCTTCTGGGAGTCCATGGTCTTGAGCTCCTCCTCGCGGCAGGAACGCATTTCCTCCCGCTCCGCCCTCTGGGTCGCCAGAGACGCTGACAGTCCTGAGAGCCGCTCTGAGAGCTCCTGCATCTGGACCAGGTCCGCCTCCACGGACCGTTGTCGCTCGAAGACCCGCTCCTTGCCCCCCTGGGCGCGCTGCCTCTTCTCCGACAGCCCGGCAAGCTCCCTTTCCAGCTCCTGCACGGCCGCTCCCGCTGCCTGGTACTCGCCGGTAAGTGTCTGGAGCCGCTCTCTGGCCCGGGCGAGGTCGCTCCGCTGACGCGCAAGGGCCTCCTCGATGGACTTCTGCCTTTGGGTGAGCGCCTTCATCTCGGCCTTTGCCTTGAGCACCTCGGCATACTTGGTGTGCTCGTGGGTTGTCCGGATGACGCCCGAGGGCTCGAGAATCATCCCGTCGATGGTCACGAAGCTGCACGTGCGGTGCCCCTGTCTCCACAGGGAGACCGCCGCCTCCATGTCGCTGACCACGTACATGTCCCGGGAAAGGGCGCGCACGATGTCAGCGTAGCCCTCATGGGTTTCGATAAACTCGCTGAGCCTCCCGTGCACGGAGCCGTTGCCGCTCGGCGGCTGCTGCTCGTTCCCCCCCACATGGGGCTGCTCGATGACGAACCCGGGCCCCCGGGTCCGGAAGTCCTTCAGGGACAGGATCTGGTCGTGATCGCGGAAGATGAGGAAGTCCAAGGCGCTGCCCATGGATCTGCCCACCGCGGCCTCGTACCCGGCCTTCACGCTCAGGGTGTCCGACACCTTCCTTGCCCCGTTGGACCCTGCCCTAACAGCGTCCTGGGCCTGGGAAACCCCCACGATCCTGGCGAGCATGGTGAGCTTGGCCGCCGCCTCGGCACTGTCCTTTTCCAGGGCGATGAGCTCCCCGGTCCCCGTCTCGATCGCTTTCTGCGCACCCTCCATGGCCGCTGCCCTGTCCTGGCGGGTCTGCATGAGGGGCTCCCGGGCCTGCTCGATCCGGCGGCACGCAGCCTCCAGTTCGGAGAGTTCCCTGGCCAGGGCCTCGGCGCTTCCGGCAAGGTCCGAGAGGTCCTGCTGCCTCTGCCGGACGTTCGACGCCGCCTCCCTCTGTCGGTCACCGAGCTCCTGGATGCGCTGGTCCAGCGAGCGTACCTCGGCGATGGCCTCGAAGAGGGCGGCCCTCTTTTCATGGTACTGCCGCTCCAGGGTTTCGTGCGCCTGAACCCGCCGTTCGTGCTCCCCCTGCAGTTCTTCCAGCTCGGCCTGCACGGCGGCGATCTCTCCCTGGAGCGCGGCGAAATCCTCCTGCCTGGCGCCGAGCAGGGCCTCTTCGTCGCGGATTGCCCGTTTCCCCTCCTCCAGGTTCTGCAGGAGCATGTCCCGGGCGGCATCGATATCGCCCAGGCGCGCCCGGGCGGCTTCCAGCTCGCGTGCGGCCAGCAGGTGCGCGGCCTCAGAGTCCCGCATCCTCCGGGCGAGCCCCTCGGTCTCCTCTCTCATCCGCGAACAGAGCTGCTCCTGGTCGGCGAGCCTGTCACGGATTTCCCGGTGCTGTGCCTGTGCCCTTTCCATGCGGCCCTGGATGCCTTCGAGCTCGACCTCGAAGGCCTGCTTGAGTGAGGCGATCTCCTGCAGCTCGGAGCTCATCACCAGCCGGGCAAGGGCGTTCGCCTCGGCGCGTAGTTCCTGGTAGCGCCTGGCCTTGTTCGCCTGGGATTTCAGCTCGCTGCGCTGCTTGGACACCTCTCCCAGCAGGTCGTTGATGCGCTCCAGGTTCCTGGATGTGGCCTCCAGCCGCCTCAGCGCCTCGGTGCGCTTCAGGCGGAACCGTCCCACCTCGGCGGCCTCCTCGATGAGGTACCGTATCTCCTCGGGCCGGGCCTGGATGATGTCCTTGACCTTGCCCTGCTCGATGATGGCATAGCCGTTGCGGTGGAGCCCCGTGTCCAGGAACAGGTCCGTGATGTCCTTGAGGCGGCACTTCACGTTGTTGATGAGGTACTCGCTCTCCCCGGTCCTGAAGAGCCTCCGGGTGATGGAAACCTCCTCGAACCCCTCCAGGGACTTGGGGAACGACCCGCCGTCCTTGACGAATTCCAGGGTCACGCTGGCGAGCGACCCGGGCCCCACCTCCTGCGTGCCGGAGAAGATCACCTCGTTCATGGCCGTGGCCCTCAGGGCCTTGGAGGACTGCTCCCCCAGCGCCCACCTGACGGCGTCGATGATGTTGCTCTTCCCGCACCCGTTGGGCCCCGCAATGCAGGTAATTCCGCCTGCAATGGCCAGCGCGGTCTTCTTTGCAATGGACTTGAAGCCCTTGATCTCAACCCTGGACAGCTTCACACCCCAAGCTTTAGCAGAGCTTTCCGCCGGCTGCAAGGGCCCGTCACCGGGCCTGTGGAACGCGCGAAAATCCCTTGCATTCTGAGCCTCAAATCGGCAAATAGGGAAGACAGAGGAGGGGGAGCATGTATATCCTTGGCAATATTCTCATCGGACTGGGCACAGTCGTGGATATCCTCCTGAACATCTACATGTGGGTCGTCATCATCGGCGCCCTCATCTCATGGGTGAACCCGGACCCGTACAACCCCATCGTGCGCTTCCTCAGGGCCGCCACGTACCCTGTCTTTTCCTGGATACGGGCCCGGCTCCCCCTGTCGGCGGGGGGCATCGACTTCTCTCCCATCATCGTCATCGCTGCCATCGTGTTCCTCAGATACGCCCTGGCCAGGACCATCATCGAGACCGGGGCGAGGCTGAAAGGGGGTATCGGATGAAGCTGTCTCCCGACATGATCCGTGAGCAGCGGTTCAAGACGAGGCTCTCCGGGTTCGACAGGAACGAGGTCATCGCCTTTCTGCTGGACATGGCCGAGGACATGGAGCTGCTCATCGAGGAGAACTCCCTGCTCAAGGGCGAGGTGGAGGCAGCCAAGCGGCGGCAGAAGGACATGGAGGACCTCTTCCTGACCGTGAAGCAGTTCTCGGAAGAGCGCATGAGGCGCGCGGAGCTCGAAGCAAAGGATGTCCTGGCCGAGGCGGAGAGGAAGGCCTCCGAGACCCAGCAGGCAGCGGGCCAGAAGCTCCGGGAAGCGGAGCAGCGGGCCCAGGAACTGCAGAGCCAGGCCATGCAGAAGGCCCGGGAGATACTCCGGGAAGCGGAGCGCACGAAGCAGGAGCTGGAACGGGGCCTGTCAGATGTGAGGGACAAGCGCGCCTCCCTCATGTCCGAGCTCACCTCCACCCTGGAGTCGTACCAGGCCTGGATCCGCACCCAGGGGAATCGGGACCAGGGGAATGTGGTGTGAGGGAAGGGCAGGCTCAACCCTGCTGAACCTGAGGGTCCAGCCCAATGCATCCCGGGAAGGCGCCGGCGACGTCAGGAACGACGCGCTCATCATCCGGCTGAACGCCCCTGCCATTGAGGGCAGGGCCAACGAGGCCCTCATCAAGTTCCTTTCCAAGCGGCTTTCCGTGGCAAAGTCGCGGATCCGCATCCTCCAGGGGGAGCGGGGGAGGAACAAGCTGGTTGAGATCGACGGGGCCTGCCCCGAGGACGTGGCTATGGCCCTGACGGGTCAGTCGATGACCTTGACGCCCCGGTAGCCCATGCTCGTGAGCTCCCGGGCGATCTCAGGGGGATCACCGCCCGAGATGCGGAAGTGGTGGACGTTCTCCTCACCGTTCATGGTCATGCCCGCGCTGATGATGTAGCCCCCCTTGGCCTCGATGATGGAGACCACCTCGTCGAAGGAGCCGTGCACGCCCTTGAGGATGACATCGATCCTGCTGCCGCCCTTGAGCACGCCCATGATGTCGATGAAGGCCTTGAGGATGTCGTTCACGGTGAGAATGCCCACGAGGGAACCCTCTTCCAATACGGGCAGGCAGCCGATGCGGTTCTCGTAGATGATCTGGGCGGCCTTCTCCAGGGTGGTTTCCCGGGTGATGGTATAGGGTTCGCGGACCATCACGTCCTCGACCTTGAGCTGTTCGATCATGGCGGCGATGATGGCCTGCTTGAGATCCCCGAGTGTCACCAGACCCACGAGGGCGCCGTTGTCCACCACGGGGAGATGGCGCACCGAGTGCTTCTTCATCACGGTCAAGGCCTCCTTGATGTCGGCCTTGCTCCGGATGGTGACAACCTCCCTGACCATCCAGGATTCAACCTTCATGACCATCACCTATACCAAAAACCCCTGCAATGGAAAAGGACAAAGCGACCTCCGGGCTCAGGGCGCGCTCACGACCCCGGAACGGGGTCCGTCCGGGCTCGCAGATACGCAAACGCATCTCCTGCGGTTTCGATGAGCCCTTCGGCCCGGGCCTCCTCCACCTCCCGGAGCAGCTCGCCGATGCGCGGCCCGGGTGCCACGCCCAGGGCGCAGGCGATGTCTGAGCCCGTGAGCAGCGGGTGAGCCCTCTGGGGGAGGTAGCAATCCCGGTAATGCCGCCAGATCGCCGTGCAGGCCCTGGCCATGGACGATGCAGTGGCGCCCGGCCGGTCCCCACGGGCCAGGGACATGGCCAGGACCAGCATCTCCGGCACGCACCCCTCAAAGTCCGCCAGGACCCGGTGCATGTCCCGCGGCGCGGGAGCGGGGAGCAAGGGCATGCGGGACACGGCCCGCGCCCCGGCAACGGCGTCCCGGATGGTCTGCCTGAGCCTCGCAGAGGGCGCCAGCCTGTCCAGGCACTGCCCGGCGGGATCGTGCGCCCCTGAGGCGAGGTATGCGGCGAGAAGCAGCGCCGCGCCCCGCGTCATGCCGTGCTCCAGCTCCTCCGGGAAGGCGTCCGTGATCCCCGGCAGATGTTCCGGGGCCTCGTGCATGAACCGCTCCGCACGCCTGCACGACTCCAGGGCGGCTCCTGCACCACCAGCGGCCACGGAGAAGATCTCACGGTCATGGCCGCTCGACTGCAGCAGGGAGAAGAACTCGAGGCACCGGTCCGTGGAAAGGGCCTTGAACACCTCCTGCTTGATGCGCTCGGCCGCCACCTTGGACAGGGTGCCGGCATGCAGCCTCACCAGCTCCATGGTGTGTGGTTCCACCACGAACCCCAGCTGCACGGCAAACCGCAGGCAGCGGAGCCCGCGCAAGGGATCGTCCAGCAGGTTCTGCTCGGAGATGAGCCGGATGATACCGCTTGAGAGGTCCTGGATGCCGTCCAAGGGATCGATGAGCCTGTGTCCGTCCGGCGGGCAGGCCATGGCATTGATGGTGATGTCCCGCAGGCGCAGGTCCTGCGAGATGTCCCCGCCGCGCAGCGGCGACACGTCGATGAGGATGCCCCCCCTCTCGATCGCCACCCGGGCCACGCCCCGTTCCCGGTCGATACAGAATGCCGTGCCGCCCACGGCGTCCCTGATCCGTGATGCCACCTCCATGGACGGGTGCGAGGCCACCAGGTCGAAGTCCGAGGGCTCCACGCCCAGGAGGAGGTCGCGGACGCACCCGCCCACGAGATGGGTGCCTGCGGGAAGGACAGGGAGGATCCTAGCGAGGATCCTGTTCGTCGAGACGGCACAGGACAGATCGTGCATGCGCCTCCAGGTCTTCGGCCCGCGCGATGCGCACGGCCATGGGCCCCGCTTCCCCCAGGGCCTGCCGGGAGAAGGCGATCACCGAGGTGCGCTTGGTGAAGTCGTACACCCCCAGCGGCGAGGAAAACCTGGCCGTGGATCCAGTGGGCAGGGTGTGGTTGGGACCTGCCACGTAGTCGCCGATGGCCTCGGGCGTCAGGTATCCGAGGAAGACCGCACCGGCGTTCCGTATCTGGCCGAGGCGCTCCCAGGCGTCCGCCAGCATGAGCTCCAGGTGCTCGGGCGCCACCTCGTTGGCCACGGCGATGGCCTCGTCCAGGTCGCGGGTCACGATGCAGGCGCCGTGGCCGTCCAGGGCCTTGAGCGCGGTCTCCCTGCGGGGAAGGGACTCCACGGCCTCATGCAGGGACGACCGGACCCTCTGGGCGAGGGAGGCCGACGGCGTGAGGAGGATGGACGAGGCCCTGGGGTCGTGCTCGGCCTGGGAGAGCAGGTCGAGGGCGATGATCCGGGGGTCGGCGCCATCGTCCGCCACCACGAGGATCTCGGAGGGTCCGGCAAAGGAGTCGATGCCGATGACCCCCTGGAGGAGGCGCTTGGCATGGGCCACGTAGATATTGCCCGGGCCCACCACCTTGTCGGTCCGTGGCACGCTGCGGGTGCCGTAGGCCAGCGCTGCCACGGCCTGGGCGCCGCCGATGCGGTAGATCCGCTCCACCCCGGCTATGTGCGCGGCCGCGAGCAGGGCCTGGCTCGTCCTGCCGCCCGGGGTGGGAGACACCACCGTGATGGCCTGTACCCCGGCTATTTTAGCCGGGATGACGTTCATGAGCACCGTGGAGGGAAAGGCGTTCAACCCTCCGGGCACGTAGATCCCCGCGCTGTCCACCGGGGTCACCTTCTGGCCGAGCACGGTGCCCGTATCCTCGGTGACGAACCAGGACCGCTCCTTCTGTTGCTCATGGAAGGCCTCGATGCGCCGGGCCGCGACGGTGAGCGCCTCCACCATCTCGGCCGGGGCTTCCCGATAGGCGCGCCCGATCTCGTCCGCCTCGAACGCGATACCGCTTGAAGCCGGGTCGTAGCCGTCAAAGGTCCTGGTGTACTCGAACAGGGCCTCGTCGCCCCGGCGCTTCACGTCGTCGAGGATCAGCCGCACCGCGGTGTCCACGTCTTCTCTCACCGCGTCCTTGCGCTCGAGCAGCGCTGCCAGCTCGGCCCTCCAGTCCTGTGCGTCCGTGCTGATGGTGATCATCTAGAGTCCGCCTTTCTCCCTGGTCACGCGCGCCCCCAGGGCGGTGAGCTTGGCGTCCAGGCCCTCGTAGCCGCGGTCGAGGTGGTAGATCCTGCGGACCTCGGTGTACCCGAGGGCATTCAGGCCCGCCAGGACAAGGCTGGCCGATGCCCTGAGGTCCGTGGCCATGACCGACGCGCCCTGGAAGCGCTCAATGCCCTGCACGAGCACGGTCCTGCCCTTCTCGTCCAGGACCGCGCCCATGCGCACGAGCTCGGGCACGTGCATGAACCGGTTTTCGAAGATGTTCTCGGTGATGCTCGATGCACCCTGCGCCACACAGGACAGGGCCATGATCTGGGCCTGCATGTCCGTGGGGAAGCCCGGATAGGGGACGGTCTCCACGTGCACGGGCTTCAGGTCGCAGCCCCCATCCACCTCGATGAGGCCGCCTTGCCCCTCGGAGATGGAGAGCCCCATGTCCATGAGCTTCTCGATGACCGCGGTGACATGCGCGGCCCTGCCTCCCTCGATGGTGACCCTGCCCTTCGTGATGCCCGCGGCCACCAGGAAGGTGCCGGTCTCGATACGGTCCGGGATCACCTCGTAGGTCGTTCCGGACAGGGACTTCACGCCCTCGATGACCATGGTGCTCTCGCCGGCGCCCTGGATCTGCGCCCCCATGGCGGTCAACACCCCGGCCAGATCCGTTACCTCGGGCTCCTTGGCCGCGCCTTCGATGACGGTGGTCCCCTCGGCCAGGCAGGCTGCCATCATGACGTTCTCCGTGCCGCCCACCGTGGTGTTGTCGAACACGATCCTGGTCCCCCTGAGTTTGTCGGCGCGTGCCACGACGTACCCGTGGGACAGGTCGATCTCGGCGCCCATCTTTGCAAAGGCCTTGAGGTGCATGTCGATGGGCCGCACCCCGATGGCGCACCCGCCGGGCAGGGACACCTTTGCGCGGCCTAACCGTGCCAGCAGCGGCCCCAGGACGAGGATGGAGGCCCGCATCTTCTTGACCAGGTCGTAGGGTGCTTCATGGGAGGTGATGTTCTGCGGATGGAGCCTGAGACTGTTCTTCCCCGTCTTCTCCGGCACCACGCCCAGCTGCTCGAGCACCTTGCAGACGGTGGAGATGTCGTCCAGGTCGGGCACGTTGGTGTAGGTGCAGACCCCGCCCGAAAGGATGGACGAGCACAGGATGGGCAGCGCCGCGTTCTTGGAGCCCGAGATCCTGACACGACCCCTGAGGGGATTCCCCCCGTAGATGATGAACTTATCCATGAACCCTCTCCATGATCACGACCCGAGGGATGCCCGCCAGGTCCTTCACCCAGGCCTTCACCGCGAGGCCCTTGCGGGCCTTCACCAGGGCCTCCACAGCGCCCTGCTGGCCCACGCCGGCCTCCATGAGGAGCAGCCCGCCTGCGGCCAGGGCCTCAGGCGCACCGGTGATGATCTCTTGTACAATATCGAGTCCTTCTTTTCCACCGAAAAGGGCGCGCCGGGGCTCGTAGAGCCTGACGTCGTCGTCCAGGAGATCCTCGTGGGCATCCGGGATGTAGGGGGGGTTGGCCACGATAACCTGGAAGCCCCCGCCCAGCCCCCTGCACCCGCGGCCCGCGAAGAGCAGGAGCCGCCCGGAGACGCCGAGGCACCGGGCGTTGTCCCGGGCGACACGCAGGGCACGGATGCAGATGTCGTTGCCCGCCCCGTGCAGGTCGTCCCGCTCGGCCAGGATGGAGCAGATCAGGGCGCCGGAGCCCACCCCGACCTCGAAGATTGCCGCTCCCGACGGGGCCAGCGAGAGCGCCTGCTCCACCAGGATCTCGGTCTCGGGCCTGGGGATGAGCACGTCGGGGTTGACCGCGAACCTGCGTCCGAAGAACTCCCTGGCCCCCACGATGTACGCCACGGGCTCCCGACGGGCCCTGCGCGCCACCAGGGCCTCGTACGCCGCCGTTTCCGCATCGTTCAGGGGCCGTTCGCGCTGGACCACGATCTCCACGCGGGTCAGCCCCAGCACGTGCATGAGGAGGAGGTCAGCGTCCAGCGAAGCGCTGTCGCCCACCGCCGGGGCAAGGACACCCCGGGCCCAGGCTCGGGCGCCGTTGACGGTGCGGGCCACGGCCTCAGCTCCCGGTCTTCTTGAGGGCCTCGGCCTGGAAGTGGGTGGTGAGTTCGTCGATGATGGCGTCGATGTCCCCCTCGAGGATCTGGGGGAGCTTGTGCAGTGTCAGGTTGACGCGGTGGTCCGTCACGCGGCCCTGGGGGAAGTTGTAGGTGCGGATGCGCTCGCTCCGGTCGCCGGTTCCCACCTGGGAGCGGCGCTGGGACGCGATCTCGCGGGCCTGGTCGTCCTGCATCTTCTGCAGGATCCGGGTGCGGATCACCCGCAGTGCCTTGGCCTTGTTCTTGTGCTGGGACTTCTCGTCCTGGCAGGACACCACGATGCCCGTGGGGATGTGGGTGATGCGGATGGCCGACTCGGTCTTGTTCACATGCTGGCCGCCCGCTCCGGAGGCCCGGAAGGTGTCGATGCGGAGGTCGTTCTGGTCGATATCCACCTCCACCTCCTCCGCCTCGGGCAGGACCGCCACGGTCACCGCCGAGGTGTGGATGCGCCCGCTGGCCTCGGTGGCCGGCACCCGCTGGACCCGGTGCACCCCGCTCTCGTATTTGAGCCGGGAGTACGCCCCCTTTCCCTTGATGCCCGCGATGATCTCCTTGAATCCGCCGATGCCGGTCTCGTTGGCGCTCAGGATCTCCACGGACCAGCGCTTGTCCTCGGCGTACCGGCTGTACATGCGGAACAGGTCGGCCGCAAACAGCGCCGCCTCGTCGCCGCCCGTGCCGGCCCGGATCTCCAGGATCACGTCACGGCCGTCGTTGGGGTCCTTGGGGATGAACTGAAGCCTGAGCTGCTGCTCGAGCCGCTCCTTCTCCTCCCGGAGCGCGCCGAGCTCAGCCTTGACGAGGTCCCGCATGTCCGGATCGGGGTCCGCCAGCATGGCCTCGTTCTCCTCGATGGAGGCCATGACCTGCTTGAGGCGGTTGTACGGCGCAACGATCTCCTCCAGGGAGGAGTGCTCCCTGGCGAACGTCGCGTACTGTGCAGGATCCTTGAGAACCTCTGGGTCGGCAAGGAGACCGGAGAGCTGCGTGTAGCGGTCCTCGATCTCCTTCAGTCTGTCGAGCATGTCCGGGGGGTTTATGAGCTCTGCTTGTCCTTCTTCAGGTACTCGCCGTACTTGCGCTTGAACAGCTCGGCCTTGCCGGCCGTGGAGGCAAGCCTCTGCTGCCCCGTGTAGAACGGGTGGCAGGCACTGCAGATTTCAACGCGGATGTCCTTCTTCGTGGAACGCGTCGTGAAGCTGTTCCCGCACGCACAGGTGACGGTTGTCTCGAAGTAATCCGGGTGTATGCCTTTTTTCATTTCTCTTTCACTCCTACTTGTTCATGGATTCCAAGAAGTCGGCATTATGGCGCGCCTTGCTCAATTTGTCCAGCAGAAATTCGATGCTGTCGATGGGATTGAGCGGGCTCAGGAGCTTGCGCAGGATCCAGATGCGGTCCAGCTGCTCCTTGGGCAGGAGGAGCTCCTCCTTGCGCGTGCCCGACTTGGATATGTCGATGGCCGGGAAAACCCTGCGCTCCATGATGGAGCGGTCGAGGTGGATCTCCATGTTGCCCGTTCCCTTGAACTCCTCGTAGATGACCTCGTCCATGCGGGAGCCCGTGTCCACGAGCGCCGTGGCGATGATGGTGATGCTGCCGCCCTCCTCGATGTTGCGGGCCGCGCCGAAGAACCGCTTGGGCTTCTGCAGGGCGTTGGCGTCGATGCCGCCCGAGAGCAGCTTGCCCGAGGGCGGGCACACCGTGTTGTGTGCCCGGGCGAGCCGGGTGAGCGAATCCAGCAGGATCACCACGTCCTTCTTGTACTCCACGAGCCTCTTGGCCTTCTCCATGACCATGCGCGCCACCTGGACGTGGCGGGTGGCGGGCTCGTCGAAGGTGGAGGCCACCACCTCGCCGTTGACGGAGCGCTGCATGTCCGTGACCTCCTCCGGCCGCTCGTCGATGAGGAGCACCATGAGCACCACGTCCTTGTGGTTGGCCGTGATGCTGTTGGCGATGTTCTGGAGCATCATGGTCTTGCCCGCCTTCGGCGGGGACACGATCATGCCCCGCTGTCCCTTGCCGATGGGGGCCAGGAGATCCAGCACCCGGCCCGTGAGGTTGTCCGTGGAGGTCTCCAGCTTGAACTTCTCCATGGGGTACAAGGGCGTGAGGTTGTCGAAGGACACCCGGTGCTTGGCGCCTTCCGGGTCCTCCATGTTGATGGTCTCGAGCTTGAGCAGGGCGAAGTACCGCTCGTTGTCCTTGGGCGGGCGGATGAGCCCGTTCACCTCGTCGCCGTTCTTCAGGTTGAACCGCCGGATCTGGGAGGGCGACACATAGATGTCGTCCGGCCCGGGGAGGTAGCTGTAGTCGGCGGAGCGCAGGAACCCGAACCCGTCGGGCAGGATCTCGAGAACGCCCTTGCCGGAGATGGACACGTCCTTTTCCGCCTGGGCCTGGAGGATCGCGAAGATGAGTTCCTGCTTGTTCATGGTGGCGGAGCCTTCGATCTCCAGGGAATTGGCGGTCTCCAGGAGTTCTTTGGGGTCCATCTTTTTGAGGTCTTCTAAGTGCATATATTAATCCTTCTCTGTGAAATGAACTGATGTGGGGTGATGCTATGTGAGGGCCCACGAACAGATGAATCGGTACTGACATGGACTAGCGAAAACGTTCGTGGAAGTCAAGCGTAAAAGGAGCCGCGCCCTCCCGGCGATCCATCACCTTGAATCTGTTCTATATATTACCTTCAGCGGGTGGATTTCCCGCTGGATCCCCTTCACCTTGATGGACCCCATGGGCTCGAATGAAACCCCCAGGTCCGTGTGGGCCGGGATCACGTCGGTGGTGAAGCTGCTCACCACGATCTCCCCGGGAGAGCTCACCGACTCCAGACGCTGGGCCAGGTTCACGGGCTCGCCGATGACGGTGTAGTTCATCTGCTCCGCGGTTCCCACGTTGCCCGCCACCACCACGCCCGTGGCGATGCCCACCCCCACCTCGATGGGAAAGTATCCGTCACCCACGAGGCGCTCCTTGAGCGCATGGACCCCGTTCTGGATGTCCACGGCGCACCGGATGGCGTTCACCGGGTCCATGTCCGCGGCGTCCGGGATGCCGAAGACCGCCATGACCCCGTCGCCCAGGAACTTGTCCAGCATGCCGCCGTACCGGAAGATGATGGGCACCACGGTCTCGAAGTACCGGTTGAGCACTTCCACCACCTGCTCCACCGGGTTCGCCTCCACCAGGGTGGTGAAGCCGGTGATGTCCGCGAAGACCACGGTCACGGTCTTCTTCTGCCCGCCCAGGCCGGTCATCCGGTCATCCGCCACCAGGTGTTCGGCCAGGCCCCGGGAGAAGTACCTGCTCAGGTTCATCCTCTTCTTCTCCAGGTCCAGGAGGTCCTGGTACGTGCGCACCAGGGAGGCGGTGATGGAAAGCTGGTCAGCGATGAGCTCGAAGAACCGCAGGTCGTTGGGCCCGAAGGATCCGGGGGAGTTGTCGCGGAAGTTGATGACCCCGATGCTGCGCCCTTCCGCGATGATGGGCACGCAGGCCAGGGAGCCCTCCTGGTTGGTGCCACGGTTGGAGAAGTTGGGGTCCTTGGTCACGTCCGGGATGTAGAGGGTCTTGCCGGACTCCACCACCTTACCCGCGATACCCTCGCCGCGCTTGAGCAGGATGGGCGGCCGGCTCGGCAAGCTCCTCATGAGGGAGGCGCTCACCACGTAGAGGTTGTCGGTCTGGTCGTCCAGGAGCATGACCGAGATGCTGTAGATGCCCGTTGACTTCTTGATGATGTCGAGCTGGCGCATGAAGAGCTGGTTCCAGTGGGCAAGGCTCGTGCCCTTGAGCGCCTCTCCCAGTTCCTTGAGCAGAGAGAGTTCCGCGATCTTCTGCTCATACCCCTCTTCCAGGGACACGATGCGGTCTTTGAGGATGGATACTATGTCCCGTTCCATGGCCTACATGTCGAGCAGGGTGTGGACCCGGGCCTTGATGTACTCATGGCGCTTCGCCACCACCTCTGCGCTGAGCTGCGCCATCTTGTCCGGCACGAGGTGACGCACCGCCACCGTATTCAGCCGGTCCAGATCGAGGGCGCCCAGATGGGCGATGGCATCCGACGCATGGACCGCCACGGCGAGACAGATGTCCTTTGCCTTGCTGGGCAGGTGATGGCCCAGAAGCCCGTCCACGATGTCCTCGGGCAGGTTCCAGCGCTCCGCCACGAACGCACCCATCTCCGCATGGGAGAGCCCCGTCTCCCGCTCCTCGTGGGCCAGTTCCTCCAGGGAGGACAGCGAGACATAATCGCTGGGCGTATACCCCCTCTGGAGGAAGATGATCTTCCCGAAGTCGTGGAGCAGGCCCAGGGTGTACAGTGCGCTCGTGGAGCTGCATCCCATGATGCCTCCCAGCCACTGGGTGAGGTGGGCCACCATCAGCGAGTGCTCCCACAGCAGGGCGGCCTGCTTGGGCGCGATCTTCTCCATGATCTGGTGCACGGCGATGGAAAAGGCCAGGTTCACCACCTCGTCGTTGCCCAGGATAACCACGGCGTGTTCCACGGAAACGATCTGCCGCCGGAACCCGTAGAAGGCTGAGTTCACCACCTTGAGCAGCCGGGAGGTGAGCACCGGGTCCTTCTCGATGACCTTTGCCATCCGGGAGGCGGCAACCATATCGTCTTCGGCGAGCGCGATGATCTCCTGGGAGATGGAGGGCAGGGTGAAGAGGTGCTCGATGTTCCGGAACTTCCGCAGGGTGCCCCGGCCAAGATCCCGTTTCCGCTCGAGCCGCTCCTGGTATCCCCACTCCTGCATGAGGCGCTCGATGTCCTCGTCCCTGCCGCCCTCCCGGGAAGGAAGATCCCTCACCAGGCCGTAGGGGAGGAGGTCTTCGATCCAGTGCCGGTCGGCCTGGCTCATCTGCCCCACCACCCGGCCCATCTCCGGGGCGTGGGCCGCCATGAAGGCGTAGAACTGGTAGAAGGCACTCCCCATGAACTTCGCCTCGCCATCACCCTCGGTGTCCATGGAAGCGGACTCCTTGATGCCCTCCCACAGGCTCTTCACCCAGGGCGCGCTCCCCTTGCTGAGATTGAAGCGCTCCACCGCCTCGAAGAAGAGCGTCTGCATGTCCGGGCCGTCCTTGGGGAAGACCGCGATGCCCTTGGGTATGGAGAGGAACTGGGAGGACGCCTCGTCGCCTCCCAGGCCGAACACACCGATGACGAGGTAGTCTCCGCACCGAAGCGCCGTGTCCGTCTCACGCTTGGCCCGCATGGCCATATCCCCCTGATCCCAGGGGACCACCACCACTGCCATGCTCCCTCCCAGGAGGGAGACCTTCTTGAGCTCGATTTCCAGAGGAGCAAGGATATCCTTCAGTTCCATAGCCATCCTATCGACAACACACAAACGAATCTTGACTTGGGTTGCCCGCTCCCTTAGGATACGCTGTCACCGTATCGTGAGGAAGGATGGGCGCCATGATACCTGTTGAGAAGGCTCGGGAAATCATTCTGTCGGCCATGCCGGTCCTGCCTGCGGAGCGGGTGCCGATCCATGACGCCCTGGGGAGGTTCCTGGCCGAGGACATCATCTCCACCCTGCACATACCGCCGTTCGACAACTCGGCCATGGACGGGTACGCCGTCAGGACCGCTGACGTGAGCTCTGCCGGCACGACCCTCGAGGTCTCTGAAGTGGTCCCTGCCGGGGCGTTCCCCTGCCGGCCCCTGGAGCCGGGGCGGGCGGTGAAGATCATGACCGGCGCGCCGATCCCTCAGGGCGCCGATGCGGTGGTCCGGCGCGAGGACACGGTGGAGGCCAAGGGCCGGGTGAGGATACAGAAGGTCCCGGACAGACACGAGAACATCCGGTTCCAGGGGGAGGACATCCCGGCCGGGCAGCGCGTCCTGTCTGCGGGCCAGCGCCTCGGAGCCGCGCAGATCGGGGTGCTGGCATCGCTCCGCAGGCCCTTCGTCATGGTGGGGCAACGTCCCGTGGTGGCGGTGCTCGCCACGGGAGACGAGGTCGTGGATCTCGGAGAGCAGGCCCCGGAGCAGGCCATCGTCTCGTCCAACTCCTACACCCTCATCAGCCTCATCCGGGAGACCGGCGGCACGCCGGTGTACCTGGGCATCGCCAGGGACCAGCACTCCGACCTCAAGGCCAGGCTCTCCTGGGCCTGCCGGGCCGACCTTATCCTCACCTCGGGGGGGGTTTCCATGGGAGACTACGACATGGTCAGGGAAATCATGCAGAAGGACGGGAACAGCCTCGCCTTCTGGACCGTGGACATGAAGCCCGGAAAGCCCGTGGCCTTCGGGACCCTCATGGGAATACCCACCATCGGCCTGCCCGGAAACCCGGTATCCACCATGACCTCCTTCTACCAGTTTGCCAGGCCCGCGCTGCTCGCCATGCAGGGGGCCCGGAACATACTCCTGCCCCGCGTCCGCGCCAGCCTTAGTGAGGCGCTGAAGAACAGGAGCGACAGGCCCCACTATATCAGGGGCATCCTGGAACGCGTGGGGGACGAACTCACCGTGAGGCCCACAGGGCCCCAGGGCTCGGGCATCCTCACCTCCATGGCGAAGGGCAACTGCTTCATGGTGCTCCCCAGGGGCATGGTGGACCTCGAGAGGGGGACCATGGTGGAATGCGAGGTGTTCGGCAGCGAGCTTGCCTTCTAGGGTCGACGATGCGGTTCTTCAGGCCCGACTAGACCGCCGACGCCCGGTTCTGCACCGAAATTTGTGAAAACGCATCGAAATAAGGACGACGAATTGGTGGTTGACAGCGCGGAGGTAATAAGTATAAGAAGCCTACTTCCAATTTTCTGTGGAGGACAGGATGTTACGAAAGAATGAGCTCCTTGAGATCAGAGAGATTCTTCTCCAGATGAAGAAGGACATCCTTAAGACCCTGGGTGAGCGCATCAAGTCCAATGACATAACTGCCCAGAGAGAGATCGGCGACATCTTCGACGATGCCGACCTGGAGCAGACCCGCGAGTTCAACCTCCTGCTCGGAACCCGGGAGCGCCAGAAGCTGGAACAGATCGAGAGCGCGCTTCTGCGCATGGAAAAAGGCGAATACGGCTTCTGCGAGGACTGCGGGGAGAACATCCCGGTGGGCAGGCTCAAGGCCATGCCCTTTGCCACGCTGTGCGTGAAGTGCAAGTCCGAGCGCGAGAGCGTGGAGGGCCCCGCCATCCTGTACGTTGAGGAAAAAGGCTGATACCATGGCCATCCGGGTCGAGGTCGGGCTCAAGGAGCACCTCTTCGACGCCCGCGGAGCCAGGGTCACCCGCCAGATACGCCACGCCTTCTCACGGCTCACACCCCCTGACAAGATCTCCTGTTTCGACGTCTACCACGTGGACAGCGACGACGTCTCCCCGGCGCTCCTTCAGGAGGCCTTCTGCGACCCGGTCATCCAGGACATGGCCACGGACGAGGTCCTGCGGGCACGCTGCGGCTGGTACGTGGAGGTGGGGTTCAGGCCGGGGGTCACGGACAATGTGGGACACAGCGCCCGGTACGCCCTGGGGCTCCTCACGGGCAGGACCATCGACGTCTATTCCGCCCGGGGATACCTCATCGAGGGCGGCTACGACGAGGCCCAGGTACGTGCCATGGCCAGCGAGTGCCTGGCCAACGCCCTGATCCACACCATCCGGATCTATCCGATGCCGGCCTGCCGCCGCATCGAGCCCCTCATCCCCCTGGTCACCTCATCCCACGAGCCCGTGGTGGAGGAACTCTCCCTGAACCTGCCCGACGAAGACCTGGTGCGCCTCTCCCAGGAGCGGACGCTCGCCCTGAACCTCTCCGAGATGAAGACCATCGCGGCCCACCTGAACGACCCCGCCACCATCGGGCAGCGCCTGGCCGTGGGCCTGTCCGGAAAGATCACGGACGTGGAGCTCGAGTGCCTGGCCCAGACCTGGTCCGAGCACTGCAAGCACAAGATCTTCTCCGCCGAGATCGACTACGAGGAGGACGGCCGGACCGAGCACATCTCCTCGCTCTTCTCCACCTACATCAAGGGCGCCACCGCTGCCATCCGGAAAAAGCGGGGAAACCGGGACATCTGCGTGAGCGTGTTCACGGACAATGCCGGAGTGATCCGCTTCGACGACGAGTACAACCTGGTCTTCAAGGTGGAGACCCACAACTCGCCCTCCGCCCTGGACCCCTACGGCGGTGCGCTCACCGGCATCGTGGGCGTGAACCGCGACCCCTTCGGCACCGGGCTCGGGGCAAAACTCATCTTCAACACGGACGTGTTCTGCTTCGCGAGTCCCTTCCACGAGGGACCTCTACCGCCCAAGATCCTCCACCCCTTGCGGGTCTTCGAGGGCGTGCGCGAGGGGGTGGAGCACGGCGGCAACAAGTCGGGCATCCCCACGGTGAACGGGTGCATCGTGTTCGACGAGCGCTACCTGGGCAAGCCGCTCGTGTACTGCGGCACGGCCGGGATCATGCCGAGGACCATAGGCGGAAAGCCCTCCCACCTCAAGGAGATCGCTCCCGGAGACCTCATCGTCATGTCCGGCGGCCGCATCGGCAAGGACGGCATCCACGGCGCCACCTTCTCCTCTGAGGAGTTCCACGAGGAGTCGCCCACCTCGGCCGTGCAGATCGGCGACCCCATCACCCAGAAGAAGCTCACGGACTTCCTGCTCGTGGCCCGCGACCGGGGCCTGTACCGGGCCATCACGGACAACGGGGCGGGGGGGCTGTCGTCGTCCGTGGGCGAGATGGCCACCGCCTGCGGCGGCTGCCGCATAGACCTGGACCGGCCGCCGCTGAAGTACCACGGCCTCAGCCCCTGGGAGATCCTCCTGTCCGAGGCCCAGGAGCGCATGACGCTGGGGGTGGCGCCCGGGCACATCGACGCCTTCCTCGCCCTGTCCGAGGCCATGGGCGTGGAGTCCACGGTGGTGGGCGAATTCACGGACACCGGGTTCTTCCACTGCACCTACCAGGGAAGGACCGTGGCGTACCTGAGCCTGGACTTCCTCCACAACGGCCTGCCGCCCATGCGCCTGGCGGCCCGGTGGACTCCGCCCGCAGTGGACCCGGCGCCCGTGCCAGAGCCCGCTGACCACGGCGCGAAGCTCAAGGAGATGCTCGCCAGGCTCAACATCTGCTCCAAGGAGTACGTGGTGAGACAGTACGACCACGAGGTGCAGGCGGGCTCTGCCGTGAAACCCCTGGTGGGGGTGGCCATGGACGGTCCGTCGGACGCCGGCGTGGTCCGGCCCCGGCTGGACAGCGAGGAGGCCGTGGTGGTCGCGAACGGCATCATACCCCGGTACTCGGACCTCGACGCCTACGCCATGGCCGCCTGCGGCCTGGACGAGGCACTGAGGAACTACGTGTGCGCCGGGGGCGACCCGGACCACTGGGCCTTCCTGGACAATTTCTGCTGGTGCGACCCGGTGGCGGGCCCCAGGAACCCAGACGGCGAATACAAGCTGGCCCAGCTCGTGCGGGCCAACCGGGCCCTGTACGAGCATGCCCTGGCGTACTCCTGCCCCATGATCTCGGGCAAGGACAGCATGAAGAACGACTACATCGGCGGCGACGTGAAGATCTCCATCCCGCCCACCATCCTCATCTCGGTCATCGGCAAGATGGAGGACGTGAAGAAGGCCGTGACCATGGACATCAAGCGGCCGGACAGCCTCATCTACCTCCTGGGCGTCACCAGGGGAGAGCTCGGGTGCAGCGAGTACCTGGCGAGCCTGGGCAGGAAGGGCGCCCGGGTGCCCGGCGTGGACGCGAAGGCCTCCCTGAAACGCTACAAGGCCCTGCACCGGGCCATGAGGCGGGGCCTGGTGCTCGCCGCCCATGACTGCTCGGACGGCGGCCTTGCGGTGTGCCTGGCCGAGATGGCCTTTGCCGGCGGCTTCGGGCTTTCCGTCGACCTGGCGCAGGTCCAGGCGGAACCCGGCATGAGCGACACCGAGATCCTCTACTCCGAGTCAACGGGCAGGATCATGGTGGAGGTGGCGCCGGGGAAGAAAGCCGCCTTTGAGAAGGCCCTGGGCAAGGATGCCTCCCTCATCGGCACCTCCACGCCCGAAGAGACCCTCGTGATCCGGTCCGTGAACGGCGCCACGCTGCTGTCCGAAGACATCGCTGCGCTGAAAACCGCCTGGAAGGCGACCCTGGACTTCTGATATGGCTTCCGTCAAGGCACTCGTCATCACCGGCTACGGCACCAACTGCGAGACCGAGATGGCGCACGCCTGCCGCATGGCAGGGGCGCTGGCGGACATCGCCCACATCAGCGAGGTCCTCTCCGGCGCATTCGCCATCAACGACTACCACTTCCTGAACCTGCCCGGCGGGTTCCTGGACGGGGACGACCTGGGCTCGGCCCAGGTGGAGAGCGTGCGCCTCAGGCACGCCCGGGTGAAGACAACGGGGAAGACCCTGTTCGAGGAGATCGAGGTCTTCATCAACAGGGGTATGCTCATCCTGGGCGTGTGCAACGGGTTCCAGGCCCTGGTGAAGTCCGGCATCCTGCCCGGCAACCCCCTGGGCAGGCGGCGCGTCTCGCTCACCTTCAACGACTCGGCCAGGTTCGAGGACCGCTGGGTGCTGCTGAAGGTGAACCCGAACAGCCCCTGCGTGTTCACGAAGGGCATGGAGAGCCTCCTCGTCCCGGTGCGCCACGGAGAGGGCAAGTTCGTGGCCGACACCCAGGCCACCCTGGACGAGATCACGGACAAGGGCCTCGTGGCCGTGCAGTACGCGGACAAAGCCCTGCAGCCCACCATGGAGTACCCGGACAACCCCAATGGTTCGGTTTCCGCCATTGCCGGCATCTGCGACGGGACTGGCCGCATCTTCGGCCTCATGCCCCACCCCGAGGCCTACCTCCACCCCACCAACCACCCGGCCTGGACCCGGCAGCCGCGGCTCCCCAAACAGGGCGAGGGCCTGGCCGTGTTCGAGAACGCCGTGGCCTTCCTCAGGGGAATCGTCTAGTCACCCTGCGCGCAGCGTCACCCGCATGATCTCCCCGGGCTTCCAGAGACGCATGCGAGGCCCCCAGGTGCCGGTGCCCCGGCACACGATGACCGTCATGCCCTCCACCTCGTACCTGCCCGAGAGCAGGGGGTAGGTGAGCCGTACCACGTATCCGAAGGGCCAGATCTGGCCCGCGTGGGTGTGGCCGCTGAGCAGGAGGCCCACGCCGTCGCGCGCGGCGCGCTCGTACTGCCAGGGGGTGTGGGAGAGGAGCACCGTGGCCCCCGGCGGCCTGCCCGCAAGGGCTATGGAGAGGGGGTCTCCGCTGCGGCGCGACCGGCTGAGCGCCGTGAGGTCCTCGATGCCTGCCAGGACCAGTCCAGGCCGCACCTGGGCCCACCGGTTGAGGAGCACCTCCACCCCCGCTGCCCTGAGCTGGGACATGACCAGGTCCCCCCGGTGGAAGGTCTCGTGGTTTCCCGGCACGGCCCAGACGCCCAGGGGGGCGCGAAGCCGCGCAAGGTCCGGGTACAGGTCCTGCCGGAGCGCACCGCGGCCCTCCATGATGTCGCCCAGCAGGACCACCAGGTCGGGTCGCAGGGCACGGACCTGGTCCACCCGTGCATGGAGCCACTGTCTGCCGAGCCTGTCCCCCAGGTGCAGGTCGGACAGGCCCACGATGACCGTGCCGTCCAGCTCCCCGGGGAGTCCCTCCAGGCGCACCTCGTAATCCTCCACCACCGGGGCCCGCGTGCCCTGCACCATGGCGATGAGCGAAAGGACCACGCCCGCGACCAGGGCCATGCCCCGCATGCGCTTGGCAGGGCCGCTCAGGAGGAGGCCGAACCCGGTGACGACCTCCACGGCCAGGAGGCACACGGTCATGAGGAACAGCATGGCCATCCAGGTCATGCCCATGGTCTGGAGCCATCCGGCCAAGACCTCGACGCTGCCGTGCCGGTAGGCACGTCCCAGCAGGAACACCAGCCAGAGGGCGACAGCTCCGGACACGAGGCCCGCCCGGGAGATGCGGCGCCTGATGCCCGGCACCGACGCCGCGCGCCAGAACACGTACCCGTGCATCAGGGAGCCCAGCAGGGTGAAGACGATGCCGAATGCGGACATGGTCCCTTGAGTGTATGCCGCGGCGTGCGTGCGAGTCAAGCCGGCGCCGTGCACGTGCAGGCGGTCACGATCGCCATGCCCGGAGGATGGTGCTGTTGTTACTGATCAGGTCCCTGTTTGATGGTATATATCAACAGGAACGGGACGATTCCCGTGCATCCCCTGCAGGACACGAGCACCCGTGAAGACTATCACTATCAAGAAATACGGCGCTGTAGAGGCCGTTGAGCTTGGCTACGGCCTTCTCCGGCCGCCGGTCATGACCGTGCACCTCTTTCTGGTCGACGGTGTGTGCATCGATACCGCGCAACGCCTGATGCGCAAGCACGTGCTCGAAATCATCCGGGAGAGGAGGATAAACCAGGTGGTCCTGACGCACTACCACGAAGACCACAGCGGCAATGCGGCCGCAATCCGGAGAGAAAACCATGTCCCCGTATACGGCCATCCCGGGACCGTGAAAAAGATGGAACGCGGATTCAGCATACGGCCATACCAGTATTATATGTGGGGCCCCCCCGGAAGGCTTGCCATGGACATCCTTCCTCCGCTCATCGAGAGCAATCGCATCTCCCTCATGCCCATCCATACCCCGGGGCACAGCACGGATCACACCTCGTACCTGGAAAGAAACGAGGGCTGGCTCTTTTCGGGAGACCTGTATCTTTCTTCACGGATCAGATATTTCCGCGCCGACGAAACCATGGACGATACGATCCGTTCCCTGCGGAACGTGCTGTCCCTCGATTTTCAGGATCTTTTTTGTGCACACAACCCGGTCCTTGCAGCCGGGAAGCCCAAGCTGCGGGCAAAGCTGGAATTCCTGGAAAACTTCTCAGGGGAGGTCGCCACGCTCCACGACCAGGGGCTCGATGAAAAAGAGATCATCGACAGGTTGCCCTATAAAGAGGTCGCCCTGGTGAAGCTGTTCACCCTGGGGAATGTCAGCATGGCAAACATGGTACGGGCGACCATCCGTGCACGGGAAGCCGCCATGAAAACAGGCGCCGCTCATTGATTCACCGTCTTTTCATACTCGAGAGCCGCTTCCACCCGGCGATTCATCTGTCTCCCCTCCGGGGTATCGTTGTCTGCAACGGGCCTGGTCTCCCCGAAGCCGATGGCGTCCAGTCGGGCTGCATCGATACCGAAACGCCTCGCCAGGAAGTCCCTCACGGCATCGGCCCGTTTCTGGGAGAGTTCCTGGTTGAACCCATCATTCCCGATACTGTCCGTATGTCCTTCGATCATCACCCGCAGGTGGGGGTGCTTCCTCATGACAGCGGCCAATTCAGCCATCTCGGCAAAGTAGTGATCTTTCACCACGGCCCTGTTGGTATCGAACTGGATATTCAGCGTGACACGGCCCTTTTCCACAAGCGCCCGTTCGGTTGTCGTCGGAGCTGGAGCAGGCGCCGGGGCGGCAACCGGTGGCGCAGCCGTCCGGGGCGCTCCCTGCTCTGAGACGGGCGCACGGTGCCTGATCCGAACTGCAGGGGCAACGAGGCCCGAATCCTTCTCGCCCATCCTGAAACAGATTTTCTCGCTGCACAGCATGACCGCATCGGCGCCATGCTGCGCTGCGACTTCCTTCACCTGTTGCAGGAGCTTCTCGTACGAGGTTTCCCAGGGTCCACCGGCCGACACGATCCCGATGAGCTCGTAGTCCACTCCCTCGAGGGGCGCATCGAGGACCTGAACCTCTCCCTCATAGGGCGGATATGTCGCGCACCCCATGTCCATGAACCGAGTGGTCGCACACCCGGCAAGGGTAGCCATGGCGAGTATGGTGCACATGGTCAGGGCCGCACGGTTCATCTGTGCCTCCGAGATCGAGAGCAGGAAGCGCTCTCGGATGCGCAGCGCCCGAAGGACGCCGTCCTCCTGGAATGCGGCACCGCGGCGATGCCGGGGCGGTCCGTGCAGGAAGGGGTGGGTACCGTGATGGTGGGCATCTGTGTCTGTCCTTTCGCTTTCCGGGGATGAAGGCTTCAACGCCTCACACACCATACACCCAAACCACCTGCCCAGGGAAGGGGAACCGCGCACCGGTGTCCGTGGTGTACAGCAACGCCCGGCCACAAGGGTCTTTCAAAAACGCGCGGAACTACAAGCCCACCAGGGAGCTCCTCCCGGTGCTCGACGCAAAGAAGATCCCCTTGGTGTACTTCGCCCACGCGGGCATCAACGGCGCGGTGCTCTACGTCTGCTCCGAGCTGCACCGTTGACAACGGCCCGGCACCCACGTACCCTTTCCCCATGCGCGAGGCGCAACGGAAAAAGATCTGCATCCTCGGCGCGGCGGCCGTGGGCAAGACCAGCCTGATGGCGGGGTACTCCGGCCAGGCCGTCTCCGGCGACTACGCCTCGACCCTGGGCGTCCGGATCACCCGGGCCGTGGTGCCGGTGCGCGGGCGCCTCAGGGAGCTCATCGTGTGGGACATCAAGGGCGAGAGCGCGTTCTACCGCATCCCGCCCGAATACCTGCTTGGGGCGCACGGGTGCGTCTACGTGGCGGACGGCACCCGCCGGGGCACCCTCGAGCGCGCCCTGGACATCCGGGCCCGCATGCGGGAGATCATTGGCGATATCCCCGAGCTGATGCTCGTCAACAAGCTCGACCTCAGGGACATCTGGGAGGTGGACGAGGACCAGCTCTCTTCCCTGAACTCCATGGGTCTTGCCGTCCATGCGGTGAGCGCCCACGGCGGCCTCGCCCTGCACACTGCCATGGAGGGCCTCGCCCGCGCCATGTGGGGGGTGACGTGATGTGGCTGCCCGAAGAGCTCCTGGTCCACCTCATGGAAAACTGCGTGGAGGACCGCAACCCCGCCTACCTGGTGGCGGACAGGGACGACCGGCTGGAAGGATACGGCGGTGACTGTGCCCTGTACGGCCTCGGCCCCCTGAAGGAGAGGGCGCCCATCCTCGACCAGGCCCCGTTCCTCACCGGGCTGCTGCCCCTGAAGCAGTCCCCTCTGGTCCTTCCCTGCGTGCAGATCGACGAGGGCATGCACGCGGATGTCCACATCGTCCGTCAGGCGGGCAGGCACTTCGTGCTCCTCCTCTCGCTGACCGACGAGGAGCTCCGGCAGCGTCACCTCTACGAGGAGGCGAACGAGTCCACCATCCTGTACGAGAAGCATGCCCGGATCATGGACCAGTACCTGGGCAAGGAGCTGGTCCAGGCACTGGGGGAGGGGCGGATACAGCTGCTCGAGTCGGGCGAGCGCAGGCAGGTGAGCATCCTGTTCGCCGACATCCGGGGATTCACCTCCTTCAGCGAGACCAACCCGCCCGAGGTGGTGTTCGCCACGCTCAACCGCTACCTGGACGCCATGATCCCGCCGCTCTTGGAGGAGTCGGCCGTGATGGACAAGATCATGGGCGACGCGGTCATGGGCGTGTTCGGAATCCTCACCCTGTCCGTGTCCCCGCCACACCAGGCCGTGGTGGCGGGCATGAAGATCCTGTCCGCGGTGAACGACCTGAACCGCCAGCTCGAACAGGAGGGCAGGCCCGTGCTCTCGGTGGGGATCGGCATCTCCAGCGGCCCCGTGGCGGTGGGCATCCTGGGCAGCACGGCCCGCAAGTCCTTCAGCGTGGTGGGCCACCACGTCAACCTGGCGGCCCGCCTCCAGGAGAAGGCCGAGTCGCTGGAGATCCTGGTGGACGAGAACACCTTCCGGGAGGTGGTGGCATTTCAGCAGGGATTCCGGGAGAGGACTGCCACCCTCAAGGGTCTGGCCGACGAGGTACGGGTGTACGCGTACCGCATGGCGGCCGGGGCCTGAAGGGGCTACCACCCGCCGCCGCCTCCACCGCCGCCGCCGCCGCC